>PMKK01000310.1 GCA_003157715.1 Actinomycetota bacterium
GAAGACCTCCAAGCGCAAGCGCGGCTTTCGCAAGAACGACCTGGTCAGCCCGAGCGACCGCAACGAAGTCCTCACGCTTCTCGGCAAACGCTGAAGGCCTGAGGGGAGCGGGCCGGCGGACCGCCGCCATGGCCGCGCCCCGCTCACCGACATCAAGGAGTAGTACGACATGCCTCGAGTAAAGCGAAGCATCAACGCGCGCAAGAAGCACCGCAAGGTTCTCGAGCAGGCCAAGGGGTACCGCGGTGCCAAGCACTCGAGCTACCGTCGCGCCAAAGAGCAGGTCCAGCGCAGCCTCAAGTACGCCTACCGCGACCGCCGCGTGCGCAAGCGCGAGTTCCGCAAGCTGTGGATCGTGCGCATCAACGCCGGCGCCCGCGAGCACGGCCTCTCCTACAACGCCTTCATGCACGGCCTGAAGCTCGCTGACATCGAGCTCGACCGCAAGGTGCTGGCCGACATGGCTATCGACGACCCGGCGTCGTTTGCCGCGCTCGTCGAGCAGGCCAGGACGGCGCTCGCCACCGCGGTCCAGGCCGCGTAGGGCATCCGCCGTCGGTGAGGCAGGTCGACCGCGTGGGGTTTTAGCCGCCCTCACGAGCACTGAGAACCCGCTCGTCAAGCGAGCGGCGTCACTGCACGTCCGCAAGTACCGCGAGCGCGAACGCGCCTTCCTGGTCGAAGGCGGCGATCTCGTGCTGGCCGGTCTTCTGGCGGGTCTGCCGGCCCAGGCGGTGTTCGTGGCCGCCGGCGCGACCGACGTCATCGCCGGGCTCTCCGAGTCCGGGCACCCGATCGGCGATGCTCCCGTGTATACGGTCGACCCCCGGGTCGCCGCCAGGCTGTCGACTCTCGAGACGCCGGCCGCTCTCATGGCCGTCTTCGCGATCCCGGTGGCGCCGCCGCTGGACTCGCTGCTTCTGCCTGGGCCGCTCCGTCAAGCATCTGCCACGACGCCTGCCACGACGCCTGCCACGACGCCTGCCGGCGGCCCGCTCGGCGGCCCCGCGGCGCCGGCCGTCTACATCGACCGGCTGGCCGACCCCGGCAACGCCGGCACGCTGATGAGGGCGGCGGCGGCGTTCGCCGCCGCCGCCCTCATCGCTTCACCCGGCTCGGTCGATCTGTTCTCGCCCAAGGTGGTGAGAGCCGGCATGGGAGCCGTGTTCGAGCTGCCGCTCTATCAGGACGTGACGCTCGAGCGGGCCGTCGACGAGCTCGAGGCCCAGGTCGTCTACGGGCTCGTCGCCCACGGCGGCACGCCGCTCGATCGCCTCGCGCCGCCGCGCGAGCCGCGCCGCCGCGGCGCCGCGCTGCTCGTGGTCGGCGCCGAGCGCGCCGGGTTGTCCGACGAGGCGCTGGCCTGCGTCACCGATCTTGTCACCATCCCTCTGGCCGGAGCCACGGGCCGGGGGGTAGAGTCCCTGAACGCCGGCGTCGCCGGCGCCATCGCACTGTATGAGCTCTCGCGCCGTCCCGCCGGGCCGGCGCGCTCGATGGGCGGCGGCGAGCCGCGCGGCGCGAAGCCAGAAGACCCCGCGTCCGGCGGCTCAGCGCCGCGGAAGGAGTGACCATGGACGAGGCCCAGTTACACGACGTGCGGGAACGCACGCCCGAGCTCGCCGCGCTGTTTGCCGAGGCGTCGGCCGCGGCGGGTAATGCGGCCGATACCGGCGCCATCGAGCAGGTGCGCGTGCAGTTCCTGGGCCGCAAGAGCAGGCTCACCGAGATCCTGCGCTCGATCGCCACCCTGCCGATCGCCGAACGGCCGGTGGTCGGCAAGCTGGGCAACGTCGTGCGCGTCGAGCTCGAGCGCCTCATCGCGGAGCGCGAAGCCGAATTGCGCGGTGCTTCGCTGGCCGCCGCGCTCGCCGCCGAGCGCATCGACATAACGCTGCCCGGGGCGCCGCTGCCGCTCGGCCACCGGCACCTGATCAGCCACACCGTGCGCGAGGTTGAAGACATCTTTCTCGGCCTGGGCTACACCGTCGCCGAGGGTCCCGAGATCGAGCTCGACTACTACAACTTCACCGCCCTGAACACGCCCCCCGACCACCCGGCGCGCTCGTTGCACGACACCTTCTTCATCGACGAGGGCACGGTGTGGACGGCCGGTGCGCCGTCCGGCGCGCCTGTCTCGCGCGATACGTCGCCCGCGGCCGGCGCGCGCTCTGCGGCCGACGCGTCGCCCGTGGCCGGTGCGCGCCCTGCGGCGGAGGCCGGCGCGGGCGTGCCGGCCGACGGCCAGGATTTCGGCAGCCTGCTGTTGCGTACCCATACCTCGCCGGTGCAGGTGCGCACCATGGAATCGCAGGCGCCACCGGTCTACGTGATCTGCCCCGGCAAGGCCTACCGCCGCGATCTCGACGCCACCCACACGCCCATGTTCACCCAGATCGAGGGCCTGGCGGTCGACCGCGGCATCACGCTGGCCGACCTCAAGGGTACCCTGCACCAGTTCGCCCGCGAGTTCTTCGGGGCCGACCGCGAGATCCGCCTGCGGCCGCACTACTTCCCGTTCACGGAGCCCAGCGTCGAAGTCGACGTCTCCTGCCTGCTGTGCGGCGGCGCCGGCTGCCGCTCGTGCAAATACTCGGGCTGGCTCGAGATCCTCGGCGCCGGCATGGTCGACCCGAACCTGTACGGCTTCGTCGACTACGACCCCGGAGAGCTGCAGGGATTCGCGTTCGGCATCGGCGTGGAGCGTATGGCGATGCTCAAGCACAACGTGCCCGACCTGCGGGCCTTCTTCGACAACGACCTTCGCTTCGTGGAGCAGTTCTGATGAGAGTACCGGTACGCTGGTTGCGCGAGTATGTGGACTTCGAGGGATCGGTCGAGGAGCTCGCCGAGCTGCTCAGCCTGAGCGGCTCCGAGGTCGAGGGCATCGAGTGGCTCGGGGCGCCGCACGAGCCCGACAACCTGGCGCTGTTTCGTGTCGGCCGCGTGCTGACCAAGGAGCGTCACCCCAACGCCGACAAGCTCTGGCTGTGCACTGTCGACGTCGGTCCCGAGGCCGGCGGCGTGCACCAGATCGTCTGCGGCGCCNNGCTGCGCAAGGCCAACCTGCGCGGGGTCGAGTCTGACGGCATGATGCTCTCCGAGCAGGAGCTGGGCTTCGAACAGGCCAGCCCCGGGATCGTCGTCGCCCCGGCACAGTGGACGGTCGGCGCTCCGCTCAACGACTACCTGCCGGTGGCCGAAGCCGTGCTCGACATCGAGGTGACGCCCAACCGGCCCGACTGCCAGTCGGTCTACGGCATCGCCCGCGAGGTGGCCGCGGCGGCCGGCCTGGCACTCGCGCCGGCGCCGCTCGCCGAACCGCCCGAGTCGGGCGCCCCGGCCGCGCAAACGCTCGCCGTCGAGATCGCCGACCCCGACCTGTGCGTGCGCTACGCTGCCCGCGTCGTGCGCGGCGTCACGGTGGGAGACTCGCCGGTCTGGCTTAAGGCCCGCCTCACGCACGCCGGCATGCGTCCCATCAACAACGTGGTCGACGTGACCAACTACGTCATGCTCGCCCTGGGCGAGCCGCTGCACGCCTTCGATGCCGCCAAGATCAGCGGCGGGCGGCTGATCGCGCGCCGCGCCCGGGCCGGCGAGCACATCGTCACCCTCGACGGCATCGATCGCGCCCTGCAGCCCGACAACCTGGTCATCGCCGACAGCGAACGCGCTCTGGTGATCGCCGGCGTCTTCGGGGCCGTCGATGCCGAGGTCGACGAGGCCACGACCGACATCGTGCTCGAGGCGGCGACCTTCGACGGGCCCAGCGTCATGCGCACCTCCAAAGAGGTCGGCTGGCGCAGCGAGGCGAGCGCGCGCTTCGAAAAGGGCCTCGATCCGTGTTACGTGCCGCCCGGCCTGGCTATGGCGAGCCGCCTCTTCCACGAGCTTTGCGGCGGCGCGGTGGCGCCGGGGGTGGTCGACGTCTGGGGCACGCGGCCGCCGGCGCCGGCTCCCGTGCGCTACCGCCCGAACGACTCCGACGAGCTGCTTGGTCTCGCCGTGGCGCCGGCCGAGCAGGCCGACATCCTGCGCCGGCTGGAGTGCGAGGTGCGTAGCGGCGAGCTGCAAAGCGACGAGGCGGCCTTCGTGGTCACGCCGCCGCCGTTTCGGCGCGACCTCGAGCGGCCCGTCGACCTGATCGAAGAGATCGGCCGCATCCACGGCCTGGGGAACCTGCCCGAGACCCTGCCCCGGCGCCGCGAGGCGGTGGGGCGGCTCACGCGCGAGCAGCAGGTGCGCAGGGCGATCGCCGATTCGCTGGCCGGCGCCGGTCTGGACGAAGTCGTGGCCTACTCGTTCATCGGCCGCGAGGTGCTCGCCAAGCTCGCTCTGATGCCAGGTGATCGCCGCGCCGCGCCCGTCGCCCTGGTCAATCCCATGAGCGCCGAGCAGGCCGTCATGCGCACCTCGCTGCTGCCCGGACTGCTCGGCGTGGTAGCCGCCAACCTCGACCGCCAGGCCGATCGGGTCGGTATCTTCGAGCTTGGTCGAGTCTACCTGCCCGCGGCTCGCGGCGACGTGCCGGCGCCGGTGCCCGGCCACAAGGACACTCCGCCGCCGTGGCCGGCCGACGAGCGCGAGGCGGTCGGCATCGCCCTGTGCGGTCCGGTCGCGGCCGAGAGCTGGACGGGTACGCCGCGCGCCACCGACTTCTACACGGTCAAGGGCTTCGTCGAGCGTCTGTTGGGCGGCCTCTCCGTGCCCGGCGCGACCTTCGAACGCTCCGCCGAGCCGTTCCTGCACCCCGGCAAGTCGGCCGACCTGCTGCTCGGCGCCGAGCGCGTGGGCTACCTCGGGCTGCTGCGTTCCGACGTCGGTGAGCGGTTCGGCATCGCGGCTCAGGCGGTCTACGTCGCCGAGCTTGCCGTGGCGCCCCTCGCCGCGGCTGGTCTGGGCACGGCGCTGTTCGAGGACCTCGTGACCCTGCCGCCGGCAAACCAGGACCTGGCCGTCGTCGTGCCCGCCGACGTGCCGGCCGCGCAAGTGCTCGAGGTCGTGCGCCGCGCCGGCGGCCGCCTGCTGCGCGAGGCGTCGGTGTTCGACGTCTACGAGGGCGACCAGGTGCCGCCCGGCAAGCGTTCGCTGGCCGTGCGGCTCGTGCTGCGGTCGGCCGAGCGCACGCTCACCGACAAGGACGTAAGCGGGGTGCGCCGCAAGGTGCTGGCGACGCTCGAGCGCGAGCTCAAAGCCACCCTGCGGCAGCTCACCGAGCAGAGCGCCGGCGACCCACCGCCGGCCGGCGACTGAACCGGCGGCGGCCGGCGGCAGGCGTACGGCGGGGCGTGCCGCCGGCAGCGCCGCCCGACGGGCCGCCGGCAGCGCCGCTGGGCGTGGCCGCTGCATAGTTCTCATCGCGGTCGGCTGATGGGTTGCATTTGTTGCCGTGCTCGCATAGAGTGCGCCGCATCATGAGCCGTCTCGATCTTGTCATCGTCTCTGCCACACGCCGCTCTCGCGGCGCGTGCGACGGCTGCTTGCGCTCACGAGCCCGGCGTGCACGACGCGCGCCGGCCGGTGGTCGCTAGCCTCTGGTTTCGAGTACTTTCGCCTGAGACTTTCCGTACCCGCCGCGCCGGTCCTCGCCCGTTCTGTCGCTCGCGTCCCGTCCGGAGCTCGTTCATGACCCTCACTTGTCCCGCATCGTCCAACGCTTTCACTCAGCCCGGCACGCCGTCTCCCGGCGCCGCCGGCGCCGTGTCCGTCCCGCCGTCCGCCTGTGAGGCCGGCGACCCCGCGTGTACCGCGTGCAACGAGCCCTGCCCGTCGGCCGCTTCCGTGCCGGCCGCCGGGGTGGTCACGGCTGCCGTGGTCGGCGGCTCGGGTTTCACCGGCGCCCTGCTTGCCGAGCTGCTCCTGCGACACCCGAAGGTCTCGCTCGAGCAGATGAGCTCCGCGCGACTGGCCGGCGCGCCGGTCGCCGACCATCTGCCGCGGCTGCACACCGGGCTCACGTTCTGCGCGCCCGATGAGGTCGGCGGCGTCGACGTCGCCTTCGTCTGCGCGCCGCACGGCCAGGCCGCCCACGCCGTCAGCCGCCTGCTCGACGATGGTGCCCGCGTCATCGACCTTTCGGCCGATTTCAGGCTCGACGCCGGCACCTACGAAGCGTGGTATCAGCCGCATCCCTCCCCCGAACTGCTGCCCGAGGCGGTCTACGGACTGACCGAGCTGCACCGCGCCCAGATCGCCACGGCGCGGCTTGTGGCCAACCCGGGCTGTTATCCGACCGCGGCGCTGCTCGCCCTGGCGCCGCTTGCCAGCCTCGGCCTGCTCGACGTGGTCATCGACGCCAAGTCGGGCGTCAGCGGCGCGGGTCGCACGCCGAGCGAACGCACGCATTTCTGCAGCGTCGCGGGCGACCTCGTCGCCTATGGCCTCGCGGGGCATCGGCACTACCCCGAGATCGTCGCCGGTCTTGCCGCGGCCGCCGAAGCCGCGGCCGAAGGGGCGGGCCAGGGTGCGGCCGAAGGGGCGGCCGGGCCTGAGACCGGGGCCGCCCCGCCCCGCGGTTCGGCGAGTCCGGCCGCGCCGGCGCGCGTCCCGGCGAGCCCGGCCGCCCCGACCGTGACCTTCGTGCCGCACCTCATGCCGGTCG
>PMKK01000245.1 GCA_003157715.1 Actinomycetota bacterium
GTGAAGTCGCGGGCGCGCAGGTCGTCGGCGATGGTCGCGCCGCGCAGCGGCGCCACATCGATGTGATGGCCTGCGTCGCCGACGATGCGGTACGTCGAGAAGCGCCCCGAATAGGCAAACACGGCGGCGCCAAGCTCGGCGGCCAGCGCCGTGGCGAAACGACCGGCATCGCCGCGCACCGCCAGATCGAAGTCGCCGGCGCTCTGGCCAAGCAATGCGTCGCGCACGGCNNGCCATGCCTGACAGCGTCGGCCAGGCGGCTCCGTCCGTCTGCGAGTCTGTCTGCGGCCTCGTCACGCGGGCGCCCTCAGTTGGGCACGCCTCAGACGCCGTCGGCGTCGTCCGCCGCGCCCACGCCCACATATCGGCGCAGCACGCGCTCACCCACGTCGCAGACGATCTCGTAGTTGATGGTGTCGAGCAGACGCGCCGTCTCTTCGCACAGCAGACGCTCGCCGCCGGACCGGCCGATGAACACGACTTCGTCGCCGGCCTTGCCATGGCCTTCAGGAAGCAACACCGTGAGCTGATCCATGCTGATCGTGCCGCTGATGCGGCAGCGGCGACCGTCGATGAGCACGTCGCCGCGGTTAGTGAGGGCGCGGCAGACGCCGTCGGCGTAGCCGATCGGCACGATCGCCAGCCGCGCCGGTCCGTCAGCGATGAAGCGGCGTCCGTAGCCGACAGAGTCGCCGGCCTGCACCTCGCGGATGCCGGCGACGTAAGAGCTCAAGCGCAGTGCCGGCTCGAGCACGTCGAGATCGGGGTCGGTGTTGAAAGGCGAGAGCCCGTAGATAGCGATGCCGGTGCGCACCATGTCGAAATGAGATCGCGGCTCACGCAGCATGGCCGCACTATTGGCGGTGTGCGCGATCAATCCGGGGTAGATCGCCTTCATCTCGGTCGCGAGAGCCGTGAACCGGGCGAGCTGTTCGTCGAAGAAAGCCGGATCCTCGTCGGCGGCGGTGGCGAAATGACTCATCAGGCCGACGAGGCGAGCGGGCTCGGCGTCGGACGATGCGGCAGGCACTGCGTCGGACGATGCGGCGGGTGCGGACGCAGCGGCGACCGCCGCCAGCGCCAGCGCTGTGGCAGCGTCGACACCGAGCCGGCCCATGCCGGAGTCGAACTTGATGTGCATGCGCGCACCCAACTTGCACGCCGCCGCCAGAAACGACGCCGACCAAACGGCTACGTCGGCGTCGGCCGCTACGGCGCGCGCCAGCTCGACGCCGGTCAGCGGCGCGAAGATAAGCACCGGCGCGATGAAGCCGGCGGCGCGCAGCTCCTCGGCCTCGTCGACGGTGGCGACGCCGAGCCAGCTCGCGCCGCCCCGCAGGGCGGCAGCGGCGACCGGTACGGCGCCGTGGCCATAGCCGTTGGCCTTGACTACGGCGCAGAGACGCGTCGCAGCCGGAAGGCTGGCCTTCAGGCGAGCGACATTGCGGCAGACCGCATCCAGGTCGATGAGCGCCAGCGCCCGCTCACAACCTGCGAGCATCAGTACCCCAGTCCGGCGATAACGTCGTGGCGAGTCACCACACCGACCAGCTTGCGATCGTCGTCGACGACCGGCACGAGGTTGATCTTGTACTTGTTCATGAGCGTCGCCACGGCACTCATGACGTCGTCCTTGTGCACGCTGTACGCGTGGGCGCTCATGATGTCGGCGACGGTCGCCCCGAGGGCCTTGTTCAGCCGCTCCTCGAACTTCTTGACGCTATCCAGATAGATCAGGCCGTCGAAGAACTGGATGTAGCGGGGAAAATGCAGGTCGGCGTCCTGCGCCACGAGGTCGCCGCTGGTGACCACACCGAGCAGCTTCTTGGCGTCGTCGACGACCGGCACGCCGCTCAAATCGCGGGTGCGCAACAGGTCGGCCAGCTCCTGCACGGTAGCCTGCGGACCGATCGTCACCGGCTTGGCCGTCATGATGTCGGAGACGCGCGGCTCGCCGCCCGTACCAGTGTCCTTGCTGTCGCTCATCGGCTGCTCCTCGCCTTAGTGCACATGCCCGTGCGCCTCATCGTCATCTTCCTCGCCGTCGGACTTGAGATCTTCGACCGCGGCCGGCAGAAACTTGAGCAGGTCGCCGGCGACCATGCCCTCGGTACCGACGACTGCCGAGGCAAGGTCGGCCGCCAGCCCGTGCAGGAACCCGCCCAGGCAGGCCGCGTCGGTGGCCGATAGGCCTTTGGCGAGCTGCCCGGCGACGACGCCACTGAGCACGTCGCCGGTGCCGGGCGTAGCCAGGCCGGGATTGCCGGTCGGGATGACGTAGACGGCGCCCGACGGATCGGCGACGATGCTGCCCTCGCCCTTGAGGATGACGGTGGCGCTGCTGCGTTGCGCGGCGCTGCGCGCCAGCTCGAGACGCCGCGCGGCGACATCGTCGGCGGAGCAGCCCATCAGCCGCGCCAGCTCGCCCTCATGCGGGGTGAGCACGGTCGGCGCCTGGCGCTCGGCCAAAAGCTCCGGCTGGTCGCCGAGCGCGTACAGGCCGTCGGCGTCGATGAGCATCGGCAGCGGCTCCTTGATCAATTCGAGCACCAGCGCCGCGGTGCCGTCGGCGCGGCCCAGGCCGGGGCCGAGCACGACCGCCTTGAGGCTCTGCATTTCGGCGCGCAGGGCGGCCAGACTGTCGTTGCCAAGATGGTCAACACCGGGCACCGGCACGGTTATCACCTCGATGAACGGTGACGCGCCGGCCAAGCCCTCGGGCTGAGCGACGTGCACCAAACCAGCGCCGCTACGCAGAGCGGCCATGGCCGCCAGATAGGCGGCGCCGGTCATGCCGCGCGCGCCGCCGACAACCAGGACCGTGCCGACCGAGCGCTTATGATCCAGCGCGCCCTTGAGCTGCAGCAACGGCTGTACGCCCTCGGCAGTCAGCAGCCAGGCGGCCGGGTCTTTCTCGCACGTGGGCGGAATGCCGATCGGCACGACCACGACCTCGCCACTGAAGGCGCCGCCTGGGGTGACGAAGTGGCCGACCTTGGCGGCATGCATGGTCACCGTGAGATCGGCGTAGACGGCCGGCCCGGCGATGGCGCCGGTGCTGGCGCCCACGCCGCTGGCTATGTCGATGCTCACCACGACGCCAGGCGCCAAGTTGATGATGTCTATGGCGTCCGCGGCAGCGCCCTTGGCGGCGCCGGTGAAGCCCGTGCCGAAGATCGCGTCGACGACCACATCGGCCTCGTCGATGGTGACATCGTCGGCCTCGCCGACGCCTTCGCGTATCTCGATGCCCAGCGCCTCGGCGATGCGCAGGTTCAGCAGCGCGTCGCCCTTGTAGCCGTCGCACCCGTCCAC
>PMKK01000189.1 GCA_003157715.1 Actinomycetota bacterium
TGCCCGCGTGGCCGGGCTGAGCGCCGGGCCGCCGGCCCGAGGCCGCCTGACGCGGCCGCGGCGGCGCCGAGGGCGGGTCGGCCGAGGGTGGCAGCGAGGAGTTATGCGAGTCGCGGCTCAGGCGCTGCTCGAGATCGGCGATGCGACTCTCAAGCCGCCGGTTGGCCTCGATCAACTCGGCGGCCTGCATAAGCAGGGCGACCGCCATCTTCCGGTCGCCGTCAAGGATCGCCTCCGCCTCGGCGCGTTCCATGATCCCCGACTTCGCCGGGCCGCCGGTCATGCCTTCGACAGGTTTCCTGTGGCAAGGCGGCCGATTGCCGATCGCCGGCTTGCCCGCTCGCGTCGCGTCGCCCGCCGCCCGCGGCGATGCGGTACAATGCCCTGGCGTCGACGGGGAGGTGCCGCAAGCCACAGCCAGCAATGAGCCGGTCCACAGGGTGGGCTTGGCAGGTGCGAGCTTCGACCACGCAACATCAGCGCCAGACCCGCCGGTCAGCGACAGCAGACCCGGCGGGTGACGAGGCGGAGGTTCATCGAAGTATTCGGCGGGTGCCTCCCGGCCCGACACGGTCGTGACCGAACCGACAAACCCCATCGGCAACGGTGGGTACAAAGCGGTTCGGATGTGTCGCTCCCACCTCCCGCGCGCCCGTTTCCAACGAAGCGAGGTCCCATGTGCGGCATCGTAGGCTACGCCGGGCGCCGGCCCGCCAAGCCGATCATCCTCGACGGCCTGAGACATCTCGAGTATCGCGGCTACGACTCGGCGGGCATCGCCCTGCTCTGCGACGGCGGCATCGACGTCGTGCGCTCGGTCGGCAATCTCGACGCGCTCTACGCGGCGGCCGGCGACGGCGACTCGTCGGCGGTGGTCGGCGTGGGCCACACGCGCTGGGCGACCCACGGCCGACCCTCGTTCGACAACGCCCATCCGCACTGCGACTGCACCGGACGCATCTCCATCGTGCTGAACGGCATCATCGAAAACTACAAGGAGCTGCGCGCCGAGCTCGCGGCGGCGGGACACACCCTGACCTCCGAGACCGACGCCGAGGTCGTGGCCCACCTCATCGAGAACGCCATCGCCGCCGGCCTGCCGGCCGCCGTGCGCGCCGCCGTCGCGCGGCTCGACGGCAACTACGCCTTCTGCGCCGTCTCGGCCGACGAACCGCGGCTCATCGTCGGCACGCGCCACGAGGCGCCGCTCGTGGTCGGGCTCGGCGACAACGAGACCTTCATCGCCTCGGCCATCCCCGCCTTTCTGGCACACACCCGCCGCGTGGTCGTGCTCGACGACGGCGACGTCGTCTCGGTCACCGCCGCCGGCGTCGCCGTCACCGACCGTTCCGGTGCCACGGTTGAGCGCGAGGAAGGCGAGGTCAACTGGGACGCCGAAGCCGCCGAGAAGGGCGGCTACGAGACGTTCATGATCAAAGAGATCAACGAGCAGCCGCGGGCGATCGCCGACACGCTGGCCGGCCGGCTGCGCGACGACGGGGAGGTCGACCTCGGAGAGGTCGACCTCCCCGTCGCCCTGCTCAAGCGCTTGCGCCGGGTGCTGATCATCGGCTGCGGCACTTCGTTCCACGCCGGCCTGATCGCCTCGTATGCCATGGAGACCTTCAGCGGGCTGCCCGTGCAGGTCGACCTGGCCAGCGAGTTTCGCTACCGGCATCCGGTGTTGGACGGCGAGGTCCTGGTGATCGGCATCACCCAGTCAGGGGAGACCCTCGACACGCTGGCCGCCATGAGGCTGGCGCGCGAGGCCGGCGCCCCTGTGCTGGCGCTCACCAACATCATGGGCAGCCAGGCCACCCGCGAGGCCGATGCCGTGCTGTTCACCCGCGCCGGCCTCGAGATCGGGGTGGCCGCGACCAAGACCCACGTGACCCAGATCGCCGCCCTGCTGCTGCTCACGCTGCATCTGGCCCGCGTGCGGGGCACGCTTTCAGACGACGAACGCCAGCAGGCCGGGTTCGAGCTGCGCGAGGTGCCGTCGCTGGTCGAGGAGTGCCTCTGGGCCAACCCCCGGATTGAAGAGATCGCTCGCCGCTACGCCGACGAGCCGTTCTTTTTGTACCTCGGCCGCCACATCGGCTACGGCGTCTGCCTCGAGGGCGCCCTCAAGCTCAAGGAGATCGCCTACATACCGACCGAATCCTATGCGGCCGGCGAGATGAAGCACGGCCCGATCGCCCTGCTCGAAGAAGGCTCGCCGGTCGTCGTGGTGGCCAACGACGGGCCGGTCTACGCCAAGGTCGTCTCGAACATCGAGGAGGTCCGGGCGCGCGGCGCCGACGTCATCGCGGTGGCCACTGAGGGCAACGACGCCATCGAGGAGATCGCCGCCGCCGTGTTGCGCGTGCCGCGCTGCGACGCGGTCGTGGCCGCCATGGTCGCCATCGTGCCGCTGCAGCTTCTGGCCTACCACATCGCCTGCCTGCGCGGCCTGAACGTCGACCAGCCGCGCAACCTCGCCAAGACCGTCACCGTCGAATGAGGGCGTAGTGGGCGACGGTCGTGCCCGTGCCGGCGACGGCCCCGCCGCGGGCGAGCGGGACGCAGGCTCGGCGGGCATCGCCGGCGCCGCGGGTCCCGCGGGCGCTGCCGGGCGCGGGGGGGACGCTGCCGCCTTCGCCGGGATCGCGAGCCTCAGGGGCGTCACGGGCGTGGGCATCGACGCCGTCGAAGTCGAGCGCCTGCGGCGTCTGCTCGAGCGTCTGCCGCGCGCCTACGAGCGGCTCTTCTCGGCCCAGGAGCGCGCCTACGCCGACTCGTTCGCCGACCCCTACCCGCGCTACGCGGCCCGGTTCGCGGCCAAAGAGGCGGTCGGCAAGGCGCTGGGGATCGGCATCATCGGCTTCGTATGGCGCGAGATCGAGGTGCTGTCGGGCGGCAAGCCGCGGGTCGCGCTCCACGGCCGCGTGGCCGAGATCGCTCGACGACTTGGCGTCACGCGGGTAGAACTGTCTCTGAGTCACACCGCCGGCATGGCCTACGCCGTGGCCGTCGCGGTGCACGACGCGGCCGGCGCCGGTCGCGGTGGCGCCGGCAAGAGTCCGGCCGCCGCTGACGACGCCGGGGGTGGCGCCAAGGCCGACCAGACTGGCGCCGGCGGTGTCGCAAAGCGATAGAGTCGACGGCCCGAAACAAGGCAAGGAGGACGAGAATGCTTGAGTCGCTGTCGGTCGCGCTGTTCACGGCCGAGAAGATGCGCGCCACCGACGCGGCCGCGATCGAGGGGCTCGGCATCCCCGGCGGGCATCTGATGGAGCGTGCCGGCGTCGCGGTGGCCCGCGAGATCATGCTGGCCTTCGACCCCGAGAGCGTGGTCATCTACGCCGGCAAGGGCAATAACGGCGGCGACGGCTTTGTGGTCGCCCGCGAGCTGTTCAACGCCGGCATCGACGTCATCGTCTACGCCGTCGCCGGGCGCGACGCCTACAAGGGCGACGCCCGGCTGAACCTCGAGATCGCCGAGCGGCTGGGTGTCGAGATCGTCGACGGCGTCGAGCCGGTCGGCGACGCCGACGTGGCGCTCGACGCCGTCTTCGGCACCGGTTTCTCCGGCGTGGCCGAAGGCGCGGCGGCCGAGGCGATCACAGAGATGAACACCTCGGCCGCCGCCGTCGTAGCGCTCGACATCGCCTCGGGCGTCGACGCCTCCACCGGCGAGCTCCGCGGTCCGTCGGTGCTAGCCGATCTGACGGTCACCCTGCACGCCCCCAAGGTCGGTCACTTCGTGAGCCCCGGCGACCGCCGGACCGGTCACGTCGTGATCGTGCCGATCGGCATTCCGCCGGCCTGCGACGAGCAGGCCGATGTCTTCGCCCTGAGCCCCGACGCGGTCGGCCTGCTCATACGGCCCAAAGGCGACGCCGACCACAAGCGCTCGGTCGGCACCGTGCTGGTCGTGGGCGGCTCGCGCGGCATGACCGGCGCGGCGGCGATGGCCGCGCTGGGCGCCCTGCGCTCGGGCGCCGGCCTCGTACACTGCACTCTGCCCGACGACCTCATCGGCGAGAAGCCCTACCTCGAGGTCATCAACGTTGCGGTCCCCGGTGTCGGCCGGCTCGGCCACGAAGCTTTGGGCGCCATCCGTGACGAGATGGCGCGCCTCAAGGCGGTGGCGCTCGGTCCCGGCATGGGCCGCGACGACGACACGGTCGGACTGGTGCGCGAGCTCGCCGGCGCGGCCTCCGAGACGCCGCTCGTGATCGACGCCGACGGTCTGTATGCCCTGGGGGCCGATCTCGAGCTGCTCGCCGGGCNNCACGACCGCCGCCGAGGTGGCGGCCCACCGCCTGGCTTCGGCCCGCGAGGCGGCCCGGCGCAGCGCCGCGACCGTCCTGCTGAAGGGCGCCCACACGATCGTCGCCGACCCCGACGGTGTAGCCTACGTCGTGCCCACCGGCAATCCCGGTCTGGCTACCCCGGGCACCGGCGACGTGCTCACCGGCATCATCGCCGGCCAGCTCGCCAAGGGCCTGACGGCCACCGAGGCGGCCTGTCTGGGCGGCTACGTGCACGGCCTGGCCGCCGACCTCGCGGTCGCCACCAGGACGAGCACCGAGGGCCTGATCGCCAGCGACCTGTTCGACTTTCTGCCGCTGGCGGTCGAGCGGCTGCTGCTGGGCGAGGACGACGACGGGCACGACGACGAGCATTCCCATGACCACGACTGATCGGGACGGTGAGCAGGTGGACCACGACGACAGAGACGCCTCAGGCCCGGGTGCGGAAGCAGACCAGGGTGCGGAAGCAGACCAGGCTTCGAGCGCGGACCAGGCTTCGAGCGCGGACCAGGGCACGGACGCAGGCCAGGGCCCGGACGCAGACCGGGACACGGACGCGGACCGGGGCTCCGACGACCGGCGCGTGGTCGACATCATGGAACGCGACGTGGTGACCATCGGCCCCGACGCCACCGTTCACGACCTGGTGCTGCTGCTCCAGGAGAAGGACCTGGGCGGCGTGCCGGTGGTCGAGGGCGACGGCCGGCTGGTCGGCATCGTCACCGAAGGCGACCTCGTGATCGAAGACGCCGACGTGCGCCTGCCGCACTACTTCGGGCTGTTCGGCAATCTCGTCTACCTGGGCGGTCAGAAGAAGTTCGAGGAGCGCCTCAACAAGATGGTGGGCAACTTGGTGCGCGACGTGATGACCGCGGAGGTCGTCACCGTTACCGCCGACGAACCCGTGCGCAGGGCGGCCAACATCATGGTCGACAAGAAGGTCAACCGCGTGCCCGTGGTCGACGGCAAGGGCCGGCTGATCGGCATCGTCGCGCGCCACGACATCATCCGCATGATGGGGCTTTAGGTGCTCGACGACCGCCAGCGCGCGCTGGCGACCGTCGACCTCTCGGCGGTGCGCCACAACGTCGCCCATCTGGTCTCTCTGCTGCCGGCCGGCACTGCGCTGTGCGCGGTGGTCAAGGCCAACGGCTACGGTCACGGCGCCGTGCCGGTCGCCCGGGCGGCGCTGCAGGCCGGCGCCTCGTGGCTGGGCGTGGCCACCGTCGCCGAGGTCGAGGAGCTGCGCGAGGCCGCCGTCACGGCGCCGGTCCTGATCTTCGGTCCGCTGACCGGCGCCGAGGTCGCGCGCGCCGCCAGGGCGCGCGCCGAGGTCGCAGTGTGGTCCGAGGCGTTTCTCGCCGAGGCGCTGCGGGCCGGCGCGCGGGTGCACGTGAAGTTCAACTCCGGCATGGGCCGGCTCGGTGTCGACGAGGGCGCGGCGGCGGCGCTCTGCGCCGCCGCCGCGCCCTCGTCGGCCCTCGCCGGCCTGATGAGCCACTTCGCCACCGCCGACGAAGACGATCCCGCGTTCTTCATGAGCCAGCTCGGGCGCTTCACGGCGCTCGCCGGGCAGCTCAAGGCGCGCTACGCGGGCCTTACGGCTCACATCGCCAACAGCGCCGCGACCATGCGCGAGCCGGCCGCTCATTTCGACATGGTGCGCACCGGCATCGCCATCTACGGGCTCTCGCCGTTCGGCGACGACCCCGAGCCGCGCGGCCTGCGGCCGGCGCTGCGGCTGAGCTCGTATGTCGCCGGTATCCGCGAGGTAAGCCCCGGCGAATCGGTCGGGTACGGCCGGCGC
>PMKK01000151.1 GCA_003157715.1 Actinomycetota bacterium
CTCTCTTGCGGAACGCGACACTAGGACGCCGCCAGCGTCGCCACCGTGCCGCTGGGACACGTCGCGGCCGACGTTGCTGTCTTCAGCCCCGGCCAGAGAGCAGGTCGGTCTTCAACTTGGCGAACTCCTCCGGCGTCACGACGCCACGATCCAGGAGATCGGCGAGTTTGTGGAGCCGATCGACCACATGGTCACCTGAGGCACCGCCCTGGGATGAATCGGAGGGCTGGCCCTGTCGGAGCTTCGTAAAGACAGGCGACAAGGTTCGTCGCAGTACCTCTGGCGTCTGCTGGCCGTAGTGCAGAAACAACTCCCCCGACGGAGTCTCGAGGTGAACCACGGTGTCGATGCTGGTGCTCGTCGTCATCGCGTTAAGCGCCGAAGCGGTGAGCATGCCCGCTGCCGCGCCGGCGACGCTGAAGCCGCCACCGATGAACCCGCCGCCCTTGCGCATCGCGCCTGCGCCGCCAATCCGTACGCCCAGACCATCCCATTCGATCCTCAGCGTCTGCCCGCGGCCACGGTAGTCCGCGCCGGTAGTCCCACGTACTACTTGTTGAACCAACACCGCATCGTCTCTGAAGACCAGATCCCAGGTGCCCTCGGCGGGACGCTCGATGTCAAAGCCGGACCCCCCGATGAGTCGGCAGGCAGCGAGCACGGCCATTGAGCCATTGCGAGGATCCGCGGCGCGCCCAGCGGCTTCGTCAAGCGCTTTGCGGGCGTAGTTCGCCAGGGCGTCGCACTCATCACGAACCCCGCCGCTCGTCTTCTCCCGCAGCCCCGACGCGAGGTCCAGAAGGCTCTGTGCACCCTCAGGGTCGCCGCCCCCTCGAATGTCTCTTTCGACGGACCACAAGGTACTGACGGCAGCCTTGTACTTTCCCGCCTCGAATTGCTGGCGTGCCTTGTCAAGCGTCGCTGACATCGAACCCCCCGTCATGAATGCCGGCCCCGAGGTCATAGTTATTGTACTACCGCGACCGGACGGCGAAGATGTACTCGTGTACCACGTCCGCCGCCCCGCCGCGAGAATCGTCGAGGAGGTGGGATGGGAGTGCCGGGACATCGCACCGCTGATAAGCTCCGCGCAGAAACCATCGTGAGGCCCCGGCGATGACAGAGGGCGTTGCCGCGGCGCCGTCGTCCTCAAGGTCGGGCGGGTGGCGCCGCCTGCTGCGGTACCTGGCGGCAGGGCTTGCCTGCTCCGCCGCCGCCGTCGCAGTTCTCTACGCCATCAGCCGCATCCTGGCTTTGCGCAGTGACTTCGACTGGTTCCATGCCGGATGCGGTCTTCTCGCCCTGATCGGCTCGCTCGCCACCATCGGCACAGCCCTCTGGAACCTCGCCGCCCTCGAGAGACGTCGCAGTGGCCGAGAAGGGGCCGCGCCGCGCCCCCTTCTCATCACCAGCTGCGCGGCATTCGCGGCCGTGCCGTTCGTCGTCGGGATTCTCGCATTTCTGTCGCCCGGCACGCGACCCGCCGATGCTCAGGCCTGGGCCGGATACCGGACGACCCGCGACGGCGTCACCTCGGTGTCGGCGAGCTGGGTCCAGCCAGCCATCCACCCTCGCGGCTCCCGGCCGAACGCGATGTCGGTCTGGATCGGCCTCGATGACGACGAAGGTCGCCTCGAGCAGATCGGCACCGAGGCCTTCTGTCAGCGCCACACCCCGGGGAGCTACGACGCGTGGTACGAGCTGTTCCCCGCGCCCGATGTGAAGACCGACCTCGCCGTCAGTCCGGGGGATACGCTCACCGCCTCGGTCGTGCGGCTCGACCGGGACCGCTTCCGGCTCGACCTGACGGACGAGACGAGCGGCCGGAGTTTCTCCACGGTGCAGCACGTTCGCGAGAACGGCGACACGTATGGGGCCATCGTCGTCGAGGAGTCGCCCTACAGTGACACCGAGCTTCCCGGCTTCGCCCCGGTCCGGTTCACACGCTGCGCTCTCGACAGCCGGCCCATCGACGACTTCCGCCTCACCAGCTTCGACATCCAGGCTGACGACGGGACGATGGAGACGACTAGGTCGTCGCTCGAGGGCGAAGGCACGAGTTTCACGGTGACGCGGCAGTGACCGTAGCCGAGCGCGCCGCGCCTCCATCGGCAGGGTTGTGCACGCGGACCGGCTGAGCCGAGCGCCCAGCCAGCGCGACGGCCATCGGGACGATGACACTGGGGGAGCCGCGCGGCAACCCTCTCGCCTACTTCTCCGGTCGCGTCACCGCATCGATCGTGGCGACCGTGAGGGATGCGATGCACACCGCCCAGGTGATGGCGAGTACGAGGTCGATTCGCCCGCCCGTGCCCCAGACCAAGCCGCAGCCAAAGCAGGCGCCGGCCGTCCACTTCGGCCCGCTCCAGCGGCCCCAAGGCATCGCCAGCATGATTGCCAAGGCCGGGACGATACAGGCGGCGCCGTAAACCCACCCCCACTCAGCAAACACCCAAGCAGACACGATGGCGCATGCGGCCGAGGCGACGGTGACGCAGACCGCCCAAGGGGAGCGTCCCAAGCGCGCGAGCGAGGTCCACATCAAACCCGTCCTCCGTGTAAGGGCTTCCCCGCGAAACGCCAGGCGATTGAAGCCGCCGTTGTTCTCGCTCAGGGCGCTACTCTGCGCTACTCGCAACGGCGTGTTGCTCGGCCGTCCCCAGTACCGCCTCAACCTGCTCCCGCCGACCCCGCGCGAGCAAGTACATCACGGTGATCAGCGCGGCGCTGAGGGGCTGCGCGACGACGCCGCTCAGAACTTGAAGAGAGACGCCGCCCAGGATGCTGTGAGTACCAAAGTGGAGCGTCAGGGCGACGTCTGCCAGCAAGATCGGCGCAAGGCAGAGCATAAGGAGCAGCTGGTAGCCGAGGACTCGCCAGAAGCCGGCGTGTCGAAACACAAGCAACCAGCTCGCGCCAAGAGCAGAGAAGCCGTCGCGGCGTTCGTCGACGATCCACTGGCTGTAGAAAGCAAAGCCTGTGAGAAAGAGCACGGACACGATGAACGACCCGAGACTGCCGAGTCCGAACAGCACCGGCGAGACGTGCTCGACGACCGACGCCCCGCGGTCGAGGACGATTTCAAGCAGGTAGACCATGGTGACCCACCCCCAGAACGGCAGCCCGCAGCCGAGATCGCGCAGACTGACGGGCCGGCGGTCCCCGACGTGGCCGACAAGCATTGCCACGATGGTGGCCGTGGCCCAGCCGTAGGCCGCGATGCTTATCAGGCCGGTGACGATGACCGGGGCTGACAGGCGGACATGCGGAGGCTGGCTGGAAACGGCCACAAGCAGGGCGCCCGAGAAGGAGTGGCTGGAGTGAATACCCTCGGTCAGCAACGCGGTCAGCAGGCCGGCTGCCGTCGCCAGAAGACCCACGACGAGCAGCGGCAGCAGGTTTGCCCGCCAGATGCGGAACGTGAACCGAAACAGGCCGGCGAAGATGCCGCCATCCCCGGTACCGCGGCCGCGGGCGAGCCCCGGGGTTTCAGCCACGCGATTCGCGACACGAGGGTCGCCGGCGGGCCTGAGTGCCCTGATCAGCCGCTCCGCCGGACCTTGATCTTCGCGAGCGAAGGAGTCGCCGTCCTCGTCGCTCATCGACTCTCCCGTGGAAGCGGTTTCCGCATCGTTCTCGAACGATATACCGTCGCCATTACCAGGCATAGGTGTGGAAGACCGTAGGGCAAGAAAACCTACGCCCCGGACATCTCGCGCTCGCCTCCGGCCGCGAGAGCCTTACTCGACTCCCGCGGCGACAGCCCCGCCGGCGAGCTCCCCCGTCGGCCTGCCCTGCTTGTCGAAGCAGGCGGCCGGCGGCAGATGGCAGGCGCGGCTCGTGCCGCCCTCGACGGCCCGATGCTGCGGAGCCTCCGTCTTGCAGACCTCCATGCAGAACGGACAGCGCGGATGAAACCGGCACCCGGCGGGCGGATCGACAGCGCTCGGGACGTCGCCTTCGAGAGCGGCAAGGCTGCTGCGCACCGTCGGGTCGGGCGACGGCACGCTGGCCAGCAGCGCCGCGGTGTAGGGGTGCCGGGGGCGGCCGAAGACCTCGTCGGCCGGGCCGTGCTCGACGAGCTGGCCAAGGTACATGACGGCCACCTCGTCGGCCACTGACTCGACCACGGCGAGGTCGTGGGCGATCAGAAGGTAGGCCAAGCCAAGCCGCTCCTTGAGCTCCTGCAGCAAGACGAGGATGCGCGCCTGCACCGACACGTCGAGCGCCGACGTCGGCTCGTCTAAGACGATGAGCTGAGGATCGAGAGCCAGGGCGCGCGCGATGGCGATGCGCTGGCATTGACCGCCGCTGAACTCGTGGGGCCGACGCCACAGGTGCTGGCTGCCGAGCCCGACCATCTCGAGCAGCGCCGCCACGCGCCGTCCGAGGTCGGCGGTGGCGGTGTGACCCTGGGCGCGCAGCGGCTCGGCGATCAGGTCGTGCACCGTCATACGCGGGTCGAGCGACGAGTAAGGGTCCTGAAAGACGACCTGGATGCGGCGCCGCAGCTCGCGGCTCGCGCGGCCCGAGAGCGCGGCCCAGTCCTTGCCGTCGAAGATGACCTTGCCGGCGGTCGCCTTGGTGAGCTGCATGACGGTCTCCGCCACGGTCGTCTTGCCCGACCCTGACTCGCCCACGAGCGCCAGGGTGGCGCCGGGAGCGATCGTGAAGCTGACGCCGTCGACGGCGTGCACGACCTCGGTCGACTTGCGCGTGATGCCGCGGCGCACCTTGAAGTGCACGGTGAGGTCCTGTACGGCCAGCAGGGGCGCGGTCGCGCTCACGACGCCACCCCCGCTTCGATGTTCTGGGCGACGTAGTGGCAGGAGGCCCAGTGGTCGTCGGAGAGCGGCGTGGGCAGCGGCTTGGTCTCGGAGCACATCGGCATGGCGTGCCGGCAGCGCGGATGAAAGCGGCAGCCGGGCGGCGGGTCGATAAGGTCGGGCACGGCGCCGGGGATCGTCTGCAGCTGGGCGGCCTTCTTGCCCTGCGGCAGGCAGTCGAACAGGGCCCGCGTGTAGGGATGGTAGGGCCGGGTCATCACGCGGGCGGTCGTGCCCTGCTCGACGACCGTGCCGGCATACATCACGGCCACGCGGTCGCAGGTCTGGGCGGCCACGCCGACGTTGTGGGTGATGAGGACCTGGGCGACCCCGAGCTCTTCTCTGAGCTTGAGCAGCAGCTTCAGGATCTGCGCCTGGATCGTGACGTCGAGGGCCGTGGTGGGCTCGTCGGCGATGAGCACCGGGGCGCCGCACGAGATGGCCATGGCCATGCAGGCGCGCTGCCGCATGCCGCCGCTCAGCTGGTGCGGGTAGCTCTTCAGGATGGTGTCGGTGGCCGGCAGGCCGGTCGCGGCGAGCGCCTCGCGCGTGGTCTGCTCGGCCTGCTTGCGACTCACTCCCTCGTGGACGCGCACGACGCGCATGATCTGCTCGCCGATCGTGAACACGGGGTTGAGCGACGCCAGCGGGTCCTGAAAGACCATCGAGATGACCTTGCCGCGCAGGGCTTGCATCTCGGACTCGTTCTTGGCCAGCAGGTCCTCGCCGCGAAAGAGGATCTCGCCGGCGGTGAAGACGGCGATCGACTTGGGCAGCAGCCCCAGCACCGAGAAGCCGGTGACCGACTTGCCGCAGCCCGACTCGCCGACCAGGCCGAGGATCTCGTGCTCGCGCAGGCTCAGGTTCACGCCGTCGAGCGCCTTGACCACGCCGCGCAGGCTGCGGAACTCGAGCGTCAGACCGCGTATCTCGAGCAGGTCGTGCGCGCTCATCAGCGCTTCATCCGGGGGTCGAGCACGTCGCGCAGGCCGTCGCCCACGAAGTTGAAGGCGAGCACCAGGGCGAAGATGGCAAGACCGGGGAAGGTGCCGATCCACCACTGCTGCAGAATGTAGTCGCGGCCGCTGGAGATCATGAGGCCCCAGTCGGGCGTCGGCGGCTTGGCCCCCAGGCCCAGAAAGCTCATCGCCGCGACCGCGAGGATGACGGTGCCGACGTCGACGGTCATCTGCACGATCACAGGGCCGAAGGCGTGCGGCAGGATGTGGCGCCAGATGATGCGCGGGTTGCGCACACCCATCGTGCGGGCCACCTTGACGAAGGGCCGCTGGCGCAGCGAGACGGCCATGCCGCGCACCAGACGCGTGTACCACGGCCACCAGGTGACGACGATGGCGATGCCGACGTTGCGCAGGCTGGGCCCCAGGAAGGCCACCAGGGCCATGGTGAGGATCAGGCTGGGAAAGGCCAGAAAGACATCGGTGACGCGCATGATCACCTCGTCGACCATGCCTCCGTAGTAGCCGGCGATCCCACCCAGCGGGATGCCGATGAGCAGCACCCCGATCATCGTCACCAAAGGCATGATGAGGGCGATGCGGGAGCCGAAGACCACGCGGCTCAGAACGTCGCGCCCGAGCTCGTCGGTGCCGAACAGGTGGTGAGCGCTGGGAGCCTGCAGGCGAACCGCCACGTCGGCGTCGCCGCGGCCCTGCGCGGGGTAGGGCGAGACGACCGGCGCGGCGACGGCGAGCACGACGATGAAGACGATCCACGCCAGGCTGAGCACGGCCAGCTTGTCGCGGGCGAAGACCCGTACGTCGTGCTTCCACTCGCCGATCGACGCTGCGTGGCGCACGCGCCAGTCGCCGAACAGACCTGAGGGCGAGCCCGGAGCCGGAGCCGAGCCGGAGCCCGGGGTCGAGCCCGAGCCCGGAGCCGAGCCAGGAGCCGAGCCCGGGGCCGGAGCCGAGCCTGAGACTGGGGCAGTGGCGCTCATCGCTTCCCCTCCTAGCTCAGCACGATGCGCGGGTCGAGCCACGCGATCAGCAGGTCGACGATCAGATTCACGACGACGTAGACGCCGGCGATGAACAGGGTGACGCCCATGATCGCCGGGTAGTCGAGACTCAGGATCGAATTCAGGGCGTACGAACCGAGCCCCGGCCAGGCGAAGATGAGCTCGATGAAGAACGCCCCGATGATGGAGTAGGCGAACATCAAGCCGAGCACCGTGAACACCGGCGCGAGCGAGTTCTTGAGCGCGTAGCGGTAGATGATCACGCGCTTCGGCACGCCCATCGCCTCGGCCATGCGCACGTAGTCCTGGCCGAGCGACTCGAGCATCGTCGAGCGGGTCATGCGCATGAGCACCCCGGCCGGATAGGCGGCCAGCGCGAGCACCGGCAGGATGAAGTGCACGAAGCTGTCCCAGAAGGCCGTGAAGTTGCCGGTCAGCAGCGAGTCGAGGAGCGGCATCCCGGTGATGTGGGTGATCGGGTGGCTGAGCTGCGTGGTGATGCCCATCGCCCCGGCCACGGGCAGCACGTGCAGCACCCGAAAGAAGACGATCTGCAGCATCATGGCCAGCCAGAACGACGGCATCGACACGCCGCCGACGGCGAACAGGCGCATGGCGAAGTCGACGACGCCGCCCTTGAGGTGGGCCGCGAAGGCGCCCAGGGCGATACCCGCGACCGTGGCCAGCAGCATGGCGCCGGCGACCAGCTGCAGCGACAGCGGCAGGAAGGTCCGGATGTCGCCGAGAACGGGCCTGTGCGTGCGCAGCGAGGTGCCCCAGTCGCCGCGCACCAGGTCGCGCATGTAGGCGAGGTACTGCACGTAGAGCGGCTGGTTCATGTGCAGGATCCTGCGGGCCGCCGCGATCGCCGGGCCACGAGCCTGCGGCCCGGCATAAAGGGCCGCCGGGTCGGCCGGCACGACGCGGGCCAGCACGAAGGTGATGATCGAGATGCCGATCAGCACGAAGACCAGCAGCCAGACTCGCCGAAGAAGGTAGGCGCGGACGGTCACGGTAGTGGTACTCCCTCACTCATGCCGGGGACGGGTCACTGCGGTGGATGGGCGCGAACGTGGGACGTGCGTGACGCGGGCGGTGTCGGCGGCCGGCTGGGACGACCGCTTGCGGTCGTTCCCAGCCGGCTCGCCGTGGTGGTGACTACAGCGTGATGTAGTAGACGCGGATGACGTTCGGGTAGGGCTGTGAGATCGCGTCGGGGCCGATCTTGAGCTTGCTGTTGGCGGCGTAGACCGCCTTCAGGTCCCACAGGTAGATGATCGGGACCTGATCGTGGATCATCACCTGAGCCTGGTCGTAGAGCTGCTTGGCCTTCGTGCGATCGGTGGCCTCGGTCGTCCAGGCCGTGTCGATCAGCTTGTCGTAGCCCTTGTTGTACCAGTAGGCCAGGTTGAAGATCGGCGTCGGTTCGGAGTGCAGCTCCTCCGTGAGGCTGTCCTTGCCGTGCGAGTAAGCGGGCCACCAGGTGATCGAGAGCGCGTCCTGGCGGGCGGCCAGCGGGCCCTTGGCCTTCTGCCACGCCTGAGCCCAGAGCATGGGCTGCAGATTGAGGGTCACGCCGAGCTTCGCCCAGGATTCCTTGAGCAGGGTCGCCATGGTCGTGTCGGCGGGGTTCTCCTCTGTCGGATAGGTCATGAGCAGCTTGAAACCGCCGTTGGGGTAGCCCGCCTGCGCCATGAGCTGCTTGGCCTTGGCGATGTCGTAGGTGTAGGGCTGCACGCTGTCGTCGCGCGGCCACAGCCCTGTGGGCATGGGGCCGTTGGATTGCGTGCCGAGGTTGTTGATGGCGGCGGCGATGATGTCGCTGTACGGCGTCGCGTAGGCAAGCGCCTGCCGCACGAGCGGGTTGTTGAGCGGCTTGTGCTGGGTGTTCAGGTAGAGGATCTCAGAGACGAGCGAGGGCACGACGTAGACGTGGATGCCCGATTCGGCCTGCATCGCCTTGACCGAGTCGCGACCCACCGATTCCTGCAGGTCGACGGCGCCCGACTCGAGCATCTGGCGCTGCGTGCTCGCGTCCTGGGCGACCTGAAAGACGACCTTGCGGAACTGGTTGTTCTTGAAGCCGCCCCAGTAGGCCGGGTAGCGGGTGATGACCGTCTCCTGGTTGGGAGCGTACGACTGCAGCGTGTAGGGGCCGGTGCCGTCTTCGCGGCCCTTGTCCCACCAGGCCTGCGTCTTGCCGGCGGTCTTCGGGCTGAAGATCCAGGCGGCATACTCCGACGAGACCAGCGGTTCCAGGGGGATCGGCTGGTCGAGGATGAGCTGCACCGTGTAGGGATCGACGACCTTGACCTGCTTGAGATCGGACCAGATGTAGGCCAGGCCGAGGCCGAGCTTCTTGGTCGCGTCGTACGAGTACTTGACGGCCCGCGCGTTAAAGGCGGTGCCGTCGTGAAAGGTCACGCCGTGGCGCAGGTGGAAGGTCCACACCTTGCCACCCTGCGAGGTCTCCCACGAGGTCGCCAGAGCGGGTGAGTACGGTTCGGCGCTGCCGGGCGGGTTCGCCCAGATGAGCGGCTCGTAGAAGTTCGCCAGGATGCGCGACTCGGACGACGAGCTCGCCCGCGGGTCCCACGTCGTGATGGCGCCCGTGTCGGCGACCTTCAGTACGTTCGCCGTCGGCACCGCGCCGCCCGAGCTCGAACTGCTCGAGCTCGAACCGGAGCTGCCGCAAGCGGCAAGGCCGAGCACTATGCCGATCACCGCGAGGCTCAGTACCAGGTACCGCGCCCGCGTTCCCCAATGGAGTGGCGCTTGCCAGTGTCTGCCCATGGTCTCCCCTCTTTGCCGGTACGCGAGATGAGACACCCAGCCTCACCCCCGCCAGAATAGAGCCGGTGTCTATGGGCGTCACTCACCCATCCGGGGGATTCTTGACGCGCCGGTCAAGGTGTAGCCTCACGCCACAGCGCCACCGCGCCACGCAGGCTCGGGGCGATCGCCGCCCAGCGCTGCGGTCGGTTTCCGCGGGTTTCCAAGGCCGTCGACTGGGTGATTCGACTGAGGGGAGCAGCATGGCACGCCACACGCAGCCGCAGACCGCCGCGGAGCTCGGCCTCATGCCGGGAGGCCGCCCGACGCCCGACAGGCTGGTGACGCTCGCCAACTGGCAGGACCCGCCCTTCAATCGCTGGGCCTTCCAGCACCTGCGCGAGCTGGTGCCGACGGCACGCATCGACAGAGGGACCGGGCCGGTCACGCGCCTGCCGCGCGAGACGCGCGACCTCGACGGCCTGCGCTTCGCCGCGGCCGACGGCACGACCACGACGCTCGCCGCCCTGCTGACGGCGACCTACACCGACGCCTTCCTGGTCGTCCACCGCAAGCGCGTGGTCGTCGAGAAGTACTTCAACGGCATGACGCCCGCCACGCCGCACCTTCTGCAATCCATCTCCAAGTCCATCACCGGCACGCTCGCCGGCATCATGATCGCGCGCGGCGAGCTCGACCCGGCCGAGCTTGTGACCAGCTACGTGCCGGAGCTCGCCGGCACGAGCTGGGACGGCGCCCGCTTGCGCCACGTCCTGGACATGAGGACAGGCACGCGCTTCAGCGAAGACTATGCCGACCTCAAAGCCGAAGTGCGTCAGTACGAGCAGGTGGCGGGCTGGCGGCCCCGGACCGACCCGCAGACGGCCGACGACCTCTATTCCTACATCGCCGGCCTCGAGAACAAAGGCCCCCACGGCGGACCGTTCGACTACCGCTCCATCCTCACCGACCTTCTCGGCTGGATCATCGAGAGCGCCGGCCGGGCGCGCTTCGCCGATCTGCTGAGCCGCGACCTCTGGGCGCGGATCGGCGCGCGGCACGACGCCGAGGTCACCGTCGACGGCCACGGACACCCCGTGACCGACGGCGGCATCTCGGTGACCGCGCGCGACCTTGCCCGGCTCGGACAGTGCTACGTCGCGCGGGGCCGCGGCTCGGGCCGGCGGGTCATCCCGGCGAGCTGGATCGACGACTCCTGGCGCGGCGACGGCGAGGCGCGCGCCGCCTTTGCCGGCGCTCCTCAGGCGGAGCGCTTTCCCGGCGGACTGTACCGCAACCAGTGGTGGGCGCCGTTTCCCTCGCGAGCGGTGCTGCTGGGTTCGGGCATCTACGGCCAGTCGCTCTACATCGATCTCGAAGCGGAGGCCGTGATCGTCAAGTTCTCGACGTGGCCCGAGGCGCTCGACCTGACGCTGGCCGAACAGCACGTGCGCGCCTGTCGCGCCGTCGTCGCGGCGCTGCGAGGCGCCGGCGCGTAGAGTCGCGACGCGAGCCCGATCCGCGCGAGGCCCGGCGCCGCCTGAAGACCGCGGCGGCGGCGCCTGCCGTGGGCGCGCTCACGGCCACGGTCCCGGCGCGCCGCCGCCGTCAGGCGTCGACCCGGGCGCGGCGGCCGACATCTTCGAAGTAGACGTCGATGTCGGCGCCCTCGTGCGCGCCGCGATACCAGCGGTAGGCGAGCAGGGCGAGAGCTGGTGCGCCGTAGAGCACCCCCAGCATGACCAGCGTAGCGCCCGCGCCGTTCGTCTGCTTGAGGGGCTGGAAGCGCACGTAGCGCCACGAGACGTAGCCCGCGAACGCCGCGAACGCCAGGCCGGTGACGCTGATCAGCGGAACGCCGGCCAGCTCATAAGGAGCGGCGCTCGACTCGCGGTAGAGCTCGCGGCGGCTGAAGGGAAACAGCGCGGCGGCCAGGCACGTCACGCCGAATGTGATGAGATTGACGAGAGCCGCCGAGACCAGCAGACGCCAGATGCCGAGGCGGTAGGCGAACAGCACGAGGCTCGCCGATAGCACGCTGAAGCTGATGATGGCCGGCACGGGAGCGCCGTTGCGTGTTCCCAGCCGGCTGAGCCAGCGCGGCAGCCGGCGATCCCAGGACATGGCCAGCAGGACACGCGACGCGGCCAGCGCATGGTTGGGCACCCAGAGCCAGAACCACGCGTTGGCGGCGATCGCCAGGCTGAACAGCGTCACCCAGGCAAGCCAGGGAGCCGCCGAGGTGCTGAACAGGCGGGGAGCCAGGACCCAGAAGGCGGCCGGATCGTGCACCGCGAGATAGGCGCTGGCGCCGAACAGCTCCTCGCCCATGTGCGAGATGGGCAGAGGCAGCAGGACCAGTGCGAAGCCGACGCTCACCACCTTGGCGAGCACTATCGTGAGCGACTGGACGGGCAGGCTCGAGACGCGCTTGACCTCGGCCGCCTGAAAGGCGATCCAGCCGGGGTAGATCAGGCCGAACGAGACGATCGGCAGAAGCCGGATCGCGGCGCCGAGCCCGGCGGCGTGGCCGCTGCGCTGAAAGCCGTCGTAGTAGGCGCGCAGCAGTATCTCGCTGTAGGCCGAGTTGTACGTATCGAGCTTCGTGACCGCGAAGTAGGTCACCAGCACGATCATGGCGACGCCTCCGGCGACTACGAGGATGCGCTGCAGGCGCGCATAGGCGCGCATGCCGCACAGGTTGATCGCCGCCGACCAGGTGACGGCGATCAGGCCGAACACGACGAGGCCGGCCGGAGTCAGCACCCACTTGCCCGCCTGCGTCAGCGCGGGCAAGTGCGTGCTCTGGCCGAGCAGGATGAGGAACGGACCGACCGCGACCCGCGAGGCAAACCAGCCGGCGATCGCCATCCAGAGAGCCCCGCCGACGACCACGCCCGCAAACGAGAACAGCGCCCCCATGCGCCCCGAGAACAAGCCGCGCTGAAAGATGTAGTCGCCTCCGTTGCGCGGCATGCTCGAGACGAGAAAGGCATAGACCACGGCCTCGCAGAGGCAGAAGCCGCCGGCGATCACGATGGCAAGGGTCATGCTGCGCACCGGAAAGTAGAAGGCCGCGCCGGCCAGCAGAAACACGCCGAAGGTCACGGCGACGTTCGTGGTCATCACGTTGTAGAGAAAGGCGTCGAGCGGCGACCAGACGCGCGGCGGGTGGGCGATCTCGCGCAGCCGCAGCGTCGCCGCGCCGCCGCCGGGCCGGCGGGCCCGGGCGGCCTTCGGCGGCTGGTCGAGTCGGGCGGCCTCAGCAGACCTGTCCGAGGGCGCCATCGCTAGTCGAGCTGACCCTGGCGCAAGGCCGCCGCCACCGCATGGGCGCGGCCGGCGACGCCGAGTTTGCGGTAGACGTTGGCAAGGTGACTCTTGACGGTCTCGGAGCTCACGTAGAGCCGCTCGGCGATCTCGCGGTTGTCGGCACCGGCCGCCACGAGACGCAGCACCTCGAGTTCGCGGGCGCTCAGCGTCGCCTGCGAGACCGGCGCCGCGGCGATGGGCGCGCGCAGCACGTCGACGATCTCGGGGCTGAAGTAGAAGCCGCCCGCCGCCGCGGCGCCGATCGCCTCGAGGAGCTCGCTGCGCGACGCCTGTTTGAGCACGTAGCCGTGAGCGCCGAGCCGCGCGGCGCCGAGCACCAGCTTGGCCTCATCGTGAATGGTCAGAACGACGACCCGGGGCGGCGAGACGAGGCTCCCGAGGCCCTCGAGAACTTCGAGTCCCTGGATGCCGGGGAGGCTCAGGTCGAGCAGCACGACGTCGGGACCGGCAAGCGGCACGCGGCGCAGGGCTTCTTCCCCGCTCGAGGCTTCGCCTACGACCGTGATGCCCGGCGCCGCCACCAGCATGCGCTTGATGCCCTCGCGGACGATCTCATGATCGTCGACCAGAAACACCGTGGTCGGATCGCCGCTCACGGCCGCTCGACCTTCTCGTCGGACCGCTCGCCGGCCTCATCCGGCCGCCCGCAGGCGAGCGGCACCACGACCTCGACCCGCGTCCCGCCACCGGCGCTCGAGTCGAGCGACAGCTCGCCGCCCGCGAGGGCCGCCTGCTCGCCCATCATCGTGAGACCGAAGTGACCCTCGCGGTCGAACCCGTCGGTCACGAACCCCCGGCCGTCGTCGTACACCTGCAGCGACACCGCCTCTGTCCCGGAGCCGCCGGCCCGGCACCCCAGCCTGATGCGGATATGTCCCGCGTTCGCGTAGCGGGACGCGTTGTGCAGCGCCTCGCGAGCCACGAGATAGAGGGCCGTCTCCGTCGCCGGAGTGAGCTCAGGGACGTCGGCAAGCTCCAGGGTCACCATCGCTGGTGACTCCCGGTCGGCACGCTCGGCGAGCGCCCGCAACGCGCCGCTCAGGCCCACGCCGTCGAGCGCCGGCGGGCGCAGGTCGCGGATCACCTTACGCGTGTCGTCGATCGCGCGCCGCAGGATCATGGCGACGCGCTCGGCGTCGGCGCTCGCCGTTTCGGAGAGATCGGCCTGCAGGCCCTGGACCTCGTAGAGGGCGGCCACCATCGTCTGCACGATGTCGTCGTGAAGGATGTTCGCCCACTCCTTGCGCTTCTGCTGGCGAAGCTGGGTAAGGCTGCGCAGCAAGACCTGGGAACGCTGCTGGCTGAGCTCGAGAGTCCGATAGAGGCGGGCGTTACAGATCGCGCTGGCCGCCTGCTCGGCGACCATCTCGGCCCTGGCCACATCTTGCGGGGAGTAGCTGTCGCGGCGCTTCGTCGAGTACAGCAGCAGCGACCCGATGAGTGCACCGTCGGCACGGATCGGCACGAAGAGCGCTGAGCGAAAGCGCAGGCGCTTGCGCGTCGCGGGCTCAACGCCCACTCCCCAGGCGATGTCTTCGGCCACGATACTGCGGCCCTCCTGCAATGCCTCGACGTTGGTCTCCTTGCCCTCGAACTTGACCGCCAGACCCAGTAGCAGCTCGTCTTCGGTGTGCGACGAGGCGACCACGACCAGATCGTCGGCCTCGACGCGAAGCTCGAGCAGCAGGCAGCTGCAGTTGCCCATCACGCGCGCGGCGCTCAAGGCGATCTGCTGAAAGGTGCGCTGCAGGTCGAGGCTGCCGGAGATCGCACGGGCGACCGCGACGCTGGTGTCGAGGACCACCTCGCTCAGCCGCGACTGGCGCGACAGCACCGAATGGCCGAGAGAGAGACCGATGCCGTCGGCGACCACCCGCAGGAAGTCGGCCTCGAGAGTCTGTCCGGAGGGTTCGGCGCGAGCGCCCAGAACGAGGATGCCGCGCAGGGTGTGACCGGCGAAGGCGGGAGCCAGCAGGAGATGCCGCAGCCCTCGGGGCGAGACGTCGCGCAGCGCCGCGGGAAGCGCGGCGAGAGAGCTCGCGGCGAGGCTCACCAGGCCGGGCTCATGCGTCGCCGTCGTCAGCGTGGGGTCGTTGAGCTCGAGGGCCGGATAGGGAAAGCCGCGACGTCGCGTGGGGCCGTAGGCGGCGAGCACCTCGGCGCGCCCATTGCTGCGCACCCGCAGGATGGCGCCGGTGTCGAAGCACGCGGTGGAAACTGTCTCGGGCAGCACCGCCCGGGCCATGTCTTCGGGGAGCATGTCGCTGTTCAGAAGCGACGTGATGCGGACCAGAGCGGCGCTCACAGACTGCCGGCGACGACTCTCCTGAGCCAGCGCGACATCGGTCGGCGTGCTCGCGAGCGCGAACGTGACGCCACGCGGCCACGAGGCCGCGGGTGACTCGCTGGAGAACCTCAACGACCGCCAGGAACCGCGGACCTTGATCGTCGAGACGCCGGCCTCCTGGGACCCGCCGGCGAGCGCCTCGGCCACCCGAGTAGCGGTCATGTGGTCGATGCGCTCAAGGGCGTCCACCAGACGGACGCCGCGTTTGAGCGCGCGGAAAGCCCGGGCATCGGGCCCGGGCGAGACGATCGCCACGACCACCGCGCCGACCGCATCGACCTCGACGCGAGCGACCTCAGTGAACCCGTGAGCGTCGGGCAACAGCCCGGCCGGCGCGTCGCGGCGGGCTGGACGATCGGCATGGCGCGCATCCGCGGCGACTGTGTCCAAGCTCTGACCTGCCCCCACAGGGTAAGCGTCGGGCGCCCGTGTACCGGAGGCCGCGTACTGGAGATCGTCGCGATTCTAGCATTCGCTGCCGATCAATCGATACGGCACGGCAGTTCGGCGGGCCGCTTCCCTCGAGTCCAACATTAGGGTTCCCTGAGCGCCTCACTGTATGCTATGCATGCAATCAGGGCCTGCCTCCGGCTTCACTTGAGATGCAGACTGTCCGGCACTTTGCTCAGGAGCGTGCGTGAGCGGCAAACGATCTTCCCGTCGAACGCCACCCGACGTCACCGCTGCCGAGCATCCCGAGACCCCTTCAAGGCCTGCTTCCTGCGTGGTCGGCGTCGGCGCCTCGGCGGGCGGCCTCGAAGCACTCTCGCAGCTTCTCGCGGGGCTGCCCGGCGATACCGGCATGGGTTTCGTGTTGCTGCAGCACCTCGATCCAAAGCATCCCAGCCTGCTGACGCATCTGCTCTCCGACAAGACGAGCATGGCCATCGCCGAAGCCGCCGACGGCGACCGGGTCGCCGCCGACCGCATCTACGTGGTCCCGCCGGGCGTCGACGTCGTGATCGACGACGGGCGGCTCAAGCTGACGCCGCGCCGCCAGACTCCCGGTGTCCATCTGCCGATCGACGGTTTCCTGCGCTCACTGGCCGCCGATCAGGCTGAGCGCGCGATCGGCGTGATCGTCTCGGGCGCCGGCTCCGACGGAGCGCAGGGGCTCGCGGCCGTAAAGTCCGAGGGCGGCGTGACCTTCGCCCAGGAACCCTCGACGGCCGAGTATCAGAGCATGCCCGCGAACGCCATCGACGCACGAGCCGTCGATTTCGTGCTGCCACCCGGTGAGATGGGCGCCGAGCTGGCACGCCTGACAGCCGACGGCGCACTGACCGGCACCGGTGTCGCCGCCCCCGCGCCGAGCGACGCCGTGGGCGAGCAGCAAGACGCCGAGGCGTTCGACGAGGTCTTCGCCCTGCTGCACGCCGCCCTGCGCGTCGATTTCTCGGCCTACAAGCTGCCGACGATCCGCCGCCGCATCGCCCGCCGCATGCTCGTGCGCAGGACGCCCGACCTGACAGGCTACGTGCGCGTGTTGCGGCAGGACCCCGACGAGGTCGAGGCTCTCTACCGCGACATCCTGATCATGGTCACCGAGTTCTTTCGCGATCCGGAGACGTTCGCCGTACTGCGCAAGCGGGTGTTCCCGGCCCTCCTGCAGGGCAAGAACCGCGACACTCCCGTGCGCGTCTGGGTGCCCGGCTGCGCGAGCGGCGAAGAGGCCTACAGCCTGGCCATCGCCCTGCGCGAGGTGATGGCCGAGCAGCGCCTCGACGTGCCGGTCAAGATCTTCGCCACCGACATCAGCGAGCCCGACCTCGAGAAAGCGCGGCGCGGAGCATACGCCGAGAACATCGCCACCACGGTCGCCCCCGAACTGCTGCAGCGCTACTTCACCCGCACCGAGAGCGGCTATCAGATCGCCAAGACCATCCGCGAGCTCTGCGTCTTCGCCCGCCACGACGTCACGCACGACCCGCCGTTTGCCAACCTCGATCTGGTGAGCTGCCGTAACCTGCTGATCTACCTCGGCTCCGCCCTTCAGCGACGGGTGCTGCCCAGCCTGCACTACGGCTTGCGGTCGGACGGCTACCTGGTACTGGGCCGTTCCGAATCGATCGGCAGTTTCACGCAACTCTTCGTGCCTGTCGACAAGAAGCACAAGATATTCAAGAAGTCGGCTGCCGGCTCGGCCGTGGGCCTGCCCACCTTTCCCACTATGGTGAGCGCCGAGCAGGCCGGCAGGGCCGGCCGCGCGCGCTCCAAGCCTGGGTTCCCCGACGCAGGGCGCAGCCCTACGGTGCGCGAGGAGGCCGACAGGGCCGTTCTGGCCACGGTCGCCCAGCCGGGAGTGACCGTCGACTCGAACCTGGTCATCCTCGAGTTCCGCGGCGAGACGGCGCCCTTCCTCAAGAACCGTCCGGGCCGGCCGTCTCACAACCTGCTCGACATGGTACGTGACGAGCTTGCCGGCCAGGTGCGGGCGGCGCTGGCAGAGGCGCAGCGCACCGGGCTCGCGGCCGCGCTCCAGGGCGTGCGCCTGAACGAGAGTGCGGGCGAGGGCGAGCGGGCGCTCGACCTCAAGGTCATCCCATTCGACTCCACGACCGGCCAGGTGCACTACGTCGTCCTGTTCGAAGCGGTCGAACCGAGCGCCGGCGACGGCGGCGCGGGCCCGGACGGCGGAGTCTCGCCGGACAGCGCGGCGAGCAGCGAGACCGAGCGTCTGCGCGACGAGCTGGACGCGACACGAGAGCGCCTCGAGGCCGTGATCGAAGACAAGGAGGCGGCCAACGAGGAGCTGCGCGCCGCCAACGAGGAGATGCTCTCCAGCGGCGAGGAGATGCAGAGCATAAACGAGGAGCTCGAGACGACCCAGGAGGAGCTGCAGTCGACCAACCAGGAGCTGCGCAGCCGCAACGCCGAACTCGGTGAGGTGAGCGACGACCTGAGCAACCTCATCACGAGCGTGAGCTTTCCCATCGTCATGGTCGGCACCGACCTGCGCATACGACGCTTCACACCCGCCGCCGGACGTCTGCTGAACGTGATGAACAGCGATGTGGGGCGGCTCATCACCGACCTGCGGCTGTGCATCGACGTGCCCGACCTCGACGCCCAGCTCGCCGAGGTGATCGAGACCATCGCACCCAAGGAGCTCGACGTGCAGGACGACCAGGGGCGCTGGTATGAGATGCAGCTGCGCCCCTACAAGACCGCCGACAACCGCATCGACGGAGCGGTCCTGACCCTCTTCGACATCGACGAGATGACGCGACGCTTCGCGACCCAGCAGCGCATCGCCCTGACGCTGCAGCAGAGCTTCATCCACCCCCTGCCCGAGCTGGCCGGCGTGGAGCTGGCGGTCGCCGAGGAAACGGCCTACCGCCGCGACCTCGTCGGCGGCGACTTTCACGACGTCTTTCGCCTGCCGGACGGCAAGGTCCTCATCTTCGTCGGCGACGTGGCGGGCAAAGGAGTCGAGGCGACGGGGCTGGGAGAGACGGTGCGAGTAGCCGTGCGCGCCACGGCCTTGCTCACGCCGCTGCCGTCGCGCATCCTCGCGAACGTGCACGATCTGGTGGCCGATATCTCGGAGCAATTCGTCACGGCGCTGCTCGTGCTGCTCGACCCGGCGACCGGCGAGGCCGTCATGGCCAGCGCCGGCCATCCGCCACCCGTGCATGTTCGCCCGTCCGGGTGCTCTTCGGTCGAGGCCGACTTCGGCACGCCTCTGGGCGCCTTTGTCTGCGACTACCCGGAGAAGCGCTTCTCGCTGCAGGCGGGCGACGCCCTGGTGCTCTATACCGACGGCGTGGTCGAGGCCCACCGGGGCGTGGAACTCTTCGGAGAAGAGCGGCTCATCGAAGTCCTGGGTGGCGTTTCACAACCGCTCCCGCGGCTGCTCGTCGATCGCCTCCGCAACGCCGTCGTCGAGTTCGCCGACGATCTCAAAGACGACCTGCAAGTCGTCGCCCTGCGGCTGCCCTGAACTTCAGCGGGACTCGCGGGCCCGGCGCGGTGTGACTCCCCCGCTTATCGCACGGTCACGAACTTGGCCACAGCGTCGCCCCGCGCCTGAGGCGTGCTCCGCACCGTCACGGCCGGGCCGCTTGCCGTCCGCGGGCCCTGCTTCGCTTCGATCAGCGCCGCGAGCTTCGCCCTGGCCGTGCCGAAGCTGCTCGCCGAGCTGACGTACTTGGGGAACTTGAAGATGTGGCCGTACTTGATGGGGTACGGATACCAGGTGATCGTCTTGATGATCGGCGCGACGGCCGCGGCGCCGGCCAGCTTGGTGGCGAGCTTCAGATACTCCTGATCCGCGAAACCGTCGCGCAGCGCCTCGAGGCGCAGCGACGAGACCGGCACGGCGTTACGGTTGTTCAGCCCGTAGCGCGGATAGTAGCCGGGGTAGATGAGGCTGGCCTCGCCGTTGCAGACGCGGCCGTCGGGCCAGATGAACGAGATCGGGTCCTTGTAGGGGTCGCGGGTGCCCCCGCCGGTGCGTGCGTTGCCCCACCGGTTGGTGCCCCAGTACAGCAGACCGTCGACCTTCCACTGCTGCATGAGCCAGCCCCACACTCGCTCGTCGGCGAGCGACTTGTCGATCACGAAGTTGGGCATCTGGGCCACGTTGCGGTTGCAGTACGGATACCACCAGACCTGGGCGCCCCTGGCCCTCACCTGGCGCAGTACGGGCACGCGGCCGAAGAAGTAGTAGTAGCGCAGAGCCCAGATGTCGACGTCTTTCCAGAGGTACTTGTTGGCCGGCAGAAGGGGGCCCAGGCTCGTGGGGCGCGGGTCGTCGGTGAGCAGGAACTTGGCGCGGAAACCGGCCTTGGCGCTGGCCTTGTGCAGTGTGCGGGCGAGCCCGTCGGCGACGCGTTCGGCCGCGGCGCTGGTCGGCTCGTCGACAGGGTAGGCGATGAGCTTGTCCTGCCAGCCGTTGGCCTTGAACACCCGGGAGATGTTGGTGAGGAAGTTCAGCAGATGCGCGTTGCCGGGCTTGAGCTTCCACGCGTAGCCGGGCGCCCAGCCGAGCCACGTCATGCGAATGGCCGACATGTCGAGGCCGTCACTGTCCAGGTAGGGATGCAGTCGAGCGACGTAGGCCGCGGCATTGACGGCGCCGCTGGCGCTGACACGCGGCGCCGCTTTGGGCATCTGCGCCGTGACGCCGTGTTCCTGGAGCATGGCGTAGTCGTCGACCAGGTTGCCGCCGAGCTTGTTGAAGTACACCCCGAACAGCGTGTGCACGCTGAGACGCTGCCAGCCGAAGTCCCACACCTTCAGCCCGACGCGAATGTCGACCTTCTCGGCGCCGTTTGAGACCTGCAGCGTGCCGGCGTACGTGCCGGCCGCCGAATAGGACGAGTCATAGGGCACGTGAAGCAGCACGTACAGCGAGGAGCTGTGGGCCGGCACGGCGATCCGCGTGCCAAAACCGCGCGGTAACAGAGGATCGGGGTAGAGACCGGCCTTTGCCCCGGTGCCCGACGTCGGCCGGCTGATGTGCACGAAGGCGACCTGGTCGAGGACGGCGTTGCGCACGATGAAAGGGTCGGTCGGCGTGCCGGTGCCTGGGTCGTCGACCCAGGTCGCGCTCACGTGCCGCGCGGCCGAGCCGCGCAGACCGACGATGAAACCCTGGTATTCGCCGCAAGCGAGGCTCAGGCTGATCGCATGCCGGGCCTGGGGCGCCGTGTTGGGAAACACGCGCGCGCCGGGCGGAGCGGTCCAGACGGCGGCCTCGGCGACCGGTGCCAGGGCGGCGATCGTACCGACGCCGGCCAGCAGACACAGGGCCACAAGACACGGACCGGCGGCGATCAGCCGCCGGCCGGCCTGACGCGCCCGGACCAGACGCGAGGCTGGCGCCCATTGCAGGCTGTTCACTCCGAGACCTCCCCGCTTGGCTTGCCGTGCTACCTGTGCGTGCCGTTCGACCAGCCGCTCGTGCCGTTCGACCAGCCGTACACGCAGTTCGGCCAGCCGTTGGTGCCGTTCGACTGCATGTTCGTGCCGCTCTTAGCTATCGGCAGACGTCGCGCGAGACTGCAGGCCCTGTGTGCCCGTCCACGCACGCCGTCCGCCCCTGGGCCAACGGCAAGTCGTCAAGGAACGGCCCGCCGCCGCGAGAACACGGCCGGACAGCCGTAGACACACAGTCGACGCGAGCGCATGATTTGCGCTTTCGCCGGGCACGTAGTGCGAAAAGAGGGGTCGGACATGAACCTGGAGAGGCAGACGCTCGTCGCTCACGACACCACGGAGCTCGCCGCAGCCCGTGACGAGCTGCGGCTCTATTGCGAGAGCCGCCGGCTGCCGGCGGACGTCACCTACGACCTGCTGACGTGCGTCCAGGAAGCCTGCAAGAACGCCTTGCGCTTTGCCGACAGCCCGCGCGGCGTCCATGCCCGAGTCGTCATAAGAAGCGACGAGATCGTGGCGACCATACGTGACTTCGGCGCGGGGCTCACTCCCGCCTCTCTGCCCTCCGCGCCACCCGACCCCGACAGCGAGTCCGGCCGCGGCCTCTTCTTGCTGCGGGCACTGATGGACCGGGTCGAGCTGAAGGTCGATCACGGCACAGAGTTGCGGCTCCACAAGCTGCTGCCCGTCAGCCCCGCCCGAAGCGCTCGAGCGGCCTAGCCGCGAGCCCCGCGCTGCCGCCGCTCATGGCGGCCGCGGCGGCCTTCACAGTCACGACGCCCACTCAGAACGACCTCACGAAGTTCTCGACGAGCTGGCGGCAGAGCAGGCGCGAGTCGGCGCAGATCTGCGTCACCGACGCGGCCAGCCGCGCCAGCAGCTCAGGATCGCGGCGTGCCAGCCCCTTGTTGTCGCGCCGCACCCAGAAACTCAGGATGCTCTCGTCGACCTCGGCGTGGAACTGCAAGCCCCACGCCCGCCGGCCTATGCGAAACGCCTGCACGCCGGCGTCGGGCGGCCGCAGGGCGAGGACCTCTGCCTCGGCCGGCACGGTGAAGGACTGCGCATGCCACTCGAGGGCGTTGAACGGCGAGCAGATCGCGCTCAGCAGCTCGTCGCGGCGCACGATCTCGACCGGCAGCCAGCCGACCTCGGCGACTGGACGCTGGTAGACGCGCCCGCCGATCGCGGCCGCGAGCTGCTGGCCGCCCAGGCAGATGCCGAGCACCGGCAGCCCCATTTCGACCGCGGCGGCCAGCAGACGGCGCTCGCGGTCGATGAACGGAAAGTCGGCCGCCTGGTCGGTGTTCATCGAGCCGCCGAGCACGACCAGACCGCCGATCTCGCCGAGCTCCGCGACCGCCGGCACGCCCGTGCCCGCGTGGAGCTGGCGCACGTCGAGCGTGAGGCCTGCATTGACGAGCGTCTCGAGCAGCGTGCCGGCATGAGCGGCGGCCTCGTGCTGGATGATGACGACGGGGTCGTCCGTGGGTGCGTGGATCATGGCAGGAGAGTACCCGATTGAGGCTCTGCGCTCGACCCGGCCGTTACCGCATGTCCGCAGCCGTCGTCGAGTGCCTGGATGGACGCCCGAAAAGAGACGAGGGGCCGGGGCCCCAAGGCCCCGGCCCCTCGTCTACGCGTGCGCCGCACGATGTGCGGACACGAGGGCTGGCTTGTGCTCTACTTGAGGGCGACGTTCCCGAACGGGAAGGCCCCGCCCGGGTTGCTGGTCAGCGTCTTGCTGACCGCCTTGTGGCCCTTCCAGGCGAACTTGGCGCTGTACTTGCTGGCCGGCCACAGGCCGATGACGATCGAGAACTTGCCCTTGCTGTTGGTCGCGACGGTCTTGTTGCCGACCGTGACCTTGACGCCCTTGACGGCTTTCTTGGTCTTGGCGCTCTTGACCGTGCCGCTGACGGTGGTGTTCTTGACGGGGAGAGTCAGCGCGACGTTGGCGAAGCCGATCTCACTGGAAGTGTAGACGGGCGTCAACCCCACCGTGGCGCTCGTGAAGTTGGTGGCGGAAGCTGTAGCGTGGAACGCGATCGAGTAGGTGGGCAGCGGCACATCGACGACGACCACAAACGTGCCCAGAGCTGTCGTGGTGACCGTAGCATACGTGGTGGTACTATCGGCGATGCCGACCTGCGCCGGCAGGGCCTTGGCGCCGCCATAGAAAGTGCCCAGCGTGTTGATGCCGACGACCACCGGCCCGGTGGTCGGCGCGGCGCTGGCCAGCGGTACCGCGACCACGGCGAGCGCGAGCAGCACCAAGCCGACCGCAACAGCGAGCCGGGTGGTCGAACCCTTGAACCCCATCCTCATAACCGTGTCTCCTTTTCGAGCCTGCGCACGGAACGTGCTGATCACCCCACAATACGACACAGGATACATGGCCCCTTCATGGGCCGCAATCCGCTCCGCCGCGCGACGAGCGCAGCGGGCCCGGTCGAACCACGCACAGAGTCCCTGCAAACGGTCGCATGCAAGCCGCCGCCGGGCCCGGGCCCGGCGGCGCCGTCGGATTCGCTGCCGCAGTGGCTCGCGTCACTCGATACCGCTACACTGGCCAGGGCCACGGGGAGGGGCTACTCGGCATGACGGCTCACAGCGGATCAGCGAGCTGGCTGCGGCTGCCGGCGGCGGCCAAGGTCGCCGGTGTGAGTCCGTGGGCCCTGCGCCGCCGCGCCGACGCCGGCGAGCTGCCCTGCTACCGCCGCCGCGGCGGACCGCGCTGGCTGCGTCGCCGCGACGTCGAGGCGCTGCGAGATGGCGGCTCCCCCAAAGCTCGCGCGGCCACAGCGCCCGACGACGACACGCGCGAGCTGCGCGAAGGTCTCCTCGACCTCGTTCGCCGGCTCTCGCCGATAGCGGACCTCCGCCAGACGGTCGACCTTCTCGCATCCGGCCTGCGCGACTTGGCCGACGCCGTCGACTGCGACATCTGGATGCCCGAAGCCGATCGTCTGCGCTGCGTGGCGAGCTGCGACGTGCAGGGCTTCGACCGCTCGGCGGTCGGCAGGACCCTGCCGCTCGAATCGTATCCGCTCACCCGCAAGATCATCGACGACGGCCTGCCCGTGAACGTCGCCAGCCTGCGCCACGCGCAGATCGCGCCGGCCGAGCGCGACGCCATGCACGAGTGGGGCTTCGAGAGTTTCCTCAGCGTGCCGATGGTCTCGGCCGGCGACCTGATCGGGTTGATCGACCTCTACGACGTCGTGCCGCGCGATTTCTCGCAGCTGGCCGACGCGCTCGGACCATCGGGCGACATCCTGGCCGGCGTGTTCGCCAAGGCGACACTGCTCGACAAGCTCGAGCAGAGCAACCGCGACCTGCGCCGCCAGAACCGCCGCCTCGCCTCGCTGGTGTCGGCCGGGCGCTCGCTGACCTCGACGCTGGTGCTCGAGGAGGTGCTGTCGGCCGTCGCCCGCACCGCCGCCGACGCGCTGGGTTCGGATGAGTGCGTGATCTGGGAGTACTCCCCCGAGGACGACGCGATCGTCGACCGCTCGTTCTACTCGCCCGAGACCGACAGCTATGAGGGTCTGGGCAGCCAGACCATCCCACTGCGCGACAACCCCGTCTATCGCCGGCTGCTGGCGGGCACCGAGGCGGTCGAGGAGCGTATCTCCGACCCTGAGCTCGATCCGCAAAGCCGCGAATCGATGGCACACTGGGGCGAGAAGTCCTGCCTCACGGTACCGCTCGTGGTCGGCGACGAGACCGTCGGCCTGCTGGTGCTGATCGAGACCCAGGTGGAGCGGCGCTTCACCCCCGAGGAGCGCGAGCTTTCGCGGGCGCTCGCCGACCAGGCCGCGGCGGCCATTCACAACGCCCGGCTCTACCGCGAGCTCGAACAACGCCAGCGCGAGACCGAGCTGCTGAACGAGATCGCCCGCCAGATCACGTCGACCTTGCGGGTCGAAGACATCGCCGAGGCGACGCTGGCCGGGCTGCGTCGCCTGGTGCCGTTCGACCGGGGCCGCCTCGTCCTGATCGACGAGCACGGCATGCTGGTCACCATCCTCTCCTCCGACCGCGGCTCGCGCCTCGAAGGCACGAGCGTGACGCAGGTCAAGCCGAGCTTCGTCGAGCAGCTGCGCCGCGAGGGCGTGCTGCTGATCGACCTGCCGCGCGAAGACCCTCTGCCGGCAGACAACCCGATCGTGGCCGGCCTGAGCTCGGCCGCCGTCGCCGGGCTGCTCGTCGAGGACGAACTGATCGGCGCGCTTTCGCTCGGCAGCGACCAGCCGCACGCCTTCTCCGGACACCACCTGCGGATCATGGCGGGCATCGCCACCCACCTCTCGCTGGCCCTGGGCAACGCCCGGCTCTACGAGAACATCCGCCGCCTTCACCTGGGCAATCTCAAGGCCCTGAGCTCGGCTCTCTCGGCGAAGGATTACTACACGCTCGGTCACGCCGCCCGCGTAGCGGCCTACATGGTGCTGCTCGGCAAGGAGCTCGGCTGGCCGCACGAGACGCGCGTGCAAGCCGAAGAGGCGGCCTATCTGCACGACATCGGCAAGATCGCGATCTCCGACCGCGTGCTGCTCAAGCCCAGCCGGCTGAATACCCGCGAGTGGGAGCTCATGCGCCAGCACCCGAGCTTCAGCGCCGACATCATCGGCGCCCTGTTCACGCCTGACCTCGTGGCCGCCGTGCGTCATCACCACGAGCGCTGGGACGGCGCCGGCTACCCCGACGGGCTCGCGGGCGAGGCGATCCCGCCTCTGGCCCAGGCGATGTGCATCGTCGACTCCTACGACGCCATGTCGTCCTGGCGTCCCTACCGCAACGCCATGAGCTACGCCGACTGCCTGCTCGAGCTCGAGCGCTGCCGCGGACGGCAGTTCGACCCGCGCATGGTCGACGCTTTCCGTCGTGTGCTCGAGCGGCTGGTCGCCCTGCACGGCCGCGCCGCCGAGGTCGCCCACCTGGCGGCCGCCCGGATCGACGTCGCGCGCCACGCCCTGGTGGCGGCCGGTGGCGACATGAGCGGCTCCGACTACGCCGCCGTCGCCGCCACCCTGCGCAAGGTGCGAGACGAGGAGCCGCCGACACGGTTCATGACCACCATCATGGCCGGTGAGAACGGCCTGATGATCGTGGTCGACGGCGAAGAGGAGCCGGCGTACCACTCACCATACGGCGAGCCTGTGCTGGTCGACGACGAGCTGCAGGCGGTGCTCAACGGACGGCGGCTCGACATCAACGTGGTGCTCGTCGACGAGTGGGGCGCCTGGGTGTCGGGCATCGCCCCGATCCGCGATCAGAGCGGCGTGATCGTCGCCGTCGTCAACGCCGATCTGCCGGCCGACACCGACATCCAGCTCGAGGGGCTGCGCGGCAACCTCTCCGAGACCTTCGCCTCGCTCGTCCACTCCGCCGCCCTGCGGTTCAGCCGGGCCGAGGTCGACGCGATCACCGACGGGCTCACCGGCATCTACAACCACCGGTACCTGCACGAGCGCCTGGCCGAGGAGATCGAAAGCTCGGCCGAGCGCGGCGCCGAGCTCACCCTGCTGTTCTGCGACCTCGATCACTTCAAACAGTTCAACGACCGCTTCGGGCACAGCGCGGGCGACGCCGCCTTGCGCGGCGTGGCGCAGATCGTCGAGAGCTCGATCCGTCACGTCGACCTCGCGGCACGCTACGGCGGCGAGGAGTTCGCGGTGATCCTGGTCGACACCGAGGCCGAGGCCGGCCTGCGAGTGGCTGAACGCATCCGCCGCCGGGTCGCCCGCGACCATGGCGCGGACTCCGGCGACCTGACGATCAGCATCGGCACGGCCACCTACCCGGCCGACGCCGACAGCGCCCAGGGGGTGATCGACCAGGCCGATTCGGCCATGTATCAGGCCAAGCGCCTGGGCCGCGACCGCGTGGTGGCCTACTCGGGACTTCTGGGGGCCACGACGACTGAACGCAGCGGCGACGGCGACGATGTCGTCGTCGAGCAGGCCCCGCTCACGCGCTTCGCCGAAGCCCGCCGGCGCCTGGTGAACTCGCGCGCCGAGATGCTCGCATTCGTGGCCGGTGAGGTCGCGTCGGCTTTGGGTCTGAGCGACGAGGCGGTCGTCGAAGTGGCCCTGCAGGCGCGGCGGCGCGCTCACGAGGGGCGGCGAGCGGGCCTGGCGCGACGTACCGCGCCGCGCCAGGTGGCCGGCGAGCTCGGCGACCGCATAGTGGCCGCCGTGTCCGCCGCCGGCGACATCCTCGCCGGCCTCGACGGCGACACGCGTCTCGACCGCGAGGAGTTCTTCGCCCGCGTGCGGCACGCGACGCGGCGGCACATCGAGCCCGACGTGCTCGAGGCCCTGGCCGACGCCGTCCTGGCACGGCCCGCCGGCGAGCCGCCCGACGGGGCGGCGCGCCGCGAGGCGACGCACGGCGAGGCGACGTCCGACGACGCAGCGCCGGCCGAGGCGGCGCCCGACGGCCGGTCGTAGCCGGCCCGGCGCGAGGGCTCCGCTCCCCTACACCGTCCGGCCGGGACGTTCGGCCACCGGGCAACCGGACGAGAGGCCCGCTTTGAGACGCTCGACCGAGTTGATCGGCAGCTCCAGCAGCTCGGAGATGTGCCACTTGGCCTCGAGCGGGCTCGGGTCGGCGTAGTAAGTCGATTCGGTCTCGAAGACACGGCCCAGTCGCAGCTCGCCGCGACACTCGTGCATGGCCTGGTTGTCTGACAGGTCGCGCGGCGAAACGCCGAGCTTGCCGGAGACGTACCGTTTGGCCTCGGTGATCCTCATGCCCTTCGCCATCTGCAGCCGCGCCACCAGATCTCCGGCGGCGCGCAGCCCGTTCAGGCCAGAGGCGCATGAGTGGGCGACGTCCATGCCGAACATGTCGCCCGAGCCCACCTACAAGCCGTCCAGCCGCAGTACGTCGACGCAGGCGCGCGAGGCCCGGCTGACGGCGTCGACCGGCGCGAAGCCGTACATCGGCATGCCGCCTACGCCCATGCCGACGTTCATGTGGATGGGGATCTCGGCCGCGGCCATGCAGGGTTTGACGAAGCTCAGGGCGCGCGCCGTGTTCCAGGCCACCGACTTGCTCGTGTTCGTGTTGACCGCCGGACCGTAGACAGTGGCGCCGGCCTGCTGCACGACGGCGAGCTGGCCGGCCGGCTTGAGCCCGGCCAGGCGCGTGCCGCGGTACTCGAGCCGGCCGTGGGTGCCGAGCACGATCTCGGCCGCCATGCCGACCATGACGCCCATGCCGGGGTGCCGGGCGCGCAAGGTCTCGACCGCCCGCAGGGTGGCCAGGAAGTCGGCATCGCCGGCAGCCCCGGCGGTGTCGAAGTTGAGGCCGTCGGCGCCGGCGTCCCAGAGGCTTTCGGCGACATAGACCATGTCGGCCACGGCCAGCTCGACCGCCTCTTCCTGGGCCGCGCGGGCTTCGTCGATCTTCATCCGCGGCAGCAGCTCGGACCAGTTGCCGCACGGGCCGTCGGGCGTGGAGTAGCGGCCGAGGTCGGGCTGAGCGCCGTAGTGCACGGGCACCGTGACGCGCTCCTGCGCCTCTTTCATGAGCTGCTGCTCAAAGGGCACGATGGGCTTGACGGCCTTGTAGGAGTAATCGATGTGAAAGAGCTCGACCGTGTCGTGGGCGAGCACCTGCTCGCAGGCGTAGAGCGCGTCGACGCGGCTACCGAGCTGCGGCGTGCCGGTGCCGTCCTTGGAGAGCACCACCTCGTCGCCGATGTCGACGCCCGTGAAACGCGCCGCCGAGGCGAAGATGTCGAGCAGATGGTCGAGCTCGTCCTGGGCAAGAGGCGGCACCTTGCCCCTGGTCACGGCGGCCTGGGTGCCCTCTTCGAGCTCGGACTCGATCTCGGCGCGGGTCATCTCTGTGAGCGACCCGTCGCCCATGCGCGTCGGCACTCGCTGCGTCACACCACCACTCCCCAGTCTGGCTGTCTGGCGCCGATCATAGCAGGCGTAGCACTCATGGCAGGCGTGGCGCCGCGACCGGAAGCGCCACCGTCGGTCGAAGCGCCGTCGTTGGTCGAAGCGCCGTCGTCGGTCGGAGCGCCGTCGTCGGTCGAAGCGCCGTCGTCACTCGCGCAAACGGCAAACGGAGCTCCTAACTGCCTACGAGGGGTATCTCCGGTTGTGAGCGTATCCACGCTCGATACGATAACCAAGAGGGAGGTTCCCTTGAAACAGACACGTGTCCGCCTTGCCCTGCTGGCGGTCGTCGCCCTGGTCGCTCTGCCGGCGCTCCTGCCGGCGACGGCCAGCGCCCAGAACTTCAAGCTCGGCACGGGCAAGGTGAGCGTCAGCCTCGACCCGTTCTATCTCATCTTCCTGACCGCCGGTTACCCCATGTACCCTGGCGCCCCCGCGGCAATGGCCTTCGACGCGCCCGGGACGCGCCTGGTCCTGCCGGTCAAGGGCGGCACCTGGAACGCCGGCCTTCATCCTCACGGCACGTTCGTGCTGAGGGGTGGCTTCGTGTTCGTCCACTACGCCGGGTCTCCGACACTCGTGACCCTCAGCATT
>PMKK01000272.1 GCA_003157715.1 Actinomycetota bacterium
CTCGTCGTCGGCGGCGATCACGGCGACGTCGGCAAACAGCTCGAGCGCGCGCAGGGCATCCTGGATGCGCACCAGCGAGACCTTCTCGCCGCCGCGCTTGATGATGTCGTCGCGGCGCCCCTCGACCCATACGAACCCGTCGGCGTCGCGGTGCCCGAAATCGCCCGTGCGAAAGCCGTGAGGCGTGAGCGCCGCCGCGGTCACGTCGGGATCGCCGAGGTAGTCCCGCATCACGAGCGGCCCGCCGACGTAAAGCTCGCCGACCTCACCGTCGGCCAGCAGATCGCCGTCGAGCCCGCGCACCGTGACCGTCATTTCGCCGATTGGCCGGCCGACGGAGCCGCGGCGGCGGTCGAGCTCGTCGGGCGTGAGCACGCAGAGCCGGCCCGACACTTCGGTCAGGCCATACATGTTGAAGAGCAGCAGGCCGGGCAGGACTCGCCGCGCGCGGTCGATCACGTCGAGCGGCAGGTGGTCGCCCGAGCTCACCCAGAACCGCAAGCCGCCGGCCGGCTGCGGCTCGCTGAGCGGCTGCACGACGCGCACCAGGTGAGCCGGTGCTCCGCCGAACCCGGTGCAGCCCGCTTCGGCGATCTCGTCGAGCAGGCCGGAGCCGAAGAAGAAGCCCGACCGTCCGGCCGTGCCGCCGCCGTGGGCCATGAGCGTGAGAAAGTGGCAGATGCCGCTCGTGAAGTAAGGCGGCGTGTTGATGAAGATACGGTCGGCGGCCGTGAGCCCGAGCCGGTCGGCGACCAGGCCGGCGTTGGCGCCGATGGCGCGCAGCCGCTGGCAGACGCCCTTGGGCCGGCCGGTCGTGCCCGACGTGAACATGACCATGGCAAGCTCGTCGGGGCCGACCGGCACGAGCGCGTCAAGGGCTTCGGGCCGCGCCTCGGGCAGATCGGCGGCGGCGACCTCCAGGCGTCGCGGCGCGCCGGCCGCGGACGGCGCGCCGGCCGCGGAGCTCGCCGTGGGGGCGGGCAGCCCGTTGCCCGGGCTGGTGAGCAGGACCTCAGGGGCCGACTTGGCGATCAGCCACTCGATGTCGGCGGCCGGCAAGGTGGTGTTGAGCGGCACGGCCACTCCACCGGCGAGCCACACCGCGAACATCGCGACGAAGAAGTCGTCGTAGGCGTCGAGCAGCAGCGCCGCGCGGGCGCCGCGCGTAAGCCCGGAGGCGACGAGCTCGCCGGCCAGCGTCGCGGCCCGCCGGGCGAAGCTGCCGTAGCCGTACGAGCCGCCCCGCGTGACGAGCAGCGGCTGCTCGGGCCGCGCCCGCGACAGACTCAGAAGTGTCTCGACCGCGCTCTCCACCGGGTCGCCTCGCGCCTAGAAACGCACGTAGCGAAACTCGGTGAGATGCCCGCTGATGCCGATCGCCGCGGCGATGGCGACGAAGACGAGAGACCAGAGCAGTACCTGGATGCTCAGGCCGAGGACATAGAAGGCGGTCGCGGACCGTGAACGTCCGCTCGCCGCCGTCTTGCCGGCCTGCTCAGCCACCGAGGGCGGCTTCTCGCTTGCGGGCGATGAAGGCGAGCATGTGGTTGACGGTGTCGAGGTTCTCGAAGACGACGTCCATGGCGCCGATCCTGATGGCGAACTCGTCCTCGAGGAACGTCATGAGATTGGTCAGGCTCATCGAGTCGAGGAGCTGGTCTTTGAACAGCGACGTGTCGGCGTCGATCGCGACCCCTTTGGGCAGATCGACCGCCTCGTCGCGAAGGAACTCGAGAATCGTATCGGCGTCGCTCATGCGCGCTCTCTTCCTTGATCGTGCCGGCGGCGCGGGGACCCGCCGGTCAGGGTCGCGTGCCGGCTGTGTGCGAGAACGTCATGGGGTTCGTGAAGTCGAGAGCGCCGCTGCCGGCCTGGATGAGCCGGGCGATGCTGAAGACCCGCTCGGCGACCTGGAAGCCCTGTTCCATACCCCACTCGTCGCTCAGTATGTGGCCGCGTCCGCCGGCCCAGCCGTAGGCTCCGAACTGGCAGGTGCCTTCGCCGTTGCCCACCACGAGACAGCCGTTGCGTATGAACGGCAGCCAGGCCGACATGATCGCCGTCTCGGCTCCTCCCGAACGCCGCGCGGCGATGGCCATGACGCCCACCGGCCGGTTGGCCAGCCTGAAGTCCTGGTGCCGCAGGATCCGCGTGCGCATGATGAACTTGCTGAACAGGTCGGAGGGCAGACCGAAGTAGACCGGAGTGGCGACCACCAGCCCGTCGGCCGCCACCATGGCGTCGAGCACCGATTGGACGTCGTCTTTCTTGGCCATGACGCAGGGCACGAACTGCCCGCTTCTCGTCTTGCCGCAGACGTCGCAGTACTGGCATGTCTCGAGACGCAGGTCGCGCAGGTGGATGACCTCGTGGACGACCTCGTCCCCGCGGGCGCCGGCCAGCCGCTCGAACGAGGCTTCGAGGAGCAGGCCGCTGTTGCTGCCCTCTCTGGGGCTGAAGTCGATGCCGAGCAATCGCACGCTCACGTGTCTGTCTCCGTGTCTGTCTCCGTCTCTGGTTCCTTGCCTCGTAGGTCGCTCGGGTGGACCGGCGCGACGAACCTTTCACGTGCCCCTGGCCGGTCGTGCTCTCGCCGCGAGACGAGACTTCCGTACCGGCGCTCCGCAGGCGATTCTAGAGGTGACAGTCGGGTGGCGGCAACCCGCCACGTCATACGGACCGTAGCTCACAAGACTTGGGCGGCGTACCGTTTGGCGGTACGGCGGCATCCTGATCGCGGGCCCAAGGCTCGCGCGATTGACCGGCGTCCGCCGACTGGGTACCGTGGTCCGGCTGGACCGCCGCCCCGCCGGGGCGCGGCCGATCGTTCGCCGCCCGCGGCGTCGCCCTGCCGGTCCGACACGCAAAGAGCGGGCTGAGCTCACGTAGGGATTGCGACACATGCGAGAGGCAGGCACCAGACGACGCGCCCTGGCGCACGGCCTGCGCAGCCGCTCCTTCCTGATCCTGCTCGCGGCGGCTCTGGTGGCCGTCGCCGCGCTGGCCGGGCTGCAGTGGTTCGTGGCCGGCGGCCACTTCACGGTGCTCCCTGAGCGGCTCATTCTGCGCATCCCCAACGACGACTACGTCAACATCTCTTACAAGATCGCCGAACTCAAGCGCACGCCGCCGACGACCCGCATGGTCTATCTCTTCGGTGGCTCCGGCGCCATGGAGATGATCCGCAGCGAGGACGTGCTGGCCGCCGCGACCTCGAACGACGCCGGCACTAGCGTGCGCGTCGTGAGCCTGGCGGCCCACGCTCAGAGCATGGGCGAGACGCTGGCGCTCATCGACAACCTGCCGCGCGGCCGGGGACTGCTGGCGATCGGACTGTCGCCGAACCGGCTGAGCAGCTCACCCAGCACCGACGTCACTCAGCTCTCCGGCTCTCCACTCGCGCTGACCAGCCCGCGCCTGGCCGCCGTGCTGGCCGGCCGCGCCTCGCTCAAGAAACGCCTGCCGGGGCTGCTCACCGGCGTCTTCGACTTTGCCATGTCGTTTCTCAACCAGCGCGTCTTCACGACGTCGCCCCATCTGCTGCCCATCACCTACACTCCGCACTACTTCGGCGACGGCCCGGTGGCGAGCCTGGCGGCAAAGAAGAGGGGCCAGGCCATCGAGCTCGCCCGCGAACGGCCCCAGTATGCGGCCAACGTCGCCTACAACCTGGTAGTGCTGGCCGCGGCCGTCCGCCTCGGGCGCGAGAAGGGGTACACGGTGACGTTCTTCGAACAGCCCCTCGGTCTCGAGGCAAGCACCCCGGCCTGGAGCGCCTACCTGGCCACCTACCACGCCGACGTCGCTCACGTCGCGGACGCCCTGGGGGTGTCCGACATCAGCGTGCAGCCCCGAGCGAGGCTGGTTAACGACGACTTCGCCGACCTGTTTCACCTCGTCAACTCGGGCCGCGACAAGTGGACCCCGTTGTTCGCGCGCGGCCTCGCCGGTGTCCTGCGGTCGGGCGGTTAGCCTGTAGCGCTCGTGCGGTTGACGGATGGGCCGTTGGTTGATAATTTCTCTCAACCATGGACCGCAACCAGCCATCGTCGCCCTTGTCACCCGCGCCCCCGTCGGCGACCGCCGACATCGACGCCGTGTTTCGCGCCAGGGGTATTCCCATGACCCGCCAGCGCCGCCAGGTCTGGGAGTACTTCGCCTTCGGATCGCGGGCGGCGACTATCTCCGAGGCGACCGACGGCCTGCGCGCGGCCGGCATCGGCCAGGCGACCGTCTATCGCACCGTGACCTTGCTGACCGATCTCGGGCTGCTCGTGCGCGTCCAGGACCGGCGCGGCGACATCGGCTTTACCGCGCCGCCGATCGGCCACAACCATCCCCTTGTCTGTGGCGTCTGCCGCCGCGTGGTGCGCTTTGACGGCGCGGGCGATCTGACGGCCCTCGAGGCCGCGCTCGCGGCGGAAACCGGTTTCGCGATCTACGGCCACCACCTCGAGGTCTACGGCGTGTGCGCGGCCTGCCAGGCCCGCGAGGCCGCCAAAGACGGCGAGCACGACACCGCCGGCGAGCACGACACCGCCGGCCGGCACGCGGCCGACGCCCCCGAAGATCACTCGGTCGGCACGGCCGGGGAAGGAGCACTCGCATGACTGCGCAGTCCGATCAGCAGCCCGATCGGCGGTCCGAGCTCGACGTCGTCGCCGGTCGGGCGTTCTTTTCGTCGTGGAGCGGGGGCAAGGACAGCTATCTCGCCTTGCATCGCGCCGTGGCCGGCGGCGGCCGGGCGATCGCCGTGCTCACCATGCTGCGCGAGGATGGCCGTCTCAGTCACAGCCACGGCTTGCCGCTTGCCTTCGTGGAGCGCCAGGCCGAGGCGCTCGGCCTGCCGCTCGTGTGCCGCGCCGCGTCGTGGGACACCTACGAAGCCGCCTTTCTGGACGGCCTCGCCGAGTTGCGCGAACTGGGTGCCGAGGCCGGCGTCTTCGGCGACATCGACCTGCAGCCGCACCGCGACTGGGTGGAGCGCGTCTGCGGCGTCGCCGGTCTCGACGCCTGCCTGCCGTTGTGGCTGGAGCCGCGCCGAGCGCTGCTCGACGAGCTGTTCGCGGCCGGTGTCGAGGCGACCATCGTGACCGTCAACACCGAGCGACTCGGGGAGCGCTTCCTCGGTCGCCGGCTTGACGCCGCGCTGATCCCCGAGCTCGAGGCGGCCGGCGTCGATGCCTGCGGCGAAGAGGGCGAGTTCCACACGGTCGTCACCGCCGCGCCGCTGTTCGCCGCGCCCGTGGAGATCGCCCGGCACGGCACCCTGGCCGTCGATCAGTACCGTTTCGCCGAGATCGCCGCCGCGCATCCGGTGGAAGCGGCAAACCAGCCCCGTGAAGCAGCAAAAGCAGCAAGGAAAGGAACACCATGATGTCCGGACGTCACACCCGCCTGAGGGCCGTCACCGCGGCCGTCGCACTGACCGCGCTTCTTCTCGCGCTCGCGGTCCTGGCGGCCTGCGGCTCGGCGAGCGGCACCTCGAGCTCAGCCAGCCCCGCCGCCGCCGCGACCGGCCCCGTCACGGTCACCGACGACTCCGGACACCAGGTGACGCTGGCTACGCCGGCCGCGCGCGTCGTCTCGCTGGCGCCGGCCAACACCGAGATCGCCTTCGCCCTGGGAGCCGGCGGCAAGCTGGTCGCCGGTACGACCTACGACGACTACCCGGCGGCCGCCAAGAAGCTGCCCAAGATCGGCGACTTCGCCAGCCCAAGCGTCGAGAAGATCGTCTCGTTCCAGCCCGACCTGGTGCTGGCCACGGGCGGCATCCAGGCCAGCCTGCGCACCAAGCTCGAGAACCTGGGTATCAAGGTCTTCGTCGTCAATCCGGCCACGCTCGACGGCGTTTACACAGACCTGACCGGCCTTGGCCGGCTGTTGGGCGTCTCGCCCCAGGCGACGAAGGTCGTCACCGACATGAAGCAGCGCGCCGCGGCAGTCGAACAGAAGGTCGCCGGCCTGTCCAAGCCGACCGTCTTCGTCGAGATCTACAGCAAGCCGCTCATGACCGCCGGCAAGGGCACTTTCATCGACGACCTGGTCGGCCTCGCCGGCGGCACCAACGTGGGCAACGCCGCCGGCAGCGGCTACCCGTCGTTCAGCTCCGAGGTCCTCTTCAAGGACGACCCCGCCGTCTACGTCGCCACCACCGGCAGCATGGCGAGCCCGAGCCAGATCGCCAAGCGCAGCGGCTACGACGCGCTCAGCGCGGTGAAGAGCGGCCGCGTGTACGTGATCGACGATAACCTCCTCGTGCGTCCCGGGCCGCGCCTCGTCGACGGCCTCGAGAAGCTCGCCCAGATGATCCATCCCGAGGTCTTCGGCTCACCCTCGCCCGCGGCGTCGGCCACGCCATGACCCGGCCGGGCGCCAGCCGCTTGCGTAACGAGGCCGCGCGGTCGTGACCGGCGCCGAGAGGCCGGCGCGTGTGGGCCGGGCCGCCCGAGAGGGCTGGTCCGGCCTCGCGCTGGCCGCCGGTATCTCGCTCGTCTGCCTGGTCGTCTCGCTGGCCTTCGGGCCCGTCTCGCTCTCGCCGGCGCAGCTCTGGCACGACCTGCTGGCGGGCCCCGGTTCGCACACCGCGACGGCGATCATCTTCTGGCAGATCCGCGCGCCGCGCGTCGTGCTGGCCTTTCTGGTCGGCGCGGCGCTGGCCGTTGCCGGTGTGATCCTTCAGGACCTGTTCCTGAACCCGCTGACCGACCCCTATGTGACCGGTGTGTCGTCGGGCGCCGCGCTGGGGGCGACCATCGCCATCGTCGCCGGTCTGGCCGGCGGGGTGTGGCTGACCGGACTGGCCCTGGTCGGCGGCCTGGGCACGCTGCTGCTCGTCTGGACCGCTGCCCGGCGTCGCGGCCGTATCGACGTCTACGTGCTGCTGCTCGCCGGTGTCTCGGCTTCGTACCTGCTCAGCGCCATCATCACGGTGCTCATGATCCGTGCCAACGACGACCTGGGGGCGATCCTCTACTGGCTGNNCACCTGGACCGACGTCGAGACGGCGCTGTTCGCCGTGCCCTTCATGATCGTGCCGCTGTTCTTCACAAAAGAGATGAACATCCTCCTGCAGGGAGAAAAGCGTGCCCTGGAGCTCGGCGTCGACGTCGAGCGCACGAAACGCGTACTCGTGGTCACGGCCGCCGTCCTCACCGCGATCGCCGTCTCGGTGGCCGGCATCATCGCCTTTGTCGGTCTCATCATCCCGCACCTCGTGCGGCTCCTGGTCGGGCCCAACCATCGTCGCGTGCTGCCCTTCTCGCTGGTCATGGGCGCCGCCCTCATGGGTATCGCCGACCTCATGAGCCGGACCCTGCTGTCGCCCACCGAGATCCCCGTCGGCGTGGTCACGACCTTCATCGGCGCGCCGGTGTTCATCTACCTCCTGCGCCGCGGCAGGCGGACATGACGACCGGCGAGATGAGCGGCGCGGGCGCGGCCGGTAGTGCGGGCGCGGCCGGTAGTGCGGGCACGCCCGGTGCTGCGGGCGCGACCGGTGGGCCGGCCGGGGCGGAGCGGCCGTCGCCGATCGTCGCCGTGCGCCGGGCGGCCTTTGCCTACGACCCCGAACGCCCGGTTCTGAAGGACGTGTCGTTCGAGGTGCGGGCCGGGGACTTCGTCGGTGTGGTGGGGCCTAACGGCAGCGGCAAGAGCACGCTGCTCGACCTGATCGACGGCGTGCTCGCGCCGGGCTCCGGCGCGGTGCTGGTCAATGGCCGGCCTACCCGCGAGTACCGGCGCCGCGACATCGCTCGCGAGGTGGCCCTGGTGCCGCAGCACTTCGCGCTGGAGTTCGACCTGACGGTGCGCGACGTGGTCGAGATGGGCGCCTACTGCCGGGGCGCCGACTGTTCGCCGGCCGCCGCGGCGGCGACGGCGCTCGGCAAGCTCGGCATCGCCGAGCTTGCCGAGCGCCGCTTCCCCGAGCTCTCGGGCGGCGAGAAGCAGATGGTCGTCCTGGCCCAGGCGCTGGTGCAGAGCGCCGGCGTGCTGCTGCTCGACGAGCCGGCGTCGAGCCTCGACGTCTCTCACCAGCTCGCCCTGTTCGAGCTGCTCAAACAGCTCAACGCCGATGGGCTCACGGTGATCTGCGTCCTGCACGACCTGAACCTGGCGCTCACCTACTTCGACAAGCTGCTCGTCCTGTCGGAGGG
>PMKK01000330.1 GCA_003157715.1 Actinomycetota bacterium
ATCCACGTCACCCACAGCCTCGACGAGGCGCTGGCCGTGGCCGGCCGCTGCGTCGTGCTGATCGACGGGCTGATCGTTCAGGGTGGGCCGATCGACGACGTCATCGCTCATCCCGCCAGCGCCGCCGTGGCGCGGCTGACCGGGGCGCGCAACGTGCTGGTGGCGACGGCGCGCCCGGTGGCGGACGGCGGCTGCGAGGTGACGCTGGCCGGCGGGCTCGTGCTGCGCTCGGCGTGCCGCGCGCGGGGAGCGGTGACGGCGGTCGTGCGCGCCGACGCCATTGTGGCGCGGCCGGTGGGCGCGGGTGCGGGCGCCGGCGCCGACGCGGTCGTGGCGCGGCCGGCAACGGCGGGTGCGAACGCCGGCGCGGCTGCCGGTCATGCCGTTGCCGGTCATGCCGCTGCCGGGACTCGCCTTGCCGACAACGTGGTGGCGGCCCGCGTCGTGGACGTGCGCCCCACGGCGACGGGCCGCTTGATCTCGGTCGACGCCGGCGGTCTGACGGTGCTGGTGCCGCGGGCCTACGGCGGCGGCTTCGAACCGGCGCCGGGGGCTGCTGTAGAGCTCGCGATACCGGCGGCGGCGGTCCACGTCATCCCGACGCCGGCGGTCGGCGACGTCGTGGCGGCAGCGGTCGGCGACGCAGCGGTGGCATCGGCCGGCGTCACCCCGGCGTCACCGGCCGGCGACACTGCGCCGCCGCCCCCGGCGCAAGCCCCGATCGTCAACCCTTCGCGCTAGAGGACGACCCCGAGATGAGCCTGATGTATGCGCGGCGACCTTGTACAATTGGCCCAGATCCTGGCCAATTGTTCAAGGCACCGCGCAGGAGACCCGCCCCCCGAACGATGTCCACGGCCGCGCCCAGCGCCGGCTGCCGCCGGCCGGCCCAAGCGGACCGCGCCGCGCTCGCCTTCGTCTCTGCGCCTGCCCCGGTCTCCGGGCTCGCCCTGACCTCCGCGCTCGCCTTCTGCTCTGCGCTGGCGGCGTGCGCCGCCACCGCGGCGATCGTCCTTTTCGCCCTGTCGGCTATGCTCGCCCCGGCCACTGCGAGTGCATCCACGCTCATTGTCCACACGCTCAAGCTGGGCACGCCGGGCCACGGGTTCGGCCTGACCGGCGTGACCGCCGCGGAGAAGATGGGACTCGCCGTCACCGGCAGCAGCTCCGACCGGACGCTCACGCTCGATCCGCGGGTCTTATCGTCGACCACCCTGCGCTGGTCGGTGTCCGGCGGGACCGGCTCGGTCCAGTGGCTCGGCAAGGGCTCGAAGCTCGTGTGCGCCGGCGGCCAGGTCGAGGAGTTAGACGCCTCGGGAAGCAGTATCTGGTCGTATCCGAACGACGGGAGCTACCCCAGCCTCGTGGCGCCGTGCTGGGCGCGGGAGTTCACTGCGAGCGACGACGACACGTGGGTCCTGGTCGCCGACCCGGGCGCCGGGCGCGTGGTGGCCGTCGATCTCACCACTCCCGGCAAGACGTGGCAGTACAGCGGCGCCGGGGCCTACCGCCTGTCCGAGCCGGTGTGCGCGCGATACGTGCCCGCGGGGACCGGCGGTCAGCCGACCGTGCTCATCGCCGACGACGATTCGGCCGCGCCCAAAGTGCTCGAGGTCGCCTGGGCCGACGGCAGCGTCGTGTGGCACTACGGCGGCACGCCGGGGACCGGCGACGGACAGCTGATGGGTCCGACCGACGCCGAACGCGAGAGCGACGGCTCGACGCTGATCGCCGACGCGGGGGCCGACCGGGCCATCAGGGTGAGCGACGACGCCGTGCTCTGGCAGTACGGAGTATCGGGCAGCGCGGGCTCTGACGCCGGCTATCTCGACAATCCGATGGGCGCGAGCATGGAGGCCGGCGGCAAGACGATCATCGCCGACACGGGCAACGANNGCCGCCAGCATCGTCTGGCGCTCGCCCAAGGGCGCCGGGGGCCATCTCGACCAACCTCGGCTGGCCGAGCGCGTCACCGGTCGCGCCGGGCCCAGCGACACAGCCGACGTGGTCACCGGCGCCTTCTTGGTCTGCGACCAGAGCGGTCAGCACGTCGGGCTCGTCGGCAACACCAGCGGCGCTCGCGTCATGTCGAAGACGTTTTACCTGGCCGGCGGGGGCTCGCAGGCGCATCTGCTGTCGTTGCGCGTGCGCGCCGGCACGCCCGGCCATACGTCGGTGAGCGTCCACTACGTGTCCAGCGATGGCATCTCGAGGAGCGTGACCGGCGCCGGAAGCTACTCGTTGCGCGGCGTGGTCACCGCCACCATCAGTTTCGACTTCGTGTTTTCGAGCGCCGATCGCAGCGTCGCGCCGTCGCTCAAGGACGTCGAGCTCACCTACACGAACGGCGAGACCAAGGCGAGCAGTTCCGGCAACGGCGGCGCGACTCACGGCAACGGCACGGCGTCCGGGGCGGGCACCGGCACCGGCAGCGGCGTGGGCGGCTCGGGCAGCGGGTCGGGGGTCGGCGCCGGCCAGGGCACGAGCACCGACCTGGGCGGCGGCGGCACGGCGGCGACGTCGGGCAAGAGCTCGGCCTCGCGGGGCGCGTCGCTCACGATGCCCACCACGCCGCAGCCGGCCGCCGCGTCCGGCACGGGGGCCGGCGCCGTCACCGGCACGCTCGTGAACGTCGGCGACCTGAGCGGCGGCGCGCGTGGCGGCGGAGGCGGAAGCCCGCCCCCGCGCACGTCGCGCGCCGCCGCTTACCTCGGAGTCTCGCTCGTCGCTTTGCTGCTCGCCGCGCTGCTCACCGCCCCGGGGCTGCTCGCCTCGCGCCGCATGGCGCGGCTGCGGTCGGTCGACCACGCCGACGAGCTCGAGGGCTGGGGCTAGCCTCAGCCCGCCCCGGCTCTCGCTGCGTCCCGGCTCTCGCTGCGTCCCGGCTCCGCTGCGCCTCAGCCCGAGCGAGCGCCGCCCCGCCAGCCTGACAGACCGACCGCGCCGCCGCTCGCGCCGTCCCGCGCGCCCCCTACCTCGCGTACTTCAGGGCCACCGCGTCGTCGCCGCGGGTCGCCGTGGCCACGCTGCCGCCGACGAACAGCCCGGTCTTGCCGAGGCAGAGCGCGTTGCACTCGGCGCCCAATCCTTCATAGCCCAGATATGAGCTGAGCCACAGGCGCTTGCCGGCCGTCGAGTAGCGGGCGATGAGGAGGGAGTCGACGCTGCCCCTCAGCTCATAGCCGCCGACCCAGATGCCGCCCGCGCCGTCGCAGACCACGTCGCGCCAGACGGCCTTGTGGGTCACCGAGTTGTAGGCGACGCGCTGCCACCTGCGCCGGCCGGCGGAGTTCCAGCGCACGATGAAGGCGTGCTCGCGCGTGACCGGGTTGTCGTTGCCGGAGCCGGCGACCACGGCGTTGCCGTGGACATCGACGGCCAGCGCGCGCGGGTACTCCCGGGTGCCGGCCTTCTCGAGCCAGGTGCGCAGCCAGAGCCGGCGGCCGCTCAGCGTGTACTTGGCCAGGGCGACCACGCGGTTGGAGGCGTCGGTGTACTCGCCGCCGGTCACCCAGACGCCGGCGCCGCGCACGGCGACGTCGGCGCCTTCGTCGTCGCGATGCTTGGCGTCGGCGATCAGCCGGACCCACGACAGGTGCCCGTTACCCGTCTGGAACCGGCAGGTGACGATGTCGCTGTCGCCCTTCGCGTTCTGCCCGTACCCGGTGCAGTAGACGTTGCCGGCCTTGTCGAGCGCCAGCTTCGAGCCCTGATTGAAGCTGGCGGCGGCGCCGGCGTAGGCGTGCGTCCAGATGGTGTGGCCGTCGCTGCCGGCCAGCTTGCGCACCATGAGCGACGACACGACGCTGCCGCCGTGCGTGCTGGTCTGACTCCAGCCGCAGACGTAGATACGGCCGGCGGCGTCGCAGGCGACGTCGTAGGCGTCGGCGTTCCAGGCGGTGAGGGGGCTGGCGGCGAAGGTCTTCTGCCAGAGGGCGACGCCGTCGGTGCTCCACTTGACGACGACCCACTCGCGGCCGTGGGCGGCCGTGCTGGTGGAACCGACCACGATGACGGCGCCGCTCGGGTCGACGGCCAGCGCCGCGGCCTGGTCGTTCAGGTGTTCGCTGGGGTTGTCCCAGATACGCTGCCAGACCAGGTGGTCGGTGGCGGCGTCGTTGCGGCTGTACTTGGCGACCAGCAGGTCGCCGGTCGCGCCGCCGACGCTGTTGTTGCCCGCCGCGTAGAGCGCCCCGTTCGGTCCCTTGGCGACGTCGACCCAGTTGTCGGCGTTGGGCGACTCGCCGAGGGTCTCCCACCAGATGCCGTGGGAGGCAAACGCGGCGCGGGCCGGCGCAGCCGCGCCCGCGCAGACCGCTACGGCGGCCGCGAGCAGGACGATGACGAACACGACGATCAGTGAGACGGACCTGTGACCCTGTCTACGCATGATTCCCCCAGTACGTGCCGTGGACGAAGCTCCCGGGAGAGTATACGACCAACGAAAACAGTGCGGTGCGCGAGCGCGGCGGGACGCGAGTCGGGTGCGTGCGGCGCGGTTCGCGAGAGGGCGAGCGGCGGGGAAGGAACATCGGCGGCGCGGACGAGCGCGTCAACCGGCGCAGGCGGCCCGGGCGAGCGCGGCGGCCGGCGCAGGCGGCTCGGGCGAGCGCGGCGACCGGCGCAGGCGGCGATGACACGAAGCGTCAGTCCGGCGGACGCTCCTTCAAGCTGTGCAGCTCGTCGAGCAGCGCGGCGCCCCCGCCGGGCGTGAAGCCCTGGGCGCCGAACCAGCGCACAACGCCGCCGGCGTCGAGCAGCACGACCGAGGCGCCCAGAAAGCGACTACCGCCGAGAAAATCGCGCACCGGCCCGCCTTCGGCGTAGATGGTGACGACCTGGGGCCACAGCGCGCGGAGCACGCCCTTGCGCATGCCGTTGTCGATCCAGCCCGCCCACGGCCGGTAGGTGATCGACGGGATGGTCGGCACCTCGTAGACCGTCAGCCCCGGCTCGCGCGACTGGAGAAACTCGAGCCACTTCGAGACGTCGCCCTGAGCCGCGCGCTGGTAGGCGACCAGCAGGACCGCCGGCGCACCGGCGATGTCGTCGGGAAACCGCACGTCCTCGCCCGACAGCGCCGTGCCGCCGGCTGAGGGAAAGCGCCGGCCGACCGGGGAGTCGGGAGCGTCGTCGGGGCTGTACGGCGGGGTGGTCATCGCCAGGCAGTATTCCCGGCTGGGGCGGGGTCCAACGGGGCTGTCCGTCCGACCGACGGCGGGGCGGCGCGAGTGGGCGTGAATCGCCCGAGTGGCGCGAAGGGCGACCTCAGAGCTTGGCGGAGGGCACGCCGGTGACTCCCGGTCCCCTCTACAAGACCGTGCACGCTCAGAACAGCCGCGGATGGCGTGCAAATCGGAATTCCGATTCCCGATTTGCACCGTATTATGACCAAGCCCCTCGCCAGTCAAGGCACTGAGCCCGATCGTAGGCGATTGGACTGCTAGTCGCTTCCGCTCGCCTGATTTGTTAGCTTTCGGGATGACGGTTCGGCGGGTGCTCGGACCACGCCATGATCTAAGGTGGCACATGACGGGTCGGCGACGGGCTGCGACTGCGGCGGAGGTGACGGCGACATGATCCAGATCGACTTCTCACGNNTTCGAGGGCAAGCAGATCTACAAGATCTACGACGAGCTCACCGACCTCTTCGGGGGTCGCAAGGTCGATCTGGTCGAGGTGGAGTTCGTGAACCGTCGGCTCCGCGACCACATCCTCGAGGAAGCTCAGGATGTCTTCGCCGCGTGACGACCTCGCCTACGTCGAGGTCATCGTCGCGCAGGTGCGGGAGGAGCTCCAGGTCGGCGACGCTCCTGACGGCCCTGGTGGACCAGTAGCCCGGGCAACGTCGACGCTTCGAGTTCCCTCCGCGCCTACTCCAATCCGAACTGCTCGAGCTGCTTGCGCAGATCAGCCGGCTCGATGCGCAGCCAGGCGGCGGCCTGCTCGAGCGGCACGGCGCCGGCCTCGAGCAGCGCCAGGACTTGCGCGCGCATGCGTCCGGGGACTCGGACACCGTTGGGCGCGATGCGCCACGGGTTCTTCGACTGGCCCGGCCGCGACTCGGCGGTGAGCACCGAGAGCGTGTCGCGCAGGCCGCCCAAGAAGAGCTGTCGCGGGATCATCTGGGCTTGGCGGGCGCGCAGGAGCTGGTCGACCGCCCGCAGCTGCGTGGGGCTGGAGAGGATGCCGGCCGCCTTGGCCCGGTAGCGCGCCACCCAGAAGCTAGCGCCGAAGTGGTTGGCGAGGCGGACGACGGTGTCGAGGGTCTCGGCGGCGGGGTTGTGGGGCGAGGCGGCGGCGGGGGACGCGGCGGCGGCGTGGGGCGAGCCGGCGGCGTGCGGTGCAGCGGCAGTGTGGGGCGCGACAGCGCGCGACCCCGCCGCCTCGCCGTCCATCTCGAACCAGCGGCGGACTGCGGCGAGCGGCGCGACGAACTCCTCGGCGAAGGCGTTGGCGTCGGTCTCGTGGCGGCTGCGGCCCGACCAGTCGATGCGCTCGTCGTAGGCCTCGCCATGGCCGAGCGCCAGGTGGGCGAACTCGTGGGCCAGGGCGAAGCGCTGCAGCGCGACCGGTCGCCCGAAGCCATTGACGAAGATGAAGGGGCGGACGACGGCGGGTGCGGCGCTGGCGGCGTTGGCGGCAGCTCCGCCACCGGCCGCGGCTGCGCCACCGCTCGCCGCGCGGCCCGCGGCGGCGGCGCCAGCACGGGGCGCCGCGACCAGCGCGCAGGCGCCGTGGGGCGTGTCGGAGTCGAGGCGGGCGTGGACGACGTCGACGCCCGCCGCCTCGAGCAGCGGCACGAGATCGGGCAGCGGGCCTTCGTCGCCGGCGCCCAGCTCGTGGCGCCAGAAGCGCGCCAGGCGGACCGGGTCGGCGTGCGTGGCGTGGGGCAGAGCGGCAAACGGCGAGGGACGGCCGAAGCCGGCAAGGTGAGGTTCGTCGTCGGTGCCGGCCAGCGCCTCGACTTCGAGGGCGTCGTGCACGACCTCGGCGAAGATCGGCGGCTCGAGGCCGCGCGGCCGCGCGCGGCCGCGCGGCACGTCCGCCGCCGTCGGCACCGCCGGCGCCGCCGCTAAGTCGAGGCCCCCCGTGGAACTCTCGGCCCACGAGGCATCGCCGCTCGACATGCGCAGCAGCGGCGAATCCGAGCTCATCATCGCCACGATTGTGGACTCGGCGGGGCTCGCGGCGCTGCCGCGCGGACTCTTGGCGCGACCACGCGGACCGTCGGCGCGAGCGCGCGCGCCATCGGCGCGGAGCGAGCGGGCGCTGCTGCGCGGCGCGCCGGCCTGCTCCGAGGGCCCCTGGGATGACTGGGATGACTGGGACGACTGGATCGTCTCGGCGGCGTACGGGCCGGCTGCGTCGGTCGGATCGGATTCGAGCAGCACGCCGGGGTCGATCGCCAGGATGCGGGCGAGCTGGCTCACCTGCGCCGCCGATAGCCGGCGCTGACCCGACTCTATGCGGCTGAGCGCCGACTGGGTGAGGTCCATGCGGCGGGCGAGCTCGCGCTGCGTCAGGCCGGCCGCGTCGCGCAGCCGCGCCAGGCGGCGGCCGAGCTCACGCTCGTGTGAGTAGCCCTGCTCGTCGTTCACCGGTCCTCCCTTGCGGCTCGTGGGCCGGTCCGCCTCACGTTGGCCGGTCCGACTCACGCCGGGCTCGCGGGCAGCCTCATCGCCGCCCCCGACTTTCCCCTGAGTCAAGTCTATACCCGCCTTTTCCGTCCGACGATATGTTACTATGGCATCATAGAGATGAACAATAGCTGTACAAATCATGTCTCAGAGGCATATAGCAAGCAAACCACGAGGAGGACGCCATGACATCTGTCGAGAAGTCCGACCAGTCCGGACGCGCGGGCCAGGCCGGGCCGCCGGCCGCCTTTGCCGCCGCGCTGCGGCTGGGCGAGCCGCAGACCCACGGCAGCTTGGGGGTGGTGCCGCTGTCCTTCTGGGGCGATCGCGGGCCGCGCTACGAGACGCTCTCGGCGGCGCTGCGGGCCGGCACCTTCCATGTGACCGAGGTCAGCGACGGCGGCTCGGTGCCCGCGCTGCGGGTGATCAACGAGGGCGCCACGGGGGTCCTCATGCTCGACGGCGAGGAGCTCGTGGGCGCCAAGCAGAACCGGGTGCTGAACGCCGCCGTGTTCGTGCG
>PMKK01000244.1 GCA_003157715.1 Actinomycetota bacterium
GGTGCAGGCCGCTTCGGTGGAGCCGACGACGGCCTTGCGGTACGAGTGACGAGGGAGCCGTCGGGGTTGGGACGACGGCGGGGGCCGGTGGGGAGTGAGCCGCGGCGGTCGCGTCCGCGGCGGGGCCGGTCAGGAGTGCGCCGCGGCGATCGCGTCCGCGGCCGCCACGGCGGCCGTCTTGACCTGGGTGATGCCGCACCCTTCCGTTGGCTGGTCATCGGAGAGAACGGCGACCAGCAGCACGTGACCGTCGTGATGGAGCACGCCGATGCTGTTGATCACCCAGAGTCGTGGGTCGGGAAGCCAGCCGTTCTTGACCGCCGCGGAGGTGCCCGGTGTCGCGGCCGCGCTCACGCCCCAGGCCTGGTCGGATTCGACGTGGCACATGAGGCGCAGCTCGTAGGAGCGGGAGGCGGCGCTCAGCGGGGAGTGGGCCGAAACGAGGTCGGAGAGCAGCGTCAGCTGGTCGGCGACGGTGGTCTCGGTCAGGCCCCAGTAGCCGCCCTCTCCCGGGGTCGTGTGGCGCAGGCCCAGGCGGACGTTCGCGGCGGCGATGCCGTCGGCTCCGCCGACGTCGTCCCACAAGTCGGTCGCCGCATCGTTGTTGCTCTCCTCGATCATCTGCGTCGCGAGCTCCCGCTCGGTCTCGCTCAGCGGCGTCCCGGCGTCCTGATGGCGCAGCAGCAAGGTGGCCAGGATGTCGGCCTTGACGATGCTGGCCGTGTGGAACCGGTGCCCGCCACGGTAGCAGGCCTTGAGACCGGTGGTGCGATCGACGAGGCCTACGGCGAGATCGCCGCTGTGTCCCTTCAGGAGCAGCGCGAGACTGGCCGTCAGCTTGCGGTCGACCTCTTTGACGCTGACGCTCGTGGCGCCGGCGTGCGTGGTCTTCGCGGGCCGCGGCGATGCGCCGGTAGCCGAGACACGGTGGTTTGCCGCGTGCTGCCGTCGCGCGCCGTTCTCGTGCGCTCGCGCGACCGAGATCACCGCGATGAACCCAGCGGTGGCCAGCAGCGCCGCGGTGATGACCGCGAAGCGGCGGCGCTTGCGCTGCGCCAGGCGCCGCAAGGCTTCTGTGCGTTCCATGCCTCGCTGTCTATCACCGCTGGTTGAGACGAGGCTGACAGCATGCTGACGGATTGCTGAGAAAGCCGCTGCGCGCGCTTAGGGAGCCCGCCGCTTCACTCTCAGCACCTTCTCAGTGCCTGCTCAGCGGAAGCTTGGCTGTACGGAGGACACTGGCGTGACGAAAGGGGTGCACGACTTTGGACACGAGAGATCGCTTTCAGCGGCCCGCCGCGACGCCGTCGCCGGCGCCAGGGCGCCAGGCCGGTTCCGACGATCTCGTAAGCACGGACGTGCCCGAACCCGCGCCGCCTTGTCGTGACGAGCCGGAAACGTGCGACCTTTGCGGCCGGCAGTTGCTGATCGGCGAGCGTCCGCGCCGCTTGCGTGGCGACGCTGGGGTCGTCCTGCTCTGCCCCCTGTGCTCAAGCGAGCGCGCCGCCGGGTCGCAAGCCCAGCGACCCGCTGAACCCGCGGTCTTCGGCGAGTGCGAGGAACGCCTGGGTGCTCCGGCGCTCGCTGCGGAAAGCCGCCGGCGAGCGACTACCGGCAAGGCCTCGAAGATCATCTACCGCCGCCGCCGAGCCGCCGCTGTGCTGCTTCTCGCGGTGCTCGCGGCGACCGGTGCGCTGGTGCTCGCTCACGGCGGCAAGCATCACGCGGGGCCGGCCGCACGGCCGGCAAGGACCGTGGCGCTCGGGAGTGTCGTCGTGCGGCACGGGGCGTTCGCGGTAGTCCACTTTCGCGTGATCGAGCCGGCCGCGGCGTCTGTCGTGGCGACACTCGTGATCCGCAACGCGGCCGGTGCGGTGGTCAAGACGGTCGATCTCGGCACCGTGCGCACGAACCGCCGGCTGTCGTCTCGCTTTCGTGCCAGCCTCGCGCCGGGCCGCTACAGCTATCGCGTGATCGCCGGTAGCGGTGGCCGAGTCTCGTCCGGGTCGGCCGCCGCGGCCGGCCTCATCGTGCGCCAGGCCTTGCACTGACCGGCGTGATGGAGCCCTCCAACAACGCCACCGCCCTCCGGACGACCCGCGTCGGCGCCGTGACCATCGTGCTCGCCGCCATCGTGCTCGCCGCCGTCGTGCTTACCGTCGTGGTGCTCGCGTCCGTGGTCGCCGGCTGCGGGAGCCGTGGCGCGACGGCTGACGTAGCGGCATCGAGCTCGACCTCGCCGAGCCCTCAGGTCACGCCGCTCGAGGTCGTCGCCTGCTCACCGCGTCGCCGGACGCAGGGCGTGGCGTTCTCGAAGACGCTCGCGATCCGGTTCTCGACAGCGCTGGCCTCGGACACTCCCCATCCGAAGCTCGTGCCGAGCGTGCCGGGAACCTGGACGGTCGTGAGGGGCGCGACGCTTGTCTTTCATCCGGCGGGACACTGGCCTCTCCTGACGACGGTCCACGTGATCGTCTCCAGCGGCAGCAAAGGCGTGCGCGGCAGCACGGGCGGCCGGCTGGCCGCGACCTACGTGACCTCGTTCACGACCGGCGGAGCATCGGTGCTGCGGCTCCAGCAGTTGCTCGCGGAACTTCACTACCTGCCGCTGCGCTTTCGCGTCCGGGCGGCCGCGCGGGCCGCCGCCGCATCGGCATCGGCCGAGTCCTCCTCGACGGCCGCTTCGAGCGCGACTTCGACGGCCACATCGACGGCCACATCGAGCGCCGCTTCGACGGCCACATCGAGCGCCACTGCGAGCGTCACACCGACCGCGACTTCCACGGCCACGCCGACGGCCACCTCAAGCGTCACGCCGACGGCCACCTCGACAGCCACGCCGCATGCTGCCCGGCGCCTGAGCTCCTGGCTCGTTTCTCTCACACCGGCCCGCGGCGTCTTTGTCTGGCGCTACCGGCAGATGAGCGTGCGGCTCGGCTCGCTGTGGCGGCGCGGCCAGGACACGGTCCTGGTGCGCGGCGCCGTCATGGCTTTCCAGGCAGATCACGGCCTGACGGCCGACGGGATAACCGGCCAGAGCTTTTGGGCCGCCTTGTTGCGGGCCGTCGCCCGCCGTCAGGTGGACAAACATCCCTACGACTACATCGAGGTAACGACGAGCCTTCCCGAAACGCTCCTGGTGTGGCGCGACGGGCGCGTCGTCTATAGCAGCGCCGCCAACACCGGCATCGCCTCGCGGCCGACCCCTCACGGCACATTCGCGGTCTACGCGCACCTGGTGTCGACGACGATGAGCGGCACCAACCCCGACGGCAGCCACTATCACGACACCGGCGTGCCGTACGTCGCCTACTTCAACGGCGGCGACGCGGTGCACGGCTTCGTGCGCTCATCCTACGGCTACCCGCAGAGTCTCGGTTGCGTCGAGCTGCCCTACAGCGCCGCCGCCGTGGTGTTCGAGTACGACCCCATCGGCACGCTTGTGACTGTGCGCTGAGCGACCGTTCCCTCGCCATCAGCGCCTGGGCGCTGCCGGCTCATCGTCCTCTCCCGGCCGTGAAGCGGCGCGCGCGCCGCGGCCGCGGCCACACGCGATCAGGCGGCAAAGTGCTGCCGGGCATACTCGCGCAGCTCCTCGGCCTGCTCGGCGTTCAGGTCGCGATCGAGTCCGAGGAGGTGCGACAGCGCCAGGTTCAGGCGGCCGCGAAACAGCCGCTGAACGACGCTGTCGAGGACCGTGCTGGCCACCTCGTTGCCCGGGATGGCCGGCGTGTAGACGTAGGCGATGTTGGTGCGGTCCTGCGTGAGCAGGTCCTTCTTGACCAGGTTGTTCATGACCGTCATCACGGTCGTGTAGGCGATGGGGCGCTGCTCGCGCAGCGTCTCGTAGACATCGCGCACCGTCTCTCGCGGACTTTCCCAGACGATCGCCAGGATGTCGGCCTCGAGTGAGCCGATGCCCGAGAACGGCGCACCCTTGATGCTCCTGACCCAGGATGGTCTGACGGATTCCATGTGCTCCTCACTTTCGTCGCCTCAGATCGCCGTCCGCCCTCGAGTCCCGTTGTGTGGCTTGTCCGCCCTCGGGCCCGTGAGCCTCTTGCAGATTAGTATCGCCGCACTAGTTCCCGACGAGGATGGGCAGAGTTCCCTGACCTGTCGGGGGTGTCGCGCAAGCAAGCCGTTCTGCAGGCTATTGCGGTGGGGGGCGCGAATCTCAGACCGAGCTCGACCTGATGGCACAGTCCCCGGGAGGCGGCATATGTCCGGCATCTTCGAGTACGTTCAGCACCCGCACGTCGAAAAACGCAAGGCCGCCGGACCGCCCACGGTCGCGGCCGCCGTGGCCACGATGCACGGTCCCGGTCCGATCGGGCGCCTGAACGCCAGGATCGGGCTGAAGATCACGGTCGTGGTCGGCACCATGTGGTGCGCGTATCTGTTCACGCTGCTGGCCCTGGTCAGCGCGCCGTCCGCCTTCAAGACCGGCAACAAGCTCATCATCGTCGCCTGGATCGCCCAGACCTTTCTGCAGCTGGTACTGCTGCCCATCATCATCGTCGGCCAGAACGTGCAGGCCGCCGCCGCCGACGCCCGCTCGGAAGCCACCTACAACGATGCCGCCGCCGTCCTCGAAGAGGCCAAGCAGATCCAGGCCCATCTCGCCGCTCAGGACACCGCCATCGAGAAGATCCTCGCGACCCTGAGCGCAGCGGGGACCGCGTGACGGGTGTCCTCGCGGCAGCTCAGCGACACAGGTGAGAAGTACCGCTCAGAAATACAGGTCGCGCTGCCCCTCGCCGATGGCGGCCAGACGCTCGACGAGCAGCCTCGTGGTGTCGTTGTCCGGCAGGCCGGCGAGCTCCGCGGCGATCAGCCGCTCGCCTTTGGCGACGACCTCGTCCGAGGCGTAGTCGCTCAGGTACTCCTTGAGCGTGAGCAGCGCGTTCGGGGTGCAGAAGCGCTTGATGAAGCCCGGGATGGCGAACTCCATGAAGTGCTCTCCGGTGCGTCCCTTGCGATAGCAGGCGGTGCACCACGAGGGGATCTCGCCCATGTCCAGCAGCTCGCCGACGATCTCGTCGAGCGGGCGCTCGTCGCCGATGCGGAATTGCTCACGCTCGAGGTCCTGCTCCGGCGCCGCCTCGCTGTAGCCGCCGAGCTCGATGCGCGTGCCGCCGTCGATCTGCGAGACGCCGAACTCGATGAGCTCGCGGCGCAGCCTGGCGGGCTCGCGCGCGGTGAGGATCATGCCCGTGTAGGGCACCGCGAGGCGCAGGATGGCGATGAGGCGCTTGAAGTCGGCGTCGCTGGTCGCGTAGCGCGGGTCGAGGTCGCGGTTGCTGGCGTCTTTCAGGCGCGGGAACGAGAACGTATGCGGACCCACGCCGAACGTCTCCTCGAGATGGATGGCGTGGGCCAGCAGGCTCAGGGCCTCGAAACGCCAGTCGTAGAGGCCGAAGAGCGCTCCCAGACCGACGTCGTCGCAGCCTCCCTCCATGGCGCGGTCCTGGCCGTAGAGGCGCCAGAGAAAGTCGGACTTGTTGCCGCTCGGGTGCATGGCCGCGTAAGTCGGCCGGTGGTAGGTCTCCTGGAAGATCTGATAGGTGCCGATGCCGACCTTCTTCATAAGACGGTAGCCGGCGACGTCGAGCGGCGCGCAGTTGACGTTGACGCGGCGGATCTCGCCCGAGCCGGACTTCGTGGCGTAGATGACCTCGACCGCGTGGGCGATGGTCTCGGCGCCGTAGTCGGGGTGCTCGCCGTAGTCGATCACGAGGCGCTTGTGGCCCTTGCCGATCAGCGCCAGTACCTCGGCGCGCAGCTCGTCGTCCGTGAGGGTGCGCCGCACGATGTCGCGGTTGTCTGAGCGAAAGCCGCAGTAACGGCAGGCGTTGGTGCACTTGTTGCCGATGTACAGCGGCGCGAAGAGCACGATGCGGTTGCCGTAGACGGTCTTCTTGAGCTCGCGCGCGGTGGCGAACATCTCGTCCTGAAGGCCGGGATCGGTGACCGACAGCAGCACCGCCATCTCGTCGAGGGTCAGACGCTGCTTGGCCGCGGAGCGGGCCAGCACGTCGTGCACCTCGGGCGCCTGTGCCGGCGGGCGGCGCAGCAGTTCCTCGAGCCGTGCGGCGGGGATAAAGTCGACTAGACCGTCAGTCGTAGGGTGGATCATCGCGGGCAACTCCCTCTTCGAGCGGCTTGGCCATCATGGACTTGACCTGAACGCCCGGGAGCTTGCCCAGCTTTCCGGTGAGCGCGCTGAGGCGCTCGACCGAGGTATCGGTGACCAGCGTGATGATGTTCACGCCGCGATCGGAGAAGGGAAGGCCGAGACGCGCGAGGAGGCAGTCGCCGAACTGGCTCAACAGTTCATTGACCGTGGTCACCGGCGCCCGCTGCCGTTCCACGATGATCGAGATGGTACCGAGCCTCTTTTCCACCGGAAAGCTCCCGTGAATCAGATCACAATGTGCACCTCATCGTAGCCCGCGCGGCCGGGCGCTTCAAGCGTCGACGGCGCGGGCCGGCCGCGCGGGCCGGCCCGCGCTCGGCCTGGCCGGCGCTGGACAACACCGCTCACCGGCGCCGGCGGCGGTACCATCGATGCTCTGACAGCAAAGCTCTGACCGTGCCGCCCAAAGCGAAGGAGCATCCCCAGTGAAGTTCGACTTCTACATGCCTGCTCGGATCAAGTTCGGCGAGGGCGCTCTCGAGGCGCTGGGCGAGATCGCCCTCCCCGGCAAGAAGGCGCTCGTGGTGGTGTCGGCCGGCTCCTCCATGAAGACGCTTGGCTATCTGGCTCGCGTGGTCGAGCTGCTTCACAGGAACGGCGTGGACAGCGTCGTGTTCGACAAGGTCCGGCCGAACCCGGCCAGTTCCGAGGTGATGGAGGCCGCTCGGCTCGCGAGGGCCGAAGGCTGCGACTTCGTCGTCGGGCTGGGCGGGGGGAGCAGCATCGACTCGGCCAAGAGCATCGCGGTGATGGCCAAGAACCCCGGCGACTACTGGGACTACATCCACGGCGGCTCCGGCGCCGGCAAGCCCGCCGCCGACGGCGCGCTGCCGATCGTGGCGATCTCCACCACGTCCGGCACCGGCACCGAAGCCGACCCCTGGACGGTCGTGACGAAAGACGGGGCCGGCGAGAAGATCGGCTTGGGCAACGACCACACGTTCCCGACGCTGTCGATCGTCGATCCCGAGCTCACGACCTCGGTGCCGCCCGCGCTGACCGCCTACCAGGGACTCGACGCCCTGTTTCACGCGACCGAGGGCTTCATCGCCTCTTGCGCCACGCCGATGAGCGACCTGTTCGCTCTGAAGAGCATGGCACTCGTCGCCCGCTGGCTGCCGCTCGCGGTCAGAGACGGCTCGAACATCGAGGCCCGCTCGAATCTCGCGTTCGCCAACATCCTCTCCGGCCTGGTCGAATCGACATCGTCGTGCACCTCGGAACACTCGCTCGAGCACGCCCTGAGCGCTCATCACCGCGGTCTGGCGCATGGGGCCGGTCTCGTGATGCTGTCGGTCGCCTACTACGAGTTCTTCCTGACGCGCATCCCTGCCGGGCTCTTCGAACAGATGGCGGCGGCGATGGGCGCCGACGTCGACGCCTGCCCCGAGACCGAGCGCGCGGCACTGTTCGTCACGGCGCTCAAGCGGTTGATCGATGAGTGCGGCTTGAGCGAGCTGCGCATGTCCGATGCCGGCATCGAGCGCGCCGATCTGCCGGGCCTGGCGCGCACCGCGCGCGAGACGATGGGCGGGCTGTTCAAGGTCGACCGCTACCGCCTGTCGTTCGACGAGACCGTCGAGATCCTCGAACGGTCGTACCGCTAGACCGTCGAGATCCTCGAGCGATCGTACCGCTACGCCGTCGAGATCCGCGGCCCGTCGTATCGCTGGACGCGCGCCGCCCTGCCTGCTTCACCGACGGTCTCCGGTCGCCCGAGTCTGGGTACAGAAGTCGCGCAAGCGTGAACCGAGGTCGGGGAGGCGCGACGTGAAGGCTGCCAGGCTGCATGCGTACGGGGACGATCGGCTTCACCTCGACGAGGTGCCCGACCCGAAGATCGAGGGTCCCTTCGACGTGATCGTCCGCATCGGCGGGGCCGGCGTCTGCCGCACGGACCTGCACGTGATGGAGGGCATCTGGCGCGGCATCCAGGACCCGCGACTGCCCTACACGCTCGGACACGAGAACGCGGGCTGGGTCGCGGAGGTGGGTTCGGCGGTCGCTTCGGTCTGCGCCGGCGACGCCGTCATCGTGCACCCGCTGATGACCGACGGCGTGTGCCCGGCCTGCCGACGGGGCGAGGACATGCACTGCGACCACGCCCAGTTCCCGGGGCTGAACGTCGACGGCGGCTTTGCCCAGTACCTGAAGACCGTGGAGCGCTCTCTCTTCAAACTCGACGAGGGACTCGCGCCGAAAGACGTGGCCCCGTACGCGGATGCCGGGCTGACGGCCTATCGGGCGGTGAAGAGGGCCGTCGAGCTCCTGCCGCCGGGCGCCTTCTGCGTGGCCATCGGACTGGGCGGTCTCGGCCACGTCGGCGTGCAGTGTCTGCGGGCCATGTGCTCGGCCGAGATCATCGTCGTCGACGTCTCCGAGGAGGCGCTGCAGATGGCCGGGCGGCTGGGCGCCGACCACGTCGTGAAGACCGGCGACGATGCCGTCGCGCGGGTCCGCGAGCTGACGGCCGGCAAGGGCGTCCAGGTCGTGCTCGACTTCGTGGGGGAGCAGGGCACGACGCGGCAGGGTCCGTCGATGCTCGCCACCGGGGGAACGTACTTCGTGGTCGGTTACGGCGGCCGCGTCGAACTGCCGGCCATCGAGATGATCTCGCGTGAGCTACGGGTGGTGGGCAGCCTCGTGGGCAGCTACACGGAGCTGTCGGAGCTCATGGCGCTGGCCGCGCGGGGGATAGTGAAGCTCGAGACCCGCGAGTACCTGTTCGACGATGTGAACGGGGCTCTCGCCGACTTGAGAAACGGCCAGCTGCACGGCCGGGGCGTGCTCGTCCCGGCGTGACGGAAGGAGCGATCATGAGCACTCAGCGGACGCCGGAAGAAGTGTTCTCTCACCATGGTGAGGTGCTGGGAGCCGGGGATATCGAGGGCATCGTCAGCGACTACTCAGACGACGCCGTCTTCATCAGCCCCGACGGTATTCTGCGCGGCAAGGACGGCATTCGGCAGGCGTTCGTCAAGCTCGTCGGCGACGTCCCCCACGCGGACTGGAAACTGAGCACCGTCTTTGCCGACGACATCCTTTTTCTGGAATGGTCGGCGGAGTCAGCCCACACACGCGTGGAGGACGGCATCGACACGTTCGTGTTCCGCGACGGCCTGATCCGCGTGCAGACCGTGCGCTACACGCTGCAGCACAAGGACTGACCGAGTCGTCATGGGCGGGGCAGAGCCGACCGAGGGTCCACTCACCGCCGACGAGCTGCAGCTTGCCGCTCGCAACAGCGGCATGCCGCTCGAGGCGTTGCGCTACGACATCACGCCCACGGGCCTGCACTACCTGCTGGTCCATTTCGACATACCAAAGCTCGACGAGTCGACCTGGCGGCTCGAGATCGGCGGCCACGTGGAGCGGCCGCGCTCACTCGCGCTGGAGGAGCTTCGTGGCCTGCCCGCGAGCACGATACCGGTCACGATGGAGTGCGCCGGAAACGGCCGCGCGTGGCTGACGCCACGGCCCGTGAGCCAGCCCTGGCTGGCCGAAGCCGTCGGCACCGGCGAGTGGACGGGCACGCCGCTGCGCGACGTGCTGGTCGCGGCCAGGGTGCGCCCCGGTACGGTCGAGATCGTGTTCAGCGGCGCCGACCATGGCGCTCAAGGCACGGTCGAGCATGACTACGAGCGTAGTCTCTCCGTCGGCGATGCGATGCGCCCCGAAGTCCTGCTGGCCTACGAGATGAACGGCCGCCCGCTTGAGCCCGAGCGCGGCGCCCCCGTGCGTCTGCTGGTCCCCGGCTGGTATGGCATGGCGAGCGTCAAGTGGCTCACGCGCATCGCCGCCGTGACCGAGCCCTTCCAGGGCTATCAGCAGGCGGTTGCCTACCGCTACCAGCAGCATAAAGAGGACCCTGGGACAGGCGTGCGAAACATCCGCGTGCGCGCCTTGATGGCGCCGCCGGGCTACCCCGACTTCCTGACGCGGCGGCGCACCGTCGAGGCGGGGGAGGTGCTGCTGCGTGGGCGCGCCTGGAGCGGCGGGGGCAGGGTCGAGCGCGTCGAGGTCGGCGTGGACGGCGCCTGGGAGGATGCCGCGCTGGAGCCGCCGCTCGGCGAGTTCGCCTGGCGCGGCTGGCGGTACCTGTGGAGGGCGGCGCCCGGTGACCATGTCTTGTCGTGCCGAGCGACCGATGCCGGTAAGAACACGCAGCCGCTGGAGCAGCCCTGGAACTACCAGGGCATGGGCAACAACCTCGTCCAGACCGTGCCGGTCACGGTGCGCGGTGCCACTGCGCGCAGCAGCTAGTCTGTGCGATCTGCGATTGCGCCGCCTGCGACTCGGTCATAGGTTACAGGCTACGCAGGCGGACAGATTGGCTGTGAAGCTTGAAGCAAGGACCCGAGCAACTGGCGGCGCCTGAGATCGGCGATGTCGGGGCGGCAGAGCAGGACTTCCTGCGGCGCTACCCGGAATACCGCCGCACGGCGCAGGTGGACGAGCTGCGCCGGACCGAGTACGGGCGTCTCGACCGGCGCGGGCATGCCTACCTCGACTACTCGGGCGCCGGGCTCTATGCCGAATCGCAGCTTCGCCGTCATCACGAGCTGCTCAGCGAGCACGTGCTCGGCAATCCCCATTCGCACAACCCCACGTCGGCCGCGGCCTCCGAGCTGGTCGCCGAGGCGCGCCGCGCAGTGCGGCGCTACTTCAACGCCGCCGAGGAAGACTACGAGGTCGTCTTCTGCGCCAACGCCAGCGCCGCTCTCAAGCTGGTGGGCGAGGCGTACCCCTTCCGGCCGGGCGGCGCCTATCTTCTGAGCTACGACAACCACAACTCGGTCAACGGCATCCGCGAGTTCGCCCGCCGCAAGGGTGCCACGGTCGCCTACATACCGGCGCGCCGGCCGCAGCTTCGGCTCGACGAGGGCCTGCTGAGGAGTGCTCTCAACGCAACGTGGGCGGGACCGGACCGCCTCTTCGCGTATCCGGCGCAATCGAACTTCAGTGGCGTGCAGCATCCGCTGGGCTGGGTCGCCGAAGCGCAGGCTCTTGGCTGGGACGTGCTGCTCGACTGTGCCGCCTACGTGCCGACCAACCGTCTCGATCTGCAGGCGATCAAGCCGGACTACGTCGTGCTCTCGTTCTACAAGATGTTCGGCTACCCGACGGGCATCGGGGTCCTGGTGGCGCGGCGCGAGAAGCTCGCGAAGCTGGAGCGCCCGTGGTTCGCCGGCGGGACCATCGCGATCGCGTCGGTGCAGGGAGAAGGATGGTACCGCCTCACCCCAGGCGCACCCGGCTTCGAGGACGGCACCCTCGACTATCTGGGTCTGCCGGCGATCGCCATCGGGCTGTGCCACCTCGAGCGTGTCGGCATCGAGACGATACACGCGCGCACCCAGGCGCTGACCGGTTGGCTGCTCGCGGAGCTGCAGCTTCTGCGCCACGACAACGGATCTCCGGTCGTCTGCCTCTTCGGACCGGCCGACATGGAGCGCCGCGGCGCTACCATCGCCCTGCATCTGCTCGATCCGGCCGGCCGGCCGCACGACGTCTACGACGTCGAGGCGGCCGCCGGCCGGCAGTTCATCTCCATCCGCACGGGCTGCTTCTGCAACCCCGGCGACGGCGAGGTGGCCCACGACATCACACCCGAGGACATGCAGCCCTGCTTCGAGCATCTGCGGGCGGCCATGAGTCTGCGGGAGTGCCAGCAGGCCATCCAGGACGCCACCGGGAAGGTGCCGAACACGATCCGCGTCTCGCTCGGCCTGGCGTCGACCTACGCCGACGTCCATCGCTTTCTGACCTTCGCGGCCGCCTATCGCAACCTGCCGGCGGAACCTCGGCGAAAGACACGGTCGCCTGACCGCTGAGTGGCAGCGTCGGCAACGTCCGTAACGTCGGCAATGTCCGTAACGCCGGCAACGGTCGCAACGGCGGCAACGGGTTCGGTCCCGGTTACCCAGGGATATCTCACAGCGACGAGGTCAGTCAGCAACGACCAATCTGAGGTGGGCCCCCGCGGCCCATCCGACCTGAGGTGAAACGAGAATGGCGTACGGAGTCGTGCATCAGTTTCCGGGCGGCACAAGAGAGCAGTACGAGGCATCGATCGCTGCCGTCCATCCGAGCGGCGGCTTGCCCGCCGGCCAGATCTATCACGCCGCCGGTCCGTCGGCCGACGGCTGGACGATCATCGCCGTCCACGAGTCCAAGGAGAGCTGGGAGACCTTCCGCGACGGCATCCTCATGCCCCGCCATGCAGCAGGGCATCGCGGGCGGGTTTCAGTCGCCTCCCACCGAGTCGACCTTCGACGTCTACAAGATCACGCCGTAACCGGGCCCAACCACCCGCGCTGAGCCGGCCGCGCTGCTCATCTCTGCCCTGGCAGCGCGGCCGGCGACGATCGGCGGGTGCATCTTGTCGTCCGAGGGTCAAGCGCCGCGAGCTTCCTGCTCCTGGTAGGTGACTTCCGGGTACTCTTCGCGCGGCGTGGGGACCAGGCGCAGCACCGGCGGCGCCTCGCTGAAAAGGTAGGTCATGGCCGCTTCGCGTACGGGCATCGAGTTCGGATGTTCGGTCAGGTAGTCCATCTCGTACCTCCGGTCAGTCAAGAGACAAAAAAAGCCCCCCGGTCGAGAAGACCGGGGAGCGCCATTGCTCCCATCCCAATCTGTCGGCACGCCGTTGTGCCGTGACGGAGTGTACCCATTCCCCCGCAGAGTATGCCGGACCGCAGATCTGTCGCGACACCGGCCGCAACGACCCTGACGGAACGGCGTGAGGGCAGTGGCGACCTGCGGCGCAACGGCCCAAACGCGGCGACGCCCGTGCCCGTGCCTCGCGCGCCTCTATACTTCAGGGCATGAACGTGTCAGATCTTCAGGCATGAACCTGTCAGATCCCGCGGCCGTGCCCGTCGAGGAGACTGAAGCCCACCTCGCGAACGTCGCCGACAACCTGCAGCTCGTGGCCGATCTCAGCTATGGAGACGCCGCGCTTGCCGTCCCTGGTCCGAACGGCGAGCTCATCGTGCGCGCGGATGCGCGCCCCAGTACGGCCATGGCCCCGTTCGCGTCGTCGCGGGCGGGCCGCCGGCTGGCGCGCGATGGCGAGCCCGAGGCGTATGCCGCGCTGCGGCTCGGCCGGCCGGTCGAGGGCGACGGCCCGCGCGTCGCGGGACACGTCAGGTTCACGGTCGCCGCATTTCCCGTCGGGCGGCTCGCACTTTGCGGCATCGTGGTGTGCAGCGTCGCCGAGCAGGTGGCGGCTTCTCCCGGAAGGATGGAGCGCGCCTTTGCCGATTCCGCCAGAGAGCTGCTCGACACGCTGAACGGCGGCCCCCTGCTCGACCTGCGGACTGGCGCGCCGTTTTCCACGACGCGACGGGCCGGCGACGGCCTGCTGCGCGTGGATCCCAAGGGACGCATCTCCTACGCCTCGCCGAATGCCGTTACCGTCATGCGGCTCGCCGGGGTCGAGGGCCGGGTCACGGGCCTGCGGGCCGCGACGCTGCCGGGCGGCGGGTTCGGCATCTCGCCGGTGCTCGGCACGCGCGGCGCCCTCGCCACTGAAGCCGAGGCGGCCGGCCGCGTGCTCAGCTATCGCTCGATGGCCCTGCGGACCGGTGCGCTGGTACTGGTCGAGGACCTGACCGAGGCCCGCCGCCGCGAGCGGCAGATCAAAGTCAAAGACACGACCATCCGCGAGGTCCACCATCGCGTGAAGAACAACCTGCAGACGATCGCTTCGCTGCTTCGCATCCAGGCGCGCCGCAGCACAAGCGAGGAGACGCGCCGCGCTCTGGCCGAGGCCACCGAGCGTGTTTCGTCGATGGCGGTCGTACACGATCTGCTCGCCCACTCGACCGAAGAGCGGGTCGATTTCGCGGAGGTCGCGGCCACGGTCGTCGACCTGGTCCGGCATGGCCTGGTGGGCGAGGAGCCGGGCATCTCGGTCGCCGTCAGCGGAAGCACCGGCGAGCTCGACGCGCGCACGGCCACTTCGCTGGCGCTGGCGGTCGCCGAGCTCGTCCACAACGCCCTCGAACATGCCTTCGAACCCGGAGCACAGGGCACGATCGAGGTCGCCATGCGGCGCGGATCCGCTGAGCTCGAGCTCACCGTCAGCGACGACGGCCGCGGCTTGCCGACCGGTTTCGATCCCGCCGGTTCGGAGAGCCTCGGCATGGCCATCGTGCGGACGGTCGTGCAGGACGACCTGCACGGCACGCTTGCCTGGGCAAGCAAACGGGGCACGACCGTGACGATGCGCATACCTTTGTCGGAGATCACGTGACGACGACCGCGCCGGCGGGAAAGGCCGCACCGGCGGGAGGGACCGCGTCTGCGGGAAGGGCCGCGTCTGCGGGAAGGACCGCGCCGGCGGGAGGGACCGCGTCCGCGGGAAGGGCCGCGCCGGCGGGGAAGGAAGGCGAGCGATGCGTGTAGTCATTGCCGAAGACGAAGCGCTGATCCGCATGGACCTGCGCGAGATGCTGGCCGAGGAGGGCCACGAGGTCGTGGGCGAGGCCCGCGACGGTGTCGAGGCCGTCGAGTTGGTCGGCCGGCTGAGACCCGATGTGGTCTTCATGGACATCAACATGCCGCGCCTGAACGGCATAGACGCGGCCACGGCGATCAACGATCAGCGCTGCGCCGCGGTGGTGATGGTCACGGCCTTTTCGCAGGCGGCGCTCGTCGAACAAGCCAGCCACGCCGGGGCGATGGCCTTCGTCGTCAAGCCGTTCTCGCGCAGCGACATCATGCCGGCGATGCAGCTCGCCGTCTCCCGCTTCGCCGAGGCCACCGCCCTCATCGAGGAGGTCGCCGATCTTAGCGGCAGGCTCGAGGCCCGCAAGGTGGTCGAGCGCGCCAAAGGCGTGCTCATGGCGAAGGGCATCAGCGAAGCGGACGCCTTTCGGCGGCTGCAGAAGCAGGCGATGGACAGGCGCAAGACGCTGCGCGAGGTCGCCGAGGCCGTCGTACTGGCCAGCGACGTGGCGGGACCGTAGGGCTGGACCCGAGCCGGGAGATCGTCGCCGGACGTGAGCGCACCGACCGAAGCACAAGGAGGGCGAGAAAGATGAAGATCAGACGCGAGGCGCTCGAGCTGGCGTTCAGGATCGTGCTGAGCTGCCCCTGCGACGTGACCCACGAGCAGGAGCAGCGGGTGTTTGCCTATCTGCGCGGTCTGGCCCCCGGCGAGGCGGCCGACTACGCGCCGGTGCTGGCCGCTTTCGACTCGCCGGACACGCCCTTCCACGGCCTGGCGGCCTTCACCGGGTGGATGGCCGCCGACGTCGGCGCGGCGACCATCGAACGCGAGCACGTGCTGCGCTGTAACGCGTCGGGCTATCACTGGCAGCTTGCCGCGGCGACGCTCCCGGCGCAGTCGCGCCACGTCTCGTCGGTCTCGTGCTTCCTGCTCTCGCACACGGTGATTCCCGTCACCCTCACGTCGGCGTCGGGCGCGGCATCGGGGCCCGGCGCACCGGCGGGGCCCGGCGTGGCATCGGGGTCCGGCGTGGCATCGGGGCCCGGCGTGGCATCGGGGTCCGGCGTGGCATCGGGGTCCGTCGTGCCGGCGGGGTCCGTCGTGCCGGCACGGGCGAAGTACCGCTACGCGGGAGGCGCGGCGGCCTTCGACAACGTCTTCCTGCCGCCCGAGTTCGAGCCGGGCGCCGCGCCGCTCTGGGCGCTCCATCTGGGGGCGGTCGTGAGTCCGCTGAGCGCCGCCGAGGCCGGTCTCGTCTCGCGTCTGAACGAAGCCAACCCGCAGCTTGTCGCGCACCGCGCTCGCGTCGAGCGCATCGACTACACCGACTTCGAGCTACAAGGTGACTACCGGGAGTTCTGCCGCCGGCGCCATGCTCCGTTCTGGGGCGGCGAAGGAGCATGACCATGAAGATCGCCGCCATCAAGTCCACGCCGCTGGCGCTGGCCTTCAAGGAGCCCTACCACTGGGCGGGACGGGTCGACCACGCGGCCGCGGTCGTGCTGGTCGAAGTCGAGACCGACGACGGCCTGGTCGGCGTCGGCGAATCGGTCGCGGCCTTCCCGGCCGAGGGGACGGTCGCCGCGCTGCAGGGTATCGCGCCCCTGTTCGTCGGCCGGCCCGTGTTCGACATAGAGCGCCTCGTGACCGGGGCGCGACATCTGGGGAGCTTCAACCACACGCCCTGGCAGGCGAACTTCGTGCTCGCCGGGCTCGAGATGGCGCTTTGGGACATCCTCGGCAAGGCTGCCGGCTGGCCCGTGCACCGGCTGCTCGGCGGCGCGGTGCGCGACGAGGTCGACTACTTCGGCTTCGTCCAGGGCGACACGACCGACGAGCTCGCCGAAGACGCTCGCGAACTGGCGGGGGCGGGCTATGGCGTCATCTACCTCAAGGTGGGGCGCGGCGAGGCGGCCGACCTGCGCAACACGGCGGCCGTGCGCGAGGCGATCGGCGATCGCCGTCTGCGGCTCGATCCCAACTGCGCCTGGAGCGTCGCCGAGTCGATCCACATGATCGCCCGCCTGCGCCGGTTCGAGCCCGAGTGGATCGAACAGCCGACGCCGCTCATGAGCATCGCGGCGCTGCGCCAGGTCAAAGAGACCGTGGGCGTGCCGATCGCCGCCGACCAGGCGGTGTTCACGCCGGCCGACGTCTACGAGATCTGCCGGCAGCGCGCCGCCGACGTCATCGTGCTCTCGCCGCACGAGGCCGGCGGCCTGCTGGCCTTCGGCAAGGCCGCCGCCATCGCCGAAGCCGCGGGCGTGCCGTTGTGCCTGCACGGCCAGGGCGTGTCGGGCATCACGGACTGCGCCCAGCACCATCTCGGCCTGCGTACGGCCAACCTCACCGCGGGCAACCAGATCATGCACCAGCTCCTCGTCGAAGATCTCGTCTCGGCTCCCGATCTGACACCGGTCCAGGGCAAGCTGGGGCTGCTCGACAAGCCTGGCCTCGGCGTCGAGCTCGACCGCGACGCGGTGCGGCGGGCGGCGGAGCTGTACGAGCACGACGAGCGCTACCATCATTCTTAGGGCCGGTCGCGGTTCGATCGCGGCCCGCGGTCACGGTTTGCCGCCGCGGCGCGCGTCCCGGTTCGAGCGGGGCCGCTCGTTCGGCTACGATCGCCGGTACCATCAGCGACAGACGGGCGCAAGAGGCAGGAGACTCAGATGACGAACGTGAGCAAGCAGACCGGCGTCGGCCGCACGACCTTTCTCACCGAGCCGCAGAAGCAGCAGATGTACGACACCGCCCTGGGCATCCTCGCCGACGTCGGCATGAAGGTGCATCACGAAGAGGGCGAGGCGGTCATGCTCGCCGGCGGCTGCAGCCGCGACGCCGCCGGCCTCGTGCACGTGCCGCCGGCGCTCGTGCGACAGGCTCGCGAGACCGCTCCGGCGAGCTTCATGGTCTACGACCGCTCCGGCGCGCCCGCCATGGAGGTCGGCGGCCGTAACTCCTACTACGGCAACGGCTCCGACCTCATGCACCTCTTCGACTTGGAGACCGGCGAGCGCCGCCTGGCCAACCTGGCCGACGTCACCGTCGCCGCGCGCCTGTGCGACGCGCTGCCCGACATCGACTTCGTCATGTCGGGCGCCTACCCCGACGGCATGGAGGCCCTCGAAGCCTATCCGGCGCAGTTTCGCGCCATGATCCAGGCGACCACCAAGCCGCTGGTCATGACCGCCGGCGGCGTCGCGACGGTCGAGCCGATGTGGCGCATGGCCTGCGAAGTGCGCGGCGGCGCCGATGAGCTTGCCAAAAAGCCCTACTTCGTCATGTACAACCAGCCGGTCAGTCCGCTCAAGCACCCCTTCGAGACCGTCGACAAGCTGCTGTTCTGCGCCGACCGGGGGATCCCCTCGACGTACTGTCCGTCGCCCATCGCCGGTGGCACGGCGCCCATCACCACGGCCGGCCAGGTGACGCTCGGCATCGCCGAGGCGCTCTTTGGGCTCGTGCTGCAGCAGCTCCGGCGTCCGGGCGCGATCTTCGTCATCGGCCAGGGGCCCAACACGCTCGACATGGCCACCGCGCAGTCACTCTACAACTCGCCGGAGTTCGTGCGCGCCTATGCCTGCGAGGTCGAGATGGCCAAGTGGCTCGACCTGCCCAACTGGGGCTTCAGCGGTCACACCGACGCTCAGGTGATCGACGCTCAGGCAGGCATGGAGGCCGACGAGCTCACCAAGCTGTCGATGCAGCTCGGCTCAAACCTGAACCACGACGTGGGGTATCTCGACTTCGGGCTCACCGGGTCGCTCGCCGAGCTCGTCATGGTCGCCGAGTTCATCGCTCGCGACCGCCGTCTGCTGGCCGACATCGAGGTCTCGCCGGCGACCCTGGCCGTGGACGTGCTGGTCAAGGTCGGTCCCGGCGGCGACTTCCTCGGTCAGCGACACACCTCACGCAACCTGCGTGACTGCCAGTGGCGCCCGGCTCTGCTCAACCGCATGAGCCACGATCGCTGGCTGGAGACCGGCGGTCTCGACCTGACCGAGAAGGCGCACCAGAAGGCAGTCGAGCTGATCGCTACCCACGAAGTGCCGCCGCTTCCCGCCGACCTGATCGCCCGCCTCGACGAGATCGTCGCCCTGCGCTGACGTCGCGCCGGAAGCGCCGCTCCGCCGCTCCGCTGCCGCCCCGCCGGCGGTGCGCTGACGGATGTCGCCGCGGCTTGCGCCGACGCGGCCGCGCCGACGCGGCCGCGCCGACGCGGCCGGGCCGGAGCCGCGTCGGAGCGATGTTGCCTAATCGCCCTGTCTGCCGCCGGGGTGGCAGCGGATGCAGTCGGCGAGCTGCGCGGCGCTCTGACCCTCGTGCTGGGACTGGACGCTGGCCGGCGTGTGGAAGTGACAGCCCAAGCAGGTGTAAGTGCTGGTGCCGTTCGGGTGGCAGGTCTGGCAGGTCGCCGTCTGCTGGTCGCTGCCGTGGTTCAGCGGGAAGACCGCGTGGTCGAACTTGGCGCCGGCCCAGCTCGAGGTGGAGTGGCACTGGTCGCAGCGCTGTCCCATCGCCCCGTGGTGGATGTCGTTCTTGGCGTGGCAGCCGTAGCAGGTCTGGGGCGCGCTGCGGAACTGCGCGACGGAGACGGCGCCGGGGTGGCAGAGGTTGCACGCCACGCGGGCGTGCGCGCCGGTTAGCTTGAACGCGAACTTGCTGTGGTCGACGAAGGTGAGACGGCCGTTCGGCCCGTGGTGCTCGGTGTGGCAACCGCGGCAGGTGGGCGACGAGAGGGTGCCCGCCATCTGGGCGTGAAATCCGCTGTGGGTCCTCATCTGGGTGGCGACGTCGGTGTGGCAGGCCAGGCAGCGGTCGGCCATGGTCTGGGAGCTCCAGGGGGCGGGATGGCAGGCGCCGCAGCTGGTGAGCCGCGCATGCGTGGCGACACCGCCGAGACTCTGTGCCGTGGCCTTGGCGTTCAGCGCTCCCGGGCTGAACAGCACGGGTCCGCGGATCAGCGTCCAGCCCATGATGACCGCAAAGGCGGCGCCGGCGAGCGCGATCCCCGAGATCGAGAGGAACCCCAGTGGATGCTTCACGGCCGCGCCTCCTTGCCGGTCGTCGCTGCTGCCCGCACGCCGCGCATCAGCGCGCCAGCGTCACGTAGTAGAGGGCCGCGGCGGCGTGGGCCAGGGCGGTGACGATCAACATCCAGGTGAGGGGCACATGGACGGCACGCCAGGTGGCCAGGGCCCCCCGGCGCGCCGCGAGCCGCTGCACGCGCTGGCCGATGGCCACTACGTCCGCCGCCGGCAGGGCGTCATCGAGCGTGCGGGGCACGGTGGTGTAGATGTAACGGCCGACCACTCCGCTCGCGACCACGACGGCGGTCAGCAGCATCGCGACGCCGGCCAGCCGGCCGAACTTCATGCTGGTGTGCAGCAGGACCATGTAGGGTCCCACCAGGCCCGTGAAGATGTGGAATCGCAGCCAGCTCGCCATGCTGCCCCACTTCGCGTCGGTCAGCCGCTTGCGGATGGAGTAGAGCGTCTCGGTCATCAGGATGAGGATGAAGCCGACGACACCGATCCCGTGGCCCACGAGGCCCGACGCCCTCGGAAACGCGCCGGCTTGCCGGTAGGCGAGCGCGTAGAGTCCGGTGATCGCGACGATGGCGATGAGCGCATACCAGATCTCTCGATGCCGCTTAGGCAAGGTGCGCCTTCCAGTCTCGCCAGAAGCCGTCGATGATCTCCGCGAGCGGCGCCGACGGCGCCTGAAGGCCGGCCATGATGGCACTGACGTCGGCGTCCGCCGCGATGATCTCCTGCAGCGGGAACGAGAGAGCCTGGTCGCCTATGACGACGGCGCCGTCGATCGTGCTCGCGCCGAGGACGAGGCGCACATGGGCCTCGCCGACCTGCGCTTCGACGACCGCCGCGTCGCCAAGCCCGTGCCAGGTCTCACTGCCCCCGCGGGCGATGCCTTCGAGATCGGAGTCCTTGCCTCTGCCGATGGTGCCCATGATCGTGAACTTGAGGCCCGCCAACCGCGTGACGTTGAGGGGCGCGGCCGCCTTGTAGGCGTGCACCGGCTCACCGGCCATGTTGAGACCGGCGATCCGGCCTTTGGCCACCGCCGAGCTCCACAGGACCTCGATGGTGCGCCGCTCGCTCGAGGCGTCGCGCACCTCGGCCAGATCGCCCGCCACGAAGATGTCGTCGTGGCTCGAACGCAGGTACTGATCGACCAGTACCCCGCGTCCGCAGTCGAGAGCCGCGGCCCTGGCGAGCTCCACCTGCGGCAGGACGCCGAACGCCACGGCCACCAGGTCGCAGGCGATCCGCTGGCCATCTTCGGTCTCGACGCCCACGACGCGACCGTCCTGACCGATGATCCGGGCGAGCTTGGCGAAGAAGTGGATCTCCACGCCCTGCGTGCGGAGCCCCTGCTCGACGATGTGCGATTCGGTATCCGAGAGCACGTCGCTCCAGTAGTGGTCCTTGCGCATGAAGTAGTGGACGTGCACCTTATGAGCCCTCAGGCCTTCGACGATCTCGATGGCGGTGATGCCGCCGCCGATGACCACGGCGGCCCTGGCCGTGCGGCTGCGGCGGATGAGGTCGCGGGCGTCGTCCAGATCGTCCAGCTTGGTGACGCCTTCGAGCCGGGCGCCGGGCACGTCGACCGGGATGGCCCGGGAGCCCGTCGCGATCAGCAGGCGATCGTAGGGCAGCTCCTGGCCACTTTCGAGAGTCACGCAGTGGGCGGCGGGGGAGACGCGGACCGCGCGATCGTGGAGCAGATGAAGATCGAGGCGAGCGAAATCATGGGGCGAGAAGGGAAACAGCCCTTCCTCGGGTACCTCTTTGGCCAGGTAGTAGGCGAGGCCGGGGCGGGAGTAGTAGCCGTGGCCTTCGGCGCTGACGATCAGCAGCTCGGCGTCGGCGTCGCGGCCGCGGATCGTCTCGGCGGCCGTCATGGCGGCCGGGCCGCTGCCGATCATGACGTGGCGCCGGGCCACCTCAGCGGACCGCCGGATTCGGGCCGGCTGTCGTGGAGCCGATGGTCGTGGGCTGAGCCGCGGCGGGCCGGAAGGACGAGATGGGCTCGAGCCGCAGCAACCCCCGAGGGCAGCGCTTCACGCACTCTCCGCAGGTCAGGCAGCGGCTGTCTCTGACCGGCTCGCCACGCCACACATGCCGCCGCACGTCGATCTCGACGGGGCAATGGAACGAGCAGATGCCGCACTGGACACAGCGGCTCGGTTCGGGCAGGACCCAGGCGGTGGCCAGGGCGACATGCTTTGCCCTGTCGGATGTGAACCACCCCGATGCCCTGCTGCCCATGATTTCCCTTCGGCGAGCCAACCCGCTCGCCCACCCTTCGTCAGATCGTCTTTCCCGGCACTTTCCATCTTTCCGGCGCTCTCGCGCAAACGTTTGAGCGCAGCGCCGGCCGCCGTCTTGCGGGCGATCAGCGGCAAGCCCGGAGCCGCCTACGACAGGACGTTGAGGCGTCGCCCGACGCGCGAGAACGCTGCCACGGCACGCTCGATCTGCTCCTGCGTGTGAGTCGCCGAGAGCTGCACACGGATGCGCGCCTGTCCCTTGGGCACGACGGGGTAGCTGAAACCGATCACGTAGATGCCCTCGCCGAGCAGTGCTTCGGCCATGCGGTGGGCGACCGCTTCGTCGTGCAGCATGATCGGTACGATCGGGTGCTCGCCGGGCCGGATGTCGAAACCGGCCTCGCTCATCGCGCGGCGAAAGAAGGTGGCGTTGCGGGCCAGGCGGTCGCGCAGCTCCGTCGTTTCTGAGAGCAGCTCCAGGACGGCCACGCTCGTCGCGGCGATCGGCGGTGCGACGGCGTTGGAAAAGAGGTACGGGCGGCTCTTCTGGCGCAGCCACGCGACGATCTCGCGCCGCCCGCTGGCGCAGCCGCCCGTCGCGCCGCCCAGGGCCTTGCCGAAGGTCGTGGTGACGACGTCCACGCGGTCCTGCACGCCGTGATATTCGGGGGTGCCACGGCCCGTCGCGCCGACGACTCCGGTGGCGTGCGAGTCGTCGACCACGACCAGCGCGTCGTACCGCTCGGCGAGCTCGCAGATGTCGCCGAGCCTGGCGATGTCGCCGTCCATCGAAAACACGCCGTCGGTGGCGATCACCCGGTAACGCGCCAGGCTTGCCTGTTCGAGCTTGGCGCGCAGATCGTCCATGTCCGCGTGCGCGAAGATCAGCCGCCGGCTCTTGGTGAGCCGCACTCCGTCGATGATCGAGGCGTGGTTCAGGGCGTCGGCGATGATCGCGTCTTCGCGCCCGAAGAGCGGCTCGAAGAGACCGGCGTTGGCGTCGAAGGCCGACGAGAAGAGGATGGTGTCGTCTGTCCCCAGGAACGCGCTCATGCGCTGCTCGAGCTCTCTGTGCACCTCGAACGTGCCGCAGATGAAGCGCACGGACGCCGTCCCGAAGCCCCAGCGATCGAGCGCTCGATGCGCCGCCTCGACGACGCGCGGATCGTCGGCCAGGCCGAGATAGTTGTTGGCGCAGAAGTTCAGGACCCGGGGTGTGCCGGAGACCGGCGCGGCCGTCGCGGACGGTGCCGGCGTCCCGGCCGTCGCGGACGGTGCGGGCGTCCCGGACGGCGCGGGTACGTCGATCGTCGCTGCTTGCGGCGAGGTGATCACCCGTTCGCTTTTGTAGAGGCTCTGCGCGCGCAGCTGCTCGAGCTGCGCGCGCAAGTCGTCACGCATCCTGCCGATCATCGCACCGATCCTCGCTTGCCTTACCGCGACTCGTGGCGTCGCCCGCCTCGCCGCTTACCCGGCCGATACCTGCAACTCCACCTTGCCGCTCTGCCCGCTGGACATGACTTCGAAGCCGCGTTCGTAGTCTTCGAACGGCAGCTCGTGCGTGATCACAGCGGCGATGTCGAGGCCTCCCTCGAGCATCGCCTGGCCCTTGTACCAGGTCTCCCAGATCTCGCGCCCGTAGATGCCCTTGATCGTCAGGCCGCGAAAGACGACCTGGTCCCAATCGATCCGGGCCGGCGTGGGAGCGATGCCCAGCAGGGCGATGCGGCCGCCGTTGTGCATGCTCTCGAGCATCGTCTCGAAGGCGCCGGCCACGCCGCTCATCTCGAGGCCGACGTCGAAGCCGACCATGCGCAGCTCGGCCATCACGGCGCTGACGGACTCGCGCCCCACGTTCACGGCGCGGGTCGCGCCGAGCCGCCGCGCCAGCTCGAGCCGGTAGTCGTTCACGTCGGTGATCACGACGTTGCGCGCCCCGACGTGCCGAGCCACGGCGATCGACAGAAGGCCGACGGGCCCGGCACCGGTGATCAGCACATCCTCGCCGACCAGATCGAAGGAGAGGGTGGCGTGGGTCGCGTTGCCGAACGGGTCGAAGATGGCGGCGACGCGGGACGGGATGCGCGCCGAGACATGCCAGGCATTGGTGGCCGGCAGGGAGAGGTACTCGGCGAAGCACCCGTCGCGGTTCACACCGACGCCCACCACATTGGTGCACAGGTGGCGCCGGCCGGCGCGGCAGCTGCGGCACACGCCGCAGACGATGTGTCCCTCACCCGAGACGCGCTCGCCCTCGGCGAAACCGGCGACATTCTGGCCGAGCGCGGCGATCGTGCCGACGAACTCGTGGCCGATGATCTGCGGCGTCGCGATGGTGTGCCGGGCCCAGTCGTCCCAGTGGTAGATGTGCACGTCGGTGCCGCAGATCGCCGCGGTCTCGACCCTGATCAACAGATCGCCCGGACCGATCTTGGGGACGGGCACCTCTTCCAGCGCCAGGCCGACACCCGGGGCCGCCTTGACCAGCGCTTTCATCGTCTGGGTCACGCCGCCCCCCTTCCGCCGTGTGCGGCCGTTGCTCTCTCCTGGGTCGCACGAGAGATACCCCGGGTGGCGCTCGTTTAAGTGTCGTCTCACGTCACGGGCCGACGTGACCGAGCCGCGACACTCGAACGCCCGCTGCCGCGCGCAAGCGCGTACCGCTCAACGTCTCCCTCGGCCTGCCGATAGAGGAGTTGATGGTTGGACAGTTTGAATCCAGTAATGAGCGTAGTGTGGCCGGCATCGACGCCGGCTCGTTTTCCGGCACCCTCCTCGAAGATCTGCGGGCCGGCGAGCGCGACGCCTTCTTGGCCTTCTTCGAGGCGTACCGGCTTCCCCTCTACAACTTCGCCCTGTGCCTGACGCGCGGCCGCCAAGACGCCGCCGCCGTCACCCGGGAAGTCTTCATCATGACCTACCGGCAGGTCCTGCTGGACGAGGGCGCTATCGATCCCAGGTCGTCGCTCTACCATGCGGCGGTCGGTGTCTGCGAGGATCTTCAGGGCGCCCGAGGTGCCGATGATCGGCTCCGCGAGGCGGATCAGGGTCTGGACGGGACTCGCCGTGGCCACTGGGAGCAGAACGATCTCGGCCGCCGTGTCCAGCAGGCGCTGGAGACACTCGACGATCGTCACTACGCCGCGCTCCTGCTGAACGACGTCCACGGTCTTCGTCCCGAAGAGACGGCGATCGTGCTCGGCATGTCGACCGACGCGGCAAAAGCGTTCCTGTTTCGAGCCCGCGAGACGTTTTTGCACGCCTTCGAGGACCTTTGGATGGATCTGGGTGGCGCGAGCTGCCGTCTCGCGGAGCAAGTGGTCGCGAGCGCGATCGGGCATACTCCGGCGGCCGACGAGCTGCGCAAGCTCCGCGAGCATGCCGCCTACTGCAAGCCCTGCCGGAAGACGATGAAGGCGTGGGGCACGGGCGCCGTCGGTCTGACTCTCTTCCTGAAGGATGCTCCGCTCCCCGAGGCGCTGCGAGCGGCGCCGGTGTTCGGGACCGCGAGCGCGCCGCTTCGCCCGGACAGAGATCTTGCACCCGCGCCAGGCCCGGCGGCCGCGGAGACCGGGGGCGGTTTCGCCGCCGTCGCCGCGGCGCTTGCCGTGGTCGGTCGCGCCGTCTCGAGCAAGGCGGCGGCCTACGCGATGGCCGCGGCGTGTCTTGCGGCCTTCGTCGGGCTGGCCGTGAGCGTTTCGCAACACAACCTGCCGCTCGCGCGGCCAACGGCACCGGTGTCGGCTCGCGCCGCCACGGTCCCGCCGGCCCAGAAGGCAGCGTCCTCGGCGACGTCGGCCACGGTCCGTGCGAGCCGGCGCGGCGCGGCGGGCAGGGCGGTCGCCACCGTCGCCCTCAACGGCACGTCTCGCGTGGAGACAGAAGCCGACCAGAAGACCGCGGCGATCAAGACCGCCGGCTCCTCGAAGGGCGGCAGCGCCGAGAACGCCCTGGCCGCCGGCGGCGCAGCCGCAGGCTCCGGCGCGACGACGGAGAGCCCCGCTCCGACGCCGACGACCGGCAGCGTTTCGACGACCGGCAGCGTTTCGACGACCGTCGGCACTTCGGCGCCCGGCAGCGCCTCGGCGCCCGTCGGCGCTTCCATAGGTATCGGCGCTTCATCGACCGGCAAGCCGACACCGATCGGCAGCCCTTCGCCGACCTCCAGCCCTTCGCCGACCGGCAGCCCTTCGCCGACCGGCAGCCCTTCGCCGACCGCCAGCCCTTCGCCGATCGGCAGCCCGACACCGACCGGCAGCCCTTCGCCGACCGGCAGCCCCTCGCCGACCGCCAGCCCTTCGCCGATCGCCAGCCCTTCGCCGACCGCCAGCCCTTCACCCACCGGCAGCCCTTCGCCCACCGGCAGTCCGACACCCAACGGCAGTATGGCGTCTGGCGGTACACTGCCTGGCGTAGGCGCACGACACGGGGCGCCCAAGCCCCGGGCTCATGAGCTCGCCGGTCGCCACGCCGCCAAGCATCAAGCTCAGTGGCATGCCGGCCGGCGCACCGCCCAAGCCGACAAGGGCAGGAAGGCCGGGAACCGGCATGCGCAGAGGAACGACACGCGGACCGCACGACACGAAGCGTGGTACGCAAGGCGCGGTGCGCGGTCCACAAGACACGACACTCATTCGGCCAGGCACGGCAGGCGCGGCCACAAGCAGGGCAAGCGGAGCTGAGGCCGTCTGGTCGCGCGTTCCGCGCGCCGCCCTGTGGAGTCTGAGAACTTGACGCCGATCGCCGCGCCCAGCGACTCCCTCGATCTCGAGACCGTGCTCCTGCTGGGGCTCGACAACGTCATCGGCATGCTGCGCGTCGACGGTGGCTGGATCGCCCTCGACCGCGATCTCACGCTTGAGCTGGTCTGCCACCGCGGAATCTCGCAGGACTGCGCGGCGACGATCGCCGGCGCGCCTCTCGACGACACCGCCGAGGGCCTTGCCTTCAGCAGCCGGGAGACGGTGATCGTCGGCGATACGGCGGCGAGTCCGCTCGCGTCGCCGTCCGTCCTGCGTGAGGGCATCGCCACGATGCTCGTCCTTCCCCTCAAGTCCCGGAGCCGCGTGCTCGGCGTGCTGGCGGCCGTGACGCGCGGGCCTCGTCTCTACTCCGCCGCCGACATCGGCGCGGCCGAAGCGGCCGGCGCGGAGCTGGCCCTGGCGATCGAGCAGGCCTTGCTGATCCGGGCGCAAAGCGATCACATAGACCGGCAGCGGCTGCTTCTCGATGCTGCCGAGACGGTCAACCGGAGTGTCGGCTCGGCCCTGCTCGAGACGAACATCCTCGCTGAAGCCGCTCGCCTGCTGGATGCTCAGAAGTCGGCTCTTTTGGCCGTGCGCGGCGACGTGCTGGTCGCCAAGGACGTCTACGGGCTCAGCGACAAGTTCAAGCAGCTCTTCGTCGAGTCGCTCGAGGACCCGCTGTTCGGGAGGGCGGTCCTCGACGGTGAGACGGTGGCCGTCGAGGACGTCGGCGCCGAAGGGGCGACGGCGGCCCGGCTCGGCGACGAGGGCGGGTTCCGCTCGCTTCTCACGGCGCCACTGCAGAGTCACAGAGGCACGTATGGCGCCCTTGCCGTCTTCTACGATCGCACGCGGCAGTTTCGCGAGTACGACAAGACCCTCTTTCGCACCTTCGCGATCCACGCCACCATCGCGCTCGACAATCGGCGGCTCATCCAGGAGAAAGACCACATGGCGGTGCGCGACGGCCTCACGGGCGTGTACAACCGCAGCTACCTGGAGGTAGCGCTGGAGCGCGCCACCAAAGAGGTGCGCCGCAACGGCGGCGCCGTGAGCATCCTCTTTCTCGATCTGGACGACATGAAGAAGCTCAACGACACCTATGGCCATGAGGCCGGCGATCGCGCGCTTCGCGAGCTGGCCGCGCTGCTCAAAGAGAGCTGCCGCGAGACTGATGTCGTGGCGCGCTACGGTGGCGACGAGTTCGTCGTGCTCATGCCGGCCACCGACGAGAAGGGCGCCGAGCGGGTGGCCCTCAAGGTCGACGAGGCGATCGCGCGCCACAACGTCGCGGTCGGCGGACCGGCGTGCCTTTCGGCGAGCATGGGCAGACACACCGCCGGCGCCGCCGACATCGACGACGTGCTCCACGAGGCCGACCGGCGCATGTATGCGATGAAACGGTCGCGCGGGTAGAGTACTCCCACTGTCTTTTCGCAAGGAGGCCGGCACACCGATGAACGACACACTGAAGGTCCTGCTGAACAGGCGTAGCATCCGCGCCTTCAAGCCCGAACAGATCAAAGACGAAGAGCTGAACGCCGTCCTCGAGGCGGGCAAGTACGCGCCCAGCGGCGGCAACCAGCAGGCCGCGCTGTTCGTCGTGGTCCAGGCACGGGAGACGCGGCAGACGATCTCCAGGATGAACCGGGCCGTGACCGGCGGCGACTCCGACCCCTACTACGGCGCGCCGACGGTGATCCTGGTGCTGGCCGACGCGAGCAAGGTCACCCCCGTCGAGGACGCCAGCGTCGCCCTCGCCAACATGTTCAACGCCGCGTTTTCTCTTGGCCTGGGTTCGTGCTGGGTGCATCGCACGCGGCAGATGTTCGAGACCGACGAGGGCAAGGCTCTGCTCAGGACGTGGGGCGTGGAAGGTGAGTATGTCGGCGTCGGTTCCTGCATCCTCGGCTACCCCGACGGTGAGCATCCGCAGGCCGCCGCGCGCAAGGACGGCTCGGTCGTGATGGTGAGGTAGCGAGCCGCTCGCCCCTCACGACCAGCGTTTGACCGCCGCGTCGGAGAGGCGGTCGGCGGCTTCGTTCAGCCGCAGGCCGACGACGTCGAGCCGCCGCAGCAGTTCGCGGCACTTGAGGACATCCATGGTGAGCTCGCCGCTGAAGAGCCGCGCCAGCTCGACATGGTAAAGCCGCCGGACCTCGTTTGCCGAGGTCTTGGAGAGCATGGCGGCCTGGCTGGTCTCCTGAGGGTCTCTGGCGATCGTCTTCACGGCCTGGTGCAGTTCGCCGACCCCCTTGGCGGTGGCGTCGAGAAGGCTCAGAAACTCGTCGGCGGCTTCGACCTTGAAGAGGTCCCACTCGCGCACGAAGTCGCGCAGATTGTCGAGCACGTCGTCGATCGAACGCGACAACCGGAAGAGGTCTTCGCGGTCGATCGGCTCGACCAGCACACCGGATAGTCTGGCCACCAGCTCACCCCGCAGGGCGTCGCCCTTCTGCTCGATCGCGCTGATCTGGGCGTGCGCGGCGCCCGGCGCGATCGTGCCGTCCGCCAGCGCGCACGCCACGTCGCAGGCGGCGACGGTCTGAGCGAGCTGGCCCTCGAGCGTGGCGATGACGGCCAGGCGGCTGTGCAGGCATTCGCGGACCGCGGCGTCCACGGTCAGAAAGAGGTGGTCCTCGCCGAGCAGATCCAGGAGTCCGCTGCGCCGAAACACGTCGATCACCGGGGTGCCCGCGTGGGCGAAGACGATGTCGCGCCCGCTGTCGCGCAGGATGCGCACCAGCCGCTGGAGGGTGTCGGCCGAGGTCACGTCGACGTCGACGGTCGACTCGAGGCTCCAGATCACGACCCGCGGGGCCGGCTCGGTGACGTTCAGAAGCCGGTTCAGGCGGTCCACGGCGAGCCCGGCGTTGGCGAAGTAGAGCTGTCCGTCGAGCCGGTAGATGAGTAGACCGGGAAGAGTCTCGTTTTCCGGGTGTCGGGCGACGTCCGTGTAGTAGGTCGGCTCGTCGGGCACGCGACCCAGCACGGCGGCGTGCGGCCGGCTGGAGCGGTACAGCAGGATGACGAGTGAGAGAGCCACGGCGACGCCCAGACCGCGCAGGACGCCGAAGGCCAGCACGCCGACCAGGGCGGCCAGTGCCGGCGCGGCGTCGATGGGGCGCACCCCGGCGATCCGTCGCAACGCGTGCACGTCGACCAGACCCCACACCGCGCGCACCACGACGGCTCCCAGGATCGCCTCGGGCAGGTCGTGCAGCACGCGGGTGATGGAGAACACCGCTACGAGCATGACGCCGGCCCCGATTAGACCCGCCATCTGCGACTTGGCGCCGCTCGTCTCGTTCAGAGCCGAACCCGACAGGCCGCCGCTGACCACGATGCCGCCGAACGCGCCGGAGCCGATGTTGGCCAGACCGAGCGCGACCAGTTCCTGATTGGCGTCGATCTCGTAGCCGTGGCGGATGGCGAAGGTCCGGGCGCCGCCCAGCGCCTCGGCGTAGACGACGACGGCGATGCCGGCGGCGCTCGGCAGCAGGCCCAGCGCGTCGGAGAGGTGAACGTTCGGCAGCCGGGGCGCCGGCAGGCCGCTGGGGATGGCGCCGACCAGGGCGACCCCGTGGGCGCCGAGATGCAGGGTGACCGAGACCACGAGGCCGGCCGCCAGGACCGTCAGCGCCCCGGGGATCACGGGCCAGCGTCGCACGGTGAACAGCAGCGCGAGCGCGCAGGCGCTCACGATGGCGGTCGTGAGACTGGTCTCGCTCAAGTGGGTGAGCTCGCTCCAGAGCATGTGAAAGATGTCGGTGTAGGTCGGCACCCGCAGGCCGAGAAGCTTGGGAATCTGGCGCACGATGATCGTCAGCGCCAGGCCCATGACATAGCCGGCGATCACCGGACGGGCGAGGAACTCGGAGATGAAGCCGAAGCGGGCGACGCCGGCGATCAGGCTGAACAGACCGACAAGGACCGCGACCATCGCGACCAGCTCGGCCGCCTTCACGGGACCGGTGGCCCCGTGGGCGGCCACGATCGCCGCCGCCATGATGGCGGCGGTCGAGGTCGGCGAGCAGGCGAGCTGGCGCGACGTCCCGAAGAGGGCGTAGATGACCAGCCCGGCGAGGGTCGCATAGAGGCCGGCCTGGGGCGGTACGCCGGCGATCTGCGCGTAGGCCATGCTTTCGGGCACGAGCAGACCGACCACGGTCAGGGCGGCGATGGTGTCGTATCTCAGCCACTGCCGGTGGTAGTCGGGCAGCCACTCGGTGAGCGGCAGCCAGCGTTGCAGTCTCGACCGCGACGCGACGCGGGCGGCACGGTTTGGCCGAGAGCCCAGCCTGCGTGAAGTGGTGCGCGCGCCGCTCATGCCCATGACCTTATCTGTCGTGCTTTTCCTAGGAAAGTGCCGCGGGAGCATCTGGGCGAAAGCCGGCGACCCGCCCGAGGCCGCTCGAGTGTCGTATGATCGACCGAACGGCGGCGACACGGAAACGAAGGGGAGAGCGCGAACACCTGTGGCTGAGCACCCGGCATGCGGCGCCACGCCGTGATCCCGCCCGTCGCCACGCGGCCCGCTTCGCGTCTCACGCTGGTTGCTCTTTCGCTCGGTCACGGCTGCGCCGACCTGTGTTCGGGCGCCCTCTGGACGCTGCTGCCGTTTCTGGTCGTGGAGCGCCACTACAGCTACGGGGCGGTCGGTCTGTACGCGCTCGCGGCGAGCGTGGCCACCGCCCTGGTGCAGCCGCTCGTCGGCGCTCACGGCGACCGCGGCGAGGCGCGCTGGCTGCTGCCGGCCGGTCTGGTCCTGGCCGGCGCGGGTATCGGAGCGGTGGGCCTGACGGCCAGCTATCCGCTCACCCTGGTCGCCGCCATCGTGTGCAGCGTCGGCGTGGCCGCCTATCACCCAGAGGGCGCCCGCTGGGCCCGTTTTGCGTCGGGCAGCCGGGTGACCGCCAACATGAGCGTGTTCTCGGTGGGTGGCGGCCTGGGCTATGCGCTCGGGCCGCTGCTCGTGGCGGCCGTGCTCTCGCCCCTGGGTCTGCACGGCACGCTGCTCATCGCGTTCGTGCCGGTGGTCGCCGCGGCCGTGGTGGTCGCGGCCCTGAGCCGCTTTCGCCAGCAGACCCAGGACGAACGAGACGCGCATCGGCTGGCGGCGTCGGGCTCGGAGTGGCGTCCCTTCGCGACGCTGGTCGCGCTCTTTTGCGTAGCGAGCGGCGTCAGCACCGGCCTGCTGACCTATGTGCCGCTGTACCTCGTCCATGCGCGGCATACGACCCCGGGGGTGGCGAACATCATGACGACCATCCTGCTCGCGGCCGCGGCGGCCGGCACGCTGCTCGGCGGCCTTGCCGCCCAGCGGTTCGGACGGCGCCTGGTGCTGCTCGTGCCGCAACTCGTGCTCGTGCCGTTCATCGCCCTGCTGCCCAGCCTGAGCTACGGCGCCATGATCCCCTTTGTAATCGTCATCGGCATCGCTCTCAACGCCAACGTGGGCGTCGCGCTCGTGCTGGCCCAGGAGTACCTGCCGAGACACATGGGCCTTGCCACGGGGCTCACCATCGGCTTGTGCAGCGGCGCCGGCGGACTCGTGGTGGCCGTTCTCGGGCTGCTCGGCGACGCAGCCGGTCCGGCGTCGGTGCTGTTCGCGATCGCGGTGCTGCCGCTCGCGGTGGCGGGACTCGCGGTCCTGCTGCCGCAGCCGGCCGCCGCTCCGCCGGGCACGCCGTGGGGCCGGCGCCGCGAGCGGGTCTTGAACGAGCGTTAGCCGGTGCGGTGCGGGGGTGCCGCGGGCAGGTGTCGCGACGGCTCGGCGATGCAGACGTGCGGCGATCCATTTTACAGCCGACAGCCTTGACATAAGATGACGCCGATCGAGACGCGCAAGCAGGGGAGATGTCATGGCCGACGACAGTCAGTTCCAGCACGAGTATTCAGATCATCTCGTGCGCGAGGTGGTGGCGGGCCGCATGACCCGCCGCGAGCTGCTCATGCGCGCCGCGGTGGTGGGCCTGTCGGCGACGGCCGCCGGCCAGCTCCTGGCCTCTTGCGGGGGCGCGAGCACGAGCAGCACCTCTTCGGGCGCGACGGCGAGCGCCACTCCCAAGAAGGGCGGCACGCTGGTGTTCGCCTGGGACTCGGAGCCGGCCACGCTCGATCCGGCCATCGCCTGGAACCTCGTCGACTGGCAGGTCGAACACGCCGTCTTCGAGAGCCTCTTCAAGTACCGCGCCACTGCCGGTGTGGCCGGCACCACCCTCGAGCCGTCCATGGCGGCGGCCATGCCGGCCATGAGCAACGGCGGCAAGACCTATACGATCAAGCTCAAGCCGGGCCTGCTCTTTCAGCCGCCCGTCAGCCGCGAGGTCGTGGCCGACGACTTCAAGTACAGCTTCGAGCGCATGATGCGCCTGCCGAACGCCCCCGGCACCTACTTCTACACCAACGTCGTGGGAGCGGCCGCCTACCAGGCCGGCAAGGCGAGCCACGTAGCGGGCTATAAGGCGCTCGACAAGTACACCATCCAGATCGACCTCGAGCAGCCCGACCTGGCCTTCCTGAATGCGCTCGCGGTCGACTTCTGCGACCCCATCCCCAAGGAATGGGTCGCCAAATGGGGCGGCAAGGTGGGCCGGCATCCGCTGGGGACCGGCCCCTTCATGTTCAAGAACTGGACCCCCGGCCAGGAGATCGTGCTGGCGCGCAACCCGAACTACCACGATGCCGCGCACGTGTGGCTGGACGGCATCAAGTTCCAGCTCGCCGACACGGCCCAGTCGGCGTTTCTCAAGCTGCAGGTCGGCGACGTCGACGTGCTTGGCAACAACGTGCCGCCGGCCAACGTCCTCTCGGTCGTGAACAGCTCCGAATGGAAGCCCTACGTCTACCGCGAACCGGTCATCGGCACCATCTACCTGTTCCTGAACGTGCAGTTCCCGCCACTCGACAACGTTCTGGTGCGTCAGGCCATAAGCTGGGCGATCGACCGCGACAAGCTCGTCAAACTGCTGACCGGCGAGGCGCAGGCTCTCTACCAGGTCTATCCCCCCGGCATGCCCGGCTACCAGGCCGACAAGAAGTGGTACGGCTACGATCCGGCGAAGGCCAAGCAGCTCCTCGCGCAGGCGGGCTTCGCGAACGGCTTCACGACGACGCTCTACACCGACAACGTCGACCCGTTCCCCAAGATCTTCCAGTCGATCCAGAACGACCTTACCCAGGTAGGCATCAAGGCCGGCCTGAAGACCATGAGCAACTCGAGCTTCGGCACCTTCGCCTCGACCGCTCACAGCGCGGCTATCGGGCGCTACCTGTGGTATATGGACTTCCCTGATCCGTCAGACTGGATCTCGCCGCTGTTCTCAAAGGCCGCGGCCGTTTCGGAGGGCACGAACAACAGCTTCTGGTCGAGCCCGACGCTGGAGGCCATGATGAAGCAGGCGCAGGTCATGACCGACTCCACGGCTCGTCTGGCCAAATACGACGAGATCCAGGCCTACATCATGAGCCAGGCACCCTACGTGACCCTCTACTCGCCGATCATGACGACGATGTGCTCCAAGCGGGTGCGCGGCTTCTATCTGCACGAGGTCTACACCTACGATCCGGCGAACTACTGGATCGAGTAGTACCTGCCTAGGCTTTGGTGGCGCCCGACTGCTGGGCGACCTGTGGCTGCGTATCGGCGGCGGGCAGCGTGACGGTCACGCTCAGGCCGCCCGCGGCGCTGTCGCCGAGGGTCAGCGATCCACCCGACGCCTCGGCGAGCGCCCGGGCGATGGGCAGGCCGAGTCCCGTGCCGGGCCCCGACGTGTCGAGTCTCCAGAACCGGTCGAGCGCCCGCGCCTTGAGCTCGTCGCTCAAGCCGGGCCCTTCATCGGCGACCGTCAGAAAGTGGTCGCGGTGACCTGAGGTGACGGTCACCGACACGTGCCTTCCAGGCGGCGAGGCGGCGATCGCGTTGTCGATGAGGTTGTCGAGGATCTGTTCGACTGCCGTGGGCACGGCGCGTACGAGCACGGGCTCGACCATGAAGATGAGGTCGAGCTTGAGGTTCGCGACGTCGGCGACCGCCGACCAGGTGTCCACGCGGTCGCGGGCGAGCGGCACGAGGTCGACCGGTTCCGTCTCGGCGGCTTCCTCGGCTCGGGCGAGCATCAGAAGGGCGCCGACGAGCTCGCCCAGTCTGTCCGTCTCTTCGATGGCGGCGCTCAGATCGTCGGCAGAGTGGTCGGCCGGGTCGTTCTGCAGGTTCTCGAGCCGCAGCTTGAGAGCGGTGAGAGGAGTGCGCAACTGATGCGAAGCGTCGGCCACGAAGGCTCGCTGTTCGGCCAGAAGCCGCGCCAGCCGGTGCGCCATGTGGTCCATGGTCGCGCCCAGGCTGGCGATCTCGGGGGGAGCACCGGGGTCGGCGCCGATGGCGGTCAGGTCGCCCGTGCCAAAGCGCGCCGCCGCGACGTGGAGCCTGCGCAACGGCCGGGTGATCGAGCGGGCTATGGCCCAGCCAAGGCCGGCCATGGCCGCGAGCACCACCGCCGCCACGCCGGCCAGGCCCAGCCAGAAGCGGTGGACCGCCGCCGTGACCTCGCTGGTGTCGAGGGTCAGACGCACGGCGCCGTACACGTGCCCTCCTGAGGCTATCGGCGTGGCCACGTAGAGAAGGTCGGTGTTGAGCGTGTCGGAATGTCTGATGCCCGTGGTGTGGTCGCCGCTGAGTGCCGTCAGGAACTCCGGGCGGGTCGAGAAGTCGCGGTGGGCGCGGCCGGCGGTGTCGATCAGCGAGACACCCTTCGGATTCACGATCACCACCCGGACGCCCGTGTGGGCGGCGTACTTGGCGGCGATCGTCGGGTCGGCCGGCGTCCCCGCCTCGAGCGCGTCTTCGTAGAGGCTCGCCATGACGTTCGCGTCGCGTTCCACGTTCACCGTCAGACGGCCTGTCTCGCGCTGCTGATAGAAGCGCGCGAGTGGGACTTCGAGGACGAGCAGGACGATGACGGTGATCGTCAGGTAACTGAGAAGCAGCCGCCGCGTCACTGCGCGCCGGTGCCGTCGACAAGACGGAACCCGACGCCGCGCACCGTCTCGATGATGTCGGGGGCGAGCTTCTTGCGCAGCGAGGCGATGTGCACGTCCAGGGTCTTGGTCGAGCCCCACCAGTTCTCGTCCCAGACACTCTCGATCAGCCCCTCGCGGGTGTGCACGGCGTCGGGCTCACGCGCGAGGCAGACGAGCAGATCGTGCTCGCGGGGCGTGAGCAGGACGGGCCGCTCGCCGAATGTCACGTTGCGGGTGCGAAGGTCTATCCGTAGAAGTCCGACCTCGAGGAGGACGTCGCCTGCCGGCGGATGCGGGCCGCCCGCGGTGCGGCGCAGGACGGCGCGTATGCGGGCCACGAGCTCGAGGAACCCGAACGGCTTGACTACGTAGTCGTCGGCGCCGAGCTCGAACAGCATCACCCGGTCGACCTCGTTGCCGCGCGCGCTCACGACGATGATCGGCGTGTCCGAGCGTTCGCGCAGGGTCCTGCAGACGACCCGCCCGTCGAGGTCCGGCAGGCCGAGGTCGAGCAGCACGAGGTCGCACTCCCCGGCGCGGAGCGCGGCGGCTCCCGTGCCGACCAGGTCGACCTCGAATCCCTCGCGCAGCAGACCCGTGCGCAGCGGTTCGGCGATCGTCGCGTCATCTTCTACGACCAGCAGGCGCATGGGCCTATGTTCGCACGGGAAACGGCCGTCCGGCATCTTTGCCAAACGTTAACCATGCCCTGGGGTCGTGCTTGCACGGCCGCTCGTAGTCTCTGATCACGCCGCCAGGATCGTTCCCGAGAAAGGAGCCGCACATGAGACACCGCACTGCCCTGATCACCGCAGGCTCGATCGCCGTCGTGATCCTCGCGGCCGCCGTCGCCGTCGGCGCCAACCTCGGCATCCTCAACGCCGCCGACTCGCGGCCCGTCGGCAGCCTGTCGGCGGCAGCCGCGGTCAAAGTGGTCCGCGCGCATCCGGCGGACGTGCCGCAGAAGTACATCATCAGGAAGGCGGGCACGGTGAGCGTAGCCGCTACGAAAAGCCGTCTACGAGTCGTCAACGTGACGGCCAGGCGGGGCTGGCGCTGGACGCTTCGGCAGACGGCGAACCGGAGACTCACCGTGACTTTCAAGTCAGGTTCGAGGGTCTACGAGTTCGTGACCATCCTGTGGCGCCACGGCAGGGTAGTGGCCCGGGTCGATCAGCCGGTCACCAGGATCGTGCCCTCTGGCTCCGTGGCGATCGCCGCCACGACCCCGGCGGCGCGGTACGTGACCCCGGTGAGCGCCTCGACGGCCGCGACGACAAGCTCAGCCAGTCCGGCGTCCGCGCCGGTCCCAACGCCGGCCGCGCATGGCGGCGACGATCAAAGCCAAGGAGCGGCAGCCGATGACTGACTCGACACGACTTCATATCGCGGCAGCGCCCGGGGAACGGGCGGTTCGCACCGACAGAGATTTCAGGGACCTCGCCGAGCCCGGAGCCCGGTCCAGGCACCCGGCCCGCGCGTCGCGGATCGCGGCGGCGGGCATCGGTGTCGCGGCCATGCTGGGCCTGGCAAGCGGCCTGGAGATGACCGGGCGGGCCCAGCCTGCCGGCACCACCTCGGTGGCGACCGCCACGGGGGCGACCGTGACCCCCGGTCGCGCGTCCGGGTCGCCGGCCCGTCAAACCGCCGCCGTGGCATCACGCCGGCCGATCGTCCTGACGCCCCGCGTCGTGGTGCACACCGTCAAGGTGGCGGCGACCGCGGGATCCGCGGGGTCGGGCGGCTCCGCGGGCTACGCCGCCTCGTCGTCCAGCTCTTCGTATTCATCCGGGCAGTCGTCCGTGTCGGTGTCCGCGCCGGCGCCTGCGCCGGCGGCCGCGCCCGTGGCGAGCACCAGTGGCAGTCGCTGAGCTCAGGTTCCGGGTCATGGCCAGCGACGCGCACGTGGTCCTGGTCGACCCGGCGGAGGGTGCGGAGCGCTACGTCCGCGAGCGCCTCGCGCACCTGGAACGACGCTGGAGCCGGTTCCTGCCGGACAGCGACGTCTCGCGGCTGAACACCACGGCGGGAGGCCTCGTGCTCGTGTCGCCGGACACGATCGTCCTTCTGGACACGATGAAGGAGGCCTGGCGGATGACCGAGGGCAGCTACGATCCGACGATGCTGGCCGCGATCATAGCGGCCGGCTACTCGACGAGCGTCGACGGGTCGGGCAGACGCAGCCGGCCCGTGAGCCGGCCGTCCGGCGGGCACACGATCGGCGACGTGGCGATCGACCCCGCGACGACTGCCGTTCTGGTGCCCCCGGGTGTGGGCCTCGACCCGGGCGGGATCGGCAAGGGCCTGGCCGCCGACATGATCGTCACCGAGCTCCTCGCGAGCGGTACGGCCGGCGCTCTGGTCGGCGTTGGCGGCGACCTCGCGGCAGCCGGGACGCCGCCTACGACGGCCGGCTGGCACGTCGCCGTCGAACACCCGCTCGACTCCTCTCGCGGTCTCGCGACACTGGCGCTCGGAGCCGGCGGAGTCGCCACCTCGAGCACCGTTTCGCGCTCCTGGATGAAGGACGGCGATCGCCGCCACCACGCTCTCGACCCGCTCACCCAGACCTGTTCAGCAACCGATCTTGCCGCCGTCACCGTCGTCGCGCGGGCCGGATGGGAGGCCGAGGCGCACGCCACGTCCGCGCTTCTGGGCGGAAGCGAGCACGTGCTCGACTACCTCGACCGGTACGGGCTCGAGGGCGTCGCCACGACGCTGGACGGGACTAGTGTCGCAAGCCCGGCCCTGCGAGGCGCCGGGCACAACGAAAGGAACGTGGCATGAACGCCGAGACTTGGTGGTTTCTCTGTCGGGCCTCAGGCATCGTGGCCTGGCTCATGCTGACCGCGTCGGTGCTGTGGGGGATCGTCCTGTCCACCGACCTGTTTCCCAGGCGCCGGCGGGCGCCGTGGCTGCTGGCCATGCACCGCTGGCTCGGCGGACTCACGGTCTTTTTCATCGTCGGGCACGTGGCCGCCGTTCTGGCCGACGGCAACGCGCACTTTCGCGTGCTCGACGTCTTCGTGCCGTATGCCAGCGCCTGGCGGCCCACGGCGATCGCGGCGGGCGTCGTGGCCCTGTGGTTTCTGGTCGCCGTCGAGGGCACCGCGCTGGCCATGAAGCGGTTCTCCCGCAAGTGGTGGCGCGACGTCCACCTGCTCAGCTACTCGGTCTTCTGGCTGGCGACCCTGCACGCCGCCCTGGCCGGCACCGAGGCGTCGAAACCGCTCTACATCGTGACGTCGCTGGCGGCGGTGGCCGTGGTCGTCTTCGCCGCGTCGTACCGGATACTCACGCACGATCTGCCCAAGCGTCGCCCCGCGCCCGCGCGGCGCACCGGCGAGCAGATCGCGAAGGTCTAGGCTGAGCCTGCGTCGCCGCGAGGTCGCGAAAATCCAGGTCCGCGCCTGTGCCGCCGCCGTGCCGCGGGTGTCTAGATCTGCGTCACCGCGACGCCCGCTGCTTCGAGACGCGCGAGCTCGGCGGCGTCGGCGCTGGCGTCGGTGATCAGCTCGTCGACCGCCTCGGCGTCGCAGATGCGTGCCAGCGCCAGCTTGCCGACCTTGGAGCCGTCGGCCACGACGATCACCCGGCGCGCCCTGCCGATCATGGCGCGGTTGGTGGCGGCCTCGACCTCGTGATAGGTCGTGAGACCGCCGCCGACCGAGATGCCGTCGACGCCCACCACCACGATGTCGAGGTTCAGGTCGGCCAGGGTGGATTCGGCCAGGGGGCCGACCAGCTCATAGGACTCGCTGCGCGCCGTGCCGCCGGTGACGATCAGCTTGATGTCGGGGTGTAGCGCCAGGTCTGAAGCGATATTCAGGGCGTTGGTGACGACGGTCAGGCCGAGGCGGTCGGCCAGGCGGCGGGCGACCTCGGTCGTCGTCGTGCCGCCGGTCATGCCGACCGTGGCGACGGTGTCGTCGACCCGCTCGGCCGCGACGGCGGCGATACGCCGCTTCTCGCCTGAGTGGCTGCCGCTGCGGTAGCGCAGCGGTAGCTCGTAGACGGTCGCGTTGGCGACGGCGCCGCCGTGGGTGCGCGACAGTAGGTGCTGCTCTTCGAGAAGCTGCAGGTCGCGACGCACCGATGCCGTCGACACGCCGAGCTCGGCGGCGACCTCGCTCACGCCCACAGAGCCGGTCTGCGAGAGTCGCTCGAGGATCAGGCTGAGGCGTTCCTCCTGGCGCATGCGGCGATGGTATCACAGGAACATGGCGGTGTTGCTTTGTAATTGATTCGTCCATAAACTAGTCACAAATGAACAGGACCACGACAGAGATAGAGTCACAGCCGGTCTGCTGGCGCCGCTCCGCGAAGCTCGCGGCCGAGCCTGAGACAGTCGCGGCGCTGCCCCGGCGAGGCGCCGACGTCGCCGTCGTGGGTTGCGGCACCTCGTTCTACATCGCCCAGTCCTACGCAGCCTTGCGCGAGGCCGGAGGCCAGGGCCGTACCGACGCCTTCGCCGCCTCCGAATATCCCGCGAGCCGCTCCTACCCTGAGCTTGTGGCGATCTCGCGGTCGGGCACCACGTCCGAGGTCGCGGCCCTGCTTGCGGGGCTGCCGGCGGCCACGAGGTCCGTGCTGCTCACGGCGGTCGCCGACTCGCCGTGCGCGCGCGCCGCACGTGACGTGGTACTGCTCGACTTCGCCGACGAGGAATCGGTCGTGCAGACGCGGTTCGCGACCTCGGCGCTCGTCCTGCTGCGGGCAGCGCTGGGCGACGACACCGAGGCGGCGACGAGGGCCGCCGAGGCGGCCCTCGCCGCCGCCCTCCCGCTCGAGCCGGGCACGCTCGACCAGATCACGTTTCTCGGCAGCGGCTGGACCGTCGGCCTTGCCAGCGAGGCCGCGCTCAAGCTGCGCGAGTCGGCCCAGGCCTGGGCCGAAGCCTACCCGGCGATGGAGTACCGTCACGGTCCCATCGGCATCGCNNGTGCTCGCGCAGCGCTACGCCGCCGCCGAGGCCGCGTACCGCGGCCTCGACCAGGATCATCCTCGCAACCTGACACGCTCGGTCATCCTGCCTGTCGGCGAGCCGACGAGTTGACCGGCCCACGCCACATCGGCGCGCTCCGCATCGCCGCTCTCGCATCGCCCCACGCCGCATCGCCCCACGCCGCATCGCCGCGCCCCGCATCCGTCTCGCTAGCCACGGAGGTACCACGATGACCCGCTCACGCTTCGCCTGCAGGGCGGCGCTCGCTTTCGTCGCCGTTGTCCTCCTCGCCGTCGCCGGCGCGCTGCTCGCCTCCGGCTGCGGCGGCTCTTCGACCAGCTCGAGCTCGTCGCCGGGCACGGCCGGCAGCGGCACCATCACGATCTGGCACGGCTACACCGACGTCGAGCGCAAGGCCACCGACCAGGCGGTCGCCGATTACAACGCGACCCACCCGGCGTGGAAGGTCAAGGCGGTCTTTGCCGGCAACAACGACTACGCGCTGACCAAGCTGCAGACCGCCCTCGTGGCCGGCAAGGCGCCCGACATCGCCTACCAGTACGGCTCGTCGATGGCGCTGCTGGCCAAGCTGCCGCAGGTCGTCGACCTCACCGCCAGGGTGAACGACCCGGCCTTCGACTGGAGCGACTTCTTCCCGGCCGTGCGGCTGGCGACCATGGTGAACGGCAAGGTGCTGGGCGTGCCGGCGCTGGTCGACAACCTGGCTCTCGTCTACAACAAGAAGCTCTTCGACAAGGCCGGCGTCTCGTATCCGACTGCGCAGTGGACCTGGAACGACTTCCGCGCCGCGGCCAAGAAGCTCACCAACGCCTCGGCCAAGCAGTTCGGCTGGGCGTACGTCAACGACGGCAGCGAGGACACCGTGTGGCGCTTCCTCGCCCTGCTCTGGCAGGCCAACGGCGACCTGCTCAGCCCCGACAACAGCAAGGCCGCCTTCAACTCTCCCGCCGGCCTGAAGGCCATGACCCTGCTTCACGACATGGCCACACAGGACCATTCGATCTATCTCGACAACGGCAACGGCAACTACCTGAACGTCTTCAACGCGGGCAAGATCGCGATGCTCTGGACCGGCCCGTGGGACATCTCGTCGATCAACCCCGGCGTGCGCTACGGCGTGCAGATCCTGCCCGGCGACGTGAGCCACGCCACGATCGCCGGTCCCGACAACTACGTCGTGACCAACAACGGCGCGCAGCGGGTGCAGGGCGCCTGGGACTTCATCAAGTGGTTCACTTCGCCGCAGGAGCATCTGAAGTACGCGACTCAGACGGGGCACCTGCCCCTGCGTAAGTCCGAGACCAAGCTGCCCGGCTACAAGGCCTATCTCGCCAAGTTCCCGTCGTCGGCGGTGTTCGTGGCGAACCTCGACAACGTCACCAAGGCGCGGCCCAACATCGCCGCCTATCCGCGCATCTCGCAGGCGCTGGGGCAGGCCGTCCAGGCGGTGCTGCTCGGCAAGATGACGCCCCAGCAGGCGCTGTCCAGCGCCGAGCAGCAGGTCAACAGCATCCTGGCGTCGGGACAGTGACCGGGGCCGGGAGGCAGTGAGCCGGAGCCACAGGCAGTGAACTGGAGCCCGCAGGCCGTGAACCGGAGCCGCAGGCAGTGAACCGGGCGGGCCGCGCCTCGTTTCGCGACCGGCTCTTTGCCAGCGACCACGTGGCCGGCTGGTTGTTCGTGTCGCCGGCTGTGGTGCTGATCGGCCTGTTCGGGGTGGCGCCGATCGTCTGGGCGCTGATCATCTCGTTCCAGAACAATTCGCTGATGACCAGCGGCACGTGGGTCGGCCTGGCCAACTATCACCGCTTGCTGAACGACCCCATGTTCACCGCGTCGGTACGGCGTACGGTGGTCTACACGCTGCTGTTCGTGCCGATCACGCTGTTCGGGGCGCTGGCCGTCGCCGTGGCGCTCAACCGCCGCCTGCACGGCATACGCTTCTATCGCACCGCCGTGTTCGCACCGGTGGTCACCTCGACCGTGGCCACGGCGATCATGTTCAGCTGGCTGCTCGACCCCTACTTCGGGATCGTCAACGTCGTTTTGAACAAGCTCGGCCTGGCCTCGCAGGGCTTCTTTCAGGACCCCGGCCAGGCGCTCTACTGCATCGTCGGCGTGACCGTGTGGGGCTGGCTCGGCTTTGCCGTCGTGATCTATCTGGCGGCCCTGCAGGGCATTCCGCGCGAGCTGCTCGAGGCCGCCGAGATCGACGGCGCGACCCGCTGGCGGGCCTTCTGGAGGGTGCAGTTCCCGCTGCTCGGGCCGACCACCCTGTTCCTCGTCGTCTGGCTCACGATCAACTCGCTGCAGCTCTTCGACGAGATCTACGTGATCACTCGCGGAGGGCCGCTGGCCAGCACGACCGTGGTCGTCTACTACCTGTTCCAGCAGGCCTTCGCCTACTTCCAGGCGGGCTACGCCACGGCGATCGCCTACGTGGTGTTCCTGGCGATCCTGGCCCTGACCGTCGTGCAGCTGCTGGTCGGTCGCAAGCTCGTCCACTACCGCTCGTAGGGGCCGGCCGTGAGCGAAGCCGCCATCAGACCCGACGACCTCACCGCCGCCAAGCGGCGGTGGCCGAGCCCCTGGCATCTGGCGCTGATCCCGCTCGCGCTCGTCATGCTGTTCCCGTTCTTCTGGCTCGTGGTGACGAGCCTGCAGACGCTGGCGCAGTCGCGCACCTTCGGGCTGCATTTCGGCCTGCAGTTCCACAACTACATCGACGCCTGGACGCAGGCGCCCTTCGGCCGCTGGCTGGCCAACACGACGATCGTCTCGGTCACCGTGGTGATCTCCAACCTCGTCTTCTGCAGCCTGGCCGGCTACGCGCTGGCCCGCCTGCGGTTCTTCGGCAGCGGCGCCCTCTTTCTCGTGATCCTCGCGACCCTGATGGTGCCGTTCCAGGTGGTGATGGTGCCGACGCTGCTGATCGTGCGCGGCCTGGGCCTGGTCGACACGCTGCCGGCGCTGATGGCGCCCAACCTGGTCACCCCGTTCGGTGTGTTCCTGCTGCGGCAGTTCTTCAAGACGATGCCGGTCGAGATCGAAGAGGCGGCGCGCATCGACGGCGCCGGCCGTCTCGGGACCCTGGTCAAGGTGGTCCTGCCGTCGATGCGCGCCCCGCTCGCCACGGTCGGCATCATGACGCTGCTGTGGACCTGGAACGACTTTCTCTGGCCGCTGATCGCCATCCAGTCCGAGAAGAACTTCACCCTCCAGCTCGGGCTGATGACCTTTCAGGGGGCGCACACGATCAACTGGCCGCTGATCATGGCCGGCACGGTCACGACGCAGATCCCCATGCTGGCGATCTTCATCGTGGCCCAGCGCTGGTTCGTGCAGTCGCTGGCCACCCAGGGGCTGAAGGGGTAGACATGGCCGACACGACGGCACGAACAGTCAACGGTACGGCACGAACGGCCGGCGGTACGGCACGAGCGGCGAGCGTGACGGCCGCGACAGCGGTCGGAAGGTAGGGGAGATGGCGACGGTCACGCTTGAAGGGGTGCGCAAGGTCTTCGCCGGCAAGCCGCCGGCGGTGGCGCTCGAGGGTCTCGATCTGCGGATCGAGGACGGCGAGATGCTGATCCTCGTGGGCCCCTCGGGCTGCGGCAAGACCACGGCGCTGCGCTGCGTGGCCGGCCTCGAGAAACCCACGTCGGGACGCATCCTGATAGGCGAGCACGAAGTCCAGGAGCTGCCGCCGCGCAAGCGCGACGTGGCCATGGTCTTTCAGAACTACGCCCTGTATCCGTACCTGACGGTCTACAACAACCTCGCCTTCGGCCTGAAGGAGCACAAGGTGCCGAGGGCCGAGGTCGACCGGCGGGTGCGCGCGATGAGCGCCGTCCTCGGGCTGGACCCGCTGCTCTCGCGCCGTCCGGCGCAGCTCTCCGGCGGCCAGTCGCAGCGCGTCGCGATGGGCCGCGCGCTGGTGCGCGAGCCCCGAGTCTTTCTGCTCGACGAGCCGCTCTCCAACCTCGACGCCAAGCTGCGCGGCCAGATGCGAGCCGAGATCCTGGAGTTGCAGCGGCGAGTCGGCGTGACCAGCCTGTATGTGACCCACGACCAGGCCGAGGCGATGACCCTCGGCGACCGGATCGCGGTGCTGTGCGACGGCAGACTGCTGCAGCTCGGCACGCCGCACGAGGTCTTCCGTCATCCTCGCGATCTGTTCGTGGCCGCCTTCATGGGCACGCCGTCGATGAACCTGCTGCGCGGCGAGATGACCGGCGGTCTGCTGCGCGCCGGCGGCCTCGAGCTGCGCGCCGCGGGCGTGCCCGACGGCTCCGTGGTGCTCGGCTTTCGGCCCGAAGCCCTGCTGCCGGCGCGTGCCGCCGCCGGCTTGCCGCGGCTCGAGATGACGGTCGACATGGTCGAAGAGCTCGGCAACGAGACGCTCGTGTACGGCGAGGTGCCCGGCGAGGTCGCCTCGGTGGCGGTCGATCGCGCCCTGCCGGCGCCGCTGCCCGGCTCGCGGGCCCGCGTCGCCGCCCGTCTGCAGGGTTTCACCCACGTCGCCCCCGGCGAGATCCTGCCGCTCGGCCTGCGCACCGAATCGGTGCACGTGTTCGACGCCGCGAGCGGCGCGGCGCTGGCGGTCGAGATCGAGGCTCCGGCGCCGGCGGGCTGAGCCCGGACCGAGGAGCTGAAGGCGCTCACCGCCGGCCTGGCACAGACCTTCGGCCAGGCCCGGACCGCGAGCCCGGACCGCCGGCCGGGCGCTTACCGCGCGCCGCAGGCTTTCGCGTAGGGTCCGATGACCGCGCCGATGCGGTCGCGGATGCGGGTCGCGGGGGGGACGGCCGCGGCCGTCGCGGCCGTCGCGCGTGGCGCCGCGGTGTTGTTCAGCAGCCGGGTCAGCGCGGCGCGCACGTCGGGCCGCGCCCAGTAGTAGCGCACGCGGTCGCTGTAGCCGAATGCCGCCAGCGCGCGCTGTTCGGCGCTCTCTCCGGCGGCGTAGGGGCGCCAGTAGCTCGGGTCGTCGCTCATGGCGCGCTCGACGGTCTCGCGCAGATGCGAGGGACCGTCGAGCGCGCTCGTGGCGCCGAGGCCCGTGGCGCCGCCGCTCGTGCCGCCGGGCTCCGTGGCGCCGCCGTCCGTAGTGCCGGCACTCGTGGCTGCGGCGCCGCCGAGCAGCTCGCGCTCCTCGCCCTCGAGCTCGAACACGGCCTCGCAGAAGGCGTGGGTGAGCGCCGGTCCGACCTTGAGGATGGCGAAGTGGTCTTCGACCAGCGCGGCCAGCGCGGCGGGCGACTGGTAGTCGGTCGAGTGCGCCTCGAACAGCAGCGAGCGCCGGCCTTCGAGCCACTTGACGAGCGCGCGCGCCTTCGGCCGGTCGTAGGCGCGGACGGAGTCGCTGCCGAACTCCACGCCCGGCTGCACGACCAGGGCGATCACCCGCTCCCAGGCGGCCTCGAGGCCGCGCGCGGCAAACGCCGCGCCGGCGAGCTCGAGCGTGCGGCTGGCGCGCTGCGGCGTCGTGACCGCCGGGGCTCCGGCGCCGGCGGTCTCGCCGCCGG
>PMKK01000033.1:0-18151 GCA_003157715.1 Actinomycetota bacterium
CCGACGGCGGCAGCGTGGCGCCCTCGTGCAGGGCCGCCACGGGCGGTACCCGCGTGGCCCGCAGGGCGGGCGCGAGCGCCGCGAGCAGCGCCACGCCGACACCGACCACGAGCGAGATCACGACGGTGCGCGGCGCCAGAGCGATACCCGACGTCGGAATATCGGCGCCGACCGCCTGGAAGAGCGCGTTGATGCCCTTGGCGATGCCGAGGCCGGCGGCGATGCCGAGCAGCGAGGCGACGAGCCCCAGCGCCCCTGCCTCACCGATCACGCTGCCGAGCACCTGACGGCGCGTGGCGCCCAGCGAACGCAGCATGGCGAACTCGCGGATGCGCTGGGCGACGGTGATCGAGAAGGCGTTGAAGATGATGAAGGCGCCGACGATCACGGCCACGCCGCCGAAGGCGAGCAGGATGGTGCGCAGCACGTTGCCGATGGCGTCGCTGATCGCCTTGGTGTTGTCGGCCACGGACTGGGCCGAGGTCTTGACCTCGGCGTAGTGCGGCAGGGCCGACTTCAGGCGAGCGGCGAGCGTATCGGGCGTGACGCCCGGCTCGGCGGCGACCGAGATCGACGAGTACTGGCCCACCTGGTCGTACCAGCGCTGGGCGTCGGCCAGCGTCGTCGCAACAAGAGTCGCGCCGCCGATCGACGTCGAACTGCCGAAGTCGAACACGCCCGAGATGACGACCTTCTGCGTGCCGTGTTCGGTCCCCAGACCGATCGTGTCGCCCACGTGCAGGTGCTTGTCCGTGGCAAGTTTGGCGTTGATCGCGACCGTGCCGTCACGCACAGGCGCGCTGCCGACGATGTACTTGCTCTCGCTGAACCGCTTCGGCGACGCGGAGAAGACGAGCGTGGGCGCCCCGCCCGTGGAGACGGACTTGCCGTTCACGACCACGGCGCCGCTGCCCTCGACGCTGCCGGCCGCGTCGGCCACGCCTTTCACGGCGCGGACCTGGCCAAGCAGCGCGACCGGCAGCGAGCCGCCGGACGAGAACACGTTGGAGCCCGAGAAGGCGGCCTTGCGGGTGATGTTCACGTCGGTGCCGGCGGCCGCCTTTTCGAAGATGTTGCGAAAACCGTTGTCGATCTGATCGGTGATGACGTAGGTGCCGGCGATCATGGCGACGCCCAGCACGATGGCCAGCATGGTCAGGGCCGTGCGCAGTTTGCGACTCCACAGGTCGCGCAGCGACAGCCGGATCATCGCGCCGGCCCGCCGTCGCCGCGCTCCGACGTGGCCTCGAGAGACTTGATCGTGTCGTAGATCTCGTCGCGGCTCATGCGCCCGCAGTCGAGCTCGATGCGCCCGTCCTGCAGAAAGACGACGCGGTCGGCCATGGTGGCGGCCCGAGCGTCGTGGGTGACCATGACGATGGTCTGCCCGAACTCGTCGGCCGACCGGCGCAGCAGGCCGAGCACCTCGTCCCCGGTCTTGGAGTCGAGGTTGCCGGTGGGNNTTCGTCGGCGAAGATCACGACCGGCCGGCTGATCAGTGCCCGGGCGATGGCAACGCGCTGCTGCTGGCCGCCCGACAGTTCGGACGGCCGGTGGCCCAGGCGGTCACCCAGATCGACCGCGTCCACGAGCGTGCCGAGCCAGGCCTCGTCGAGCTTGACCCCGGCGATGGTCAGCGGCAGCACCAGGTTCTCCTTGGCGGTCAGCATGGGCAGCAGGTTGAAGGTCTGGAAGATGAAGCCGATCTTGTCGCGCCGCAGCTGCGTGAGCTGGCGCTCCTTGAGCGCGGTGATCTCGATGCCGTCGATCCAGACGGCCCCGCTCGTGGGGTTGTCGAGTCCCGCCAGCACGTGCATCAGGGTCGACTTGCCCGACCCCGACGGGCCCATGATCGCGGTAAAGCGACCCCGGGCCAGATCGATCGAGATGCCGCCCAGGGCATCGACCGCGGCGTCGCCTGTGCCATAGCGGCGCGTCAAGTCACGCGCCACGACGACGGCGGGGGCGCCGGCGACGGGCTCCGGCGTCGCCGGCGGCCGCTCGCATGCCTCCGGCACTATCTCGATCCCCTGCTGACCAACGTCGCTCATCTGGCGAGCCTCCTTGTGGTGGCCCCGCGGGCGCCGTCTTCTGACGGTGCTCAAAGGCACGTCACGACACGATCCACCTGGGCGTTTCCTGTGAACTGTACCCGAGTCGCAGGGTCTCGGTCGTCACCCCCGAGTGGGAGTCTGGGCTGTCACCACGGGGGTAGTCGAGGGTGTCTTCCCGAGGGCCTCAACTCAGGCGGCGACGATCGCGCGGGCGCCTGCCGCCTTCACGGCTTTCGCCAGCGTGGTCTCGTCGTACGGGCCTGAGTGTCGCCGCCCGTTGATGAAGAACGTCGGCGTGCCGGCCACGCCGCTCAGGTCGGCCGAATCGACGTCTTCGGCGATGCGCGCATCGCCGGCACGCCGGCGAACGTCGTCCGCGAAGCGCTCGCCGTCGAGCCGCAGCTCATCGGCGTGACGGTAGAGATCGGCTTCGGTCAGGTTGCCGCGGTGGTCAAGCAGCACGTCGTGCATCTCCCAGAAAGCGCCCTGCGCGGCGGCGGCCTCGACCGCTTCGGCCGCGACCTGCGCCAGCGGGTGGACGTCGTTCAGCGGCAAGTGCCGCCAGACGTAGCGCACGTCGCCGAACTCGCTCAGAAGCTCACGGATGGCCGGCTCCGCCAGACCGCAGAAGGGACACTCGAAGTCGCCGTACTCGACGAGCGTGACCAGCGCGCCCGCTGGGCCGCGCGCGCGATCGCGCCGCAGGTCGACCGGTACGGCCAGGTCCTCGATCACCCCGGCGGTCCCCAGCAGCGCGCGAAACCGGGCCCGGCGCGGCAGCAGAGCCGTCACGCGGAAGATCGACCAGGTCAGCAGCGAGGCCCCCAGCACCGCCGTGAGAACGCCGACCTTGGCGTCGGCGAGCGCCGGCCCCGTGAAGGCGAGGTCGGCGATCAGCAGCGACACGGTGAAGCCGAGACCCGCCGCGGCGCCACCTCCGGCCACGGCGGCCCAGCCCACCGGCGGCCGCAAGCGGCCGCCGGACAGCCGCCCCGTGAGCCACGAGGCGCCAAAGACGCCCAGCGGCTTGCCGATCACATACCCGGCCACGATCCCGAGGGTGATCGGCGACCTGAAGGCGCGGGCGAGGGCGCCGCCGCCGACGGCGATGCCGGCGTTGGCCAGCGCGAAGAGCGGCACGACGACGTAGCTCGCCCAGGGGTGGTAGAGCTGCTGCCAGCGTTCGTTCGAGGAGATCGCCGAACGCAGCGCCCCGCGGGCGTTACGTTCAAGCTTCGGGGTCGGCTGCTCGCGAAACAGGCGAAACAGGCTCGTGGCGCGCTGCAGATCGCCGCGACCGGCCGGATAGGCGACCGTCAGAAGGCCCATGGTAAGGCCGATGACGATCGGGTCGACGCCCGACTTGAGAAGCGCGACCCAGGCCGCCGCTCCGAGCGCCGCGTAGACCGGCCCAAAGCGCACTCCGGCGGCGCGCGCCGCGAGGATCGCGCCGCACACCGCGAGCGCGACGAGCAGGGCCGGCATCGCGATGTGCCCGCTGTAGACGATCGCGATGACGGTCAGCGAAAGGAGATCGTCGACGACCACGACGGTGAGCATGAAAGCCCGCAGACGCTCCGACGAGCGCGGTCCGACGAGCGCCAGCAGTCCCAGCGCGAAGGCCGTGTCGGTCGACAGCGCCACGCCCCAGCCCCGCAGAGAAGCGTGGCCGGCGTTGAGCGCCGCGAAGACGGCCACCGAGGCGGCCATGCCGGCGACGCCCGCCAGCAGCGGCAGCATGACCCGATGCCGCTCGCGCAGCTCGCCCATGTCGAACTCGCGGCGGGCCTCGAGCCCCACCACGAAAAAGAAGAACGTCATGAGCCCCGTGTTCACCCAGTGGCGCAGGTCCTGTGAGACGCCCCAGCCTCCGAGCGCGACCGACAACCGCGTTCTCCAGAAGCTCTCGTAGGAGGCCGCGTCGACGTTCGCCCAGACCAGCGCCGCGAGCGTGGCGGCCAGCAGGAAGGCCGCGCCACCGGTCTCGGTACGCAGGAACTCGCGCAGCGGCGTCTGCAGGTTGCGCGCCCAGGCGGTGCGCCCGAGAAGCGACGTGCCCGTTTGGGGAGCGCCATCCATTTGGTGATCGTCCATGCGGTGATTCTGCCCGACTTCGCCGGTGACTGACCGCCCGACGAAATCCGAAAGCCGGCGAGAGAGACATACCGGCGAGAGGGCCGTGCATCGTGGAGCGCCGCGGGGCGCCGCGCCGCTGCCTTGGGCTCAGCCGACCGTGACCACCGTCAGAGCCGCGACGCCGACCACGATCATGACGACGCCGGCCAGTTGCAGCCGAGTCAGCCGCTCGCGCAGGAACACGTAGGCGGCCACGCTGGCGACGACGGCAAACTGAGACCCGAGGACGGCGGCCACGGCGACCGAATCGCGCGAGCCGACGGCGAAGCAGACGAAACCGAGCACCTCGGTGAGCCCTGTGGTCACCACCAGAGGGAGTGCTGTTCGAGCGAGCTTGAGGCGCCGGGACATCGCCAGGGGGATCGTCACGGCTACCACGCCGACGAGGCGCGGCGGCAGCACCGCCCAGCCGGCGGGCAGCGACGCGCTGAGATGGCCTGTGGCGAAGATACTGATGCCGAACGACAGCGCCGCCAGGGCCGCCAACCAGAACGCGGCCGACTTGCGCTGGCCCGGCGCCGGCTCCCCGGGGGCCGCCCCCGCCAGCACGATGCCCAGCGCCACGATCGCCAGAACCGCGGCCCGGGCGACACCGAGAGCTTCGCCGGTGACCACGGCCAGCAGCGCTGCGATGGCGCCCTCGGTCGAGGTTATCGGCGTGACGATGCCCACCTTGCCGCGCCGCAGCGCCGAGTATTCGAGGAGCAGCCCTGCGACGTTGCCGAAGCCGGCCACGAGCATCCACGCGATGTCGACGACACCGAGTGGGCCGGGCGCCGGACCGACCGCGATGACGGCGAGGTTCGCAACCAGCCCGACGAGCATCACCCAGGCCACGACCGACGCGGCCCCGATGATGCGGCTGGAGCGAGCCGAGCAGAACGTGCCCGCTCCCCACGTCAGGGCAGCCCCGAGCCCTCCCAGCAGAGCGATCATCGAGCGTCAGCGATCAAACGTCAGCGACCGATCCAGACAGAGCCGGTAGTCAGTGGCCGATCGGAGGCGTAGTTGCGGGCCTGGCCTTCGAGCATGGGCGACATGATATCGGACGCACGGATCGCATTGACGTTGACCAGACTCGGAGCGAGCTCCAGGGCCAGTGGCCCATCCCACCTGTTCCCGCTGTTTGCCGCCTCAGAGTATGCCGGCCACTTGCGCCAGGGGAGCCTCGGCCGCCGACGGTGTCGGGGCCGGGGCCGGCTGCTCGAGCGCCAGCAGATCGTTCTCGCCGACGATGCCCTTGGCCACGTTGCGCCGGCCGATCCAGTAGAACGCGAGGCCCGTCAGGACGATCACGCCGAAGCTGCCCAGCGTGACCGACTCGAAGAACAGGCGCGAGGTGCCCCAGGTGTCGGTGATCGAGTAGCTGCGCCCCAGGATGTTGTCGATGAGCCCCGGCCAGAGCAGCGACAGCGTCGTGACGGCGATGACGAACTCCGTCGAGATGACGCAGGCCCACAGCGCTATCGTGCCCCCGGGGATCCGGTAGGGACGCGCCCTGTCGGGATACTTCTTGCGCAGCACGATCACGGCCGGGAAGATGAAGGCGTAGGAGATCGCCGTCAGCGAGACCGTGAGTGACAGCGCGACGGCGAAGAAGGTCCCCAGGCCGCCGCTTGCGAAGGCGAAGACCACGATCACGAACAGCGACGCGACGATCCCCGAAGCGAGGTTCATGGCGATCGGCGTGCCCGACTTCGAGAACCTGCCCAGCGCGAGCGGCGCCGCTCCGTCCAGACCAGCCACCGCTTGCGTGCGCGCCGAGCCCTGGATCCACACGCCGCCGGCCGTGAGGGTGACGAGGATGATCAGGATCCCCATGACCCAGCCGACCGACCCTCTGGCGGCGCCGAACACGCCGCTCACCGCGCTGTAAGCGTCGACGAAACCGGAGACGTTGGAGAGACCGCTCGCCGGGATGATAAGGAGCACGCCGAAGGTGAGCGCAACGTAGATGAGCACGATGCAGACGCCGGACCGCGCGATCATGGCGGGCACGTCTCGCTCAGGGTTGCGCATCTCCTCGCTCGCGGAGTTGGAGAGCTCGAACCCCACGAAGTTGAACTGCAGCAGGGCGAAGACGGCGAGGAAACCAGTGAGCGACGGCTTGAGGCTGCCCCAGGTCACGGTGCCGGCCGGCTTGCCGTGCCGTATGAGAAACCAGCCCACGAGTCCGAGAAAGACGATGACCACCGCCGCCCTGACGAACGTGCCGATCGTGCCGGCAAGCTTGCCCCATCGCAACTCGACGATGGAGACGCCCGCGATGCTCCAGACGACGACGAGGCCGATGACGATCGACCACACCGTGCCGAACCCGTTCGCCCGGTTGAACATCAGCCCGCTCGACAGGGTGGCGACGACCGCCGCCGACAGCGTGCCGCCCACCCAGGTGGGGTTCGCCATCCAGTAGAAGACCGCGGTGAGCGATCCGGACAGGCGCCCGAAGGCCATCCGGGTCCACGCATAGGGAGAGCCCTCGACCGGGAAGGTCGAACCCAGCTCGGCCGTGATGAGTCCGCTGGGCAGAAGGTAGAGCACCGCCGCAGCGACCATCCAGAACAAGACCTGGCCGCCACCGTAGGCGCCGAGCGACGAGATGGTGTCCACACTGACGAAGGCCACGACGGTGAAGCAGATCAGGTCGAAGCGCTTGAGCACCTTGCGCAGCTTGGTGCGTTCGTGCCGCATCGCGTGCGGGTCCTGGTGCGCGCTGCCGCCCCGCGCCACTCTGTCTGCTGCCATGGGTGACTCCTTTGTCACGTTGACCGGTGTGAGACCTGCGGGCCGGTCGTGGGGTTGCCTTGCGCTCAGCTACCCGTTGCGGGCGATCCCGGCATGCTCGGCAAACCGGGTGACCGAGTTGATCGGCACGTCGAGCACGTCGGCGATGTGGAACTTTGCCGCCATCGCTCCAGGCTCGCCGGGGTAGGTGAGCTCTTGCACCGGGATCCTGCCGAGACCGAGGTCACGGCGCACGTCGTGCATCGCGGCGGGATCGGCGAGGTCGCCGACCCCGACGCCGAGCTTGCCGGCAACGTGGGCTCTGGCCTCTCTCAAGCGCATGCCCCGGGTCATCTGCATGCGAGCCACCAGATCTCCGGCGGTCCGCATTCCGCACATGCCCGAAGCGAGCGCATGGCTGATATCCATGCCCAGCGGGTCACCGACGCCTACCTACAACCCGTCGCAATTCAGGATGTCGACCAGGGCGCGCGACACCCGCGAGACGGCGTCGATCGCGGGGTACGGACTCATCGGTATGCCCCCCACGCCCATGCCCGCGTTGGGATGCACGGGGATCTCGGCGATCTCCATGCAGGGCTTGATGACGGCGCAGGTGCGCGCCACGTTCCAGGCCACCGACTTCGTGGTGTTCACGTTCACCGCGGGCCCGAACATGGTCGCGCCGGCCGCCTGGACCATGCGTAGCTGGTCTTTGGGCCACATGCCGGCGAGCCGCTCGCCCTTGTAGGTAAGTCCTCCGTGCATGCCCAGCACGAACTCGCTGGCCATGCCCACTTCGATGCCGATGTCCGGGTGTTTGTCTTTGATCGTCTCGATGGCCGTCAGCGTGGCCAGCAGGTCGCCGTCGCCCGCGGCCCCGGCCGTGTCGAAGTCGAGACCGTCGGCGCCGGCCTCCCAGATGCCGTCGGCGACGAACACCATGTCGGCGACGGCGTACTCGACCGCGGCGACCTGGGCGTCGCGCGCCTCGTCGATGCGTCCGAGGGGCAGCAGCTCCGACCAGTTCGGGATGGGGCCGTCGGGCATCGAGTAGCGGCCCAGGTCGGGCATGGCTCCGTACTGGAGCGGAGCGATGAGGTTCAGCTGCGCGTTCTTCACCGTCTGCGCTTCGTAGGAGAGGATCGTCTTGACCGCCTTGTACGAGTAGTCGAGGGTGAAGAGCTCGAGCAGGTCGGCGCCGCGGTGGTTCTGGTAGCTGATGAGCTCGTCGACGCGGCTGCAGGAGTCGAGATTGCCGGAGCCGTCGATGCTGAGCACGACCTCGCTGCCCATGTCGACGGCAGTGAACTTGGCTTCGCTGCTGAAGATGTCCAGCAGGTGGTCGAGCTCGCTCTCGTCAAGCCGCGACGCCTTGGCGCGCAGGGCGCCGAGCTCAGACCCGGCGATCAGGTCGGCCCTGATCTCACTCGGCGTCATCTCGACGAGTGATCCATCTCCCAACCGCGTGCTGATCCTGCGTTCCAAGCGGCACCTCCAAGCCCGCGTGAGACAGCCGCGGGGCTGTCGACTGCACGTCCTCGGCTCGGGACATTAAGCGGGTGCCGCGCTATTGTCAAGTTAAACTATCAGAATTATCAGATTAACTACATACTCAGCCGATGCAAGCCGCATCGGACGCCTCGCTGAGACTAGGCGCGCGACGAAGTCACNNCGAAGTCGATCGACGGCCTAGGCGACAGACGCCAGGCGGCCACGGATGAGGCTCTCAGCGAGCCTGCGCACCTCGTCCGGAAGCGGAGGGACGTCGCTGGCGGAGATGAGGTCCTCGGCGCGCGCCGCGGCCCCGCGGACGAGATCGCTGCCGGCGTGCTGTTCGATCGGACTTCGCGACCAGGAACGCGGGAGCCAGAGATCGCCCGCGCCGCCGCCGCGCCGCGAGCTCTTGCGCGTCAGGAACTGACCCCCGATGCCCGCCTCGATGATGTCGTCGACGAGTGCTGTCGCCTGATTGACGGGGTCCTCGCGCGAGAAGCGCTGGATCGCTCCGACGGTGTCGGCGTCGAGCACCGTCTTGGCGAGGCTCGCGGTCTGCGCGCTGTCGACCAGCCCAAAGGCGAGGATGGCTTCGGCCCCGGCCAGGGCGCACGCCATCCCGGTCAGCGCGCCCTCGGCGCCCGCCTGCATGTCGCAGCCGTGCGCGTCGCAGGTGACGGCGCTACCCTGGGCGCGCAGGCCGTAGAAATGGCTCATCTCGATGCAGACGACGTTGATGAGACAGTCCTCGGGCGCGCCCGCCAGATAGGCGCCGCTGCGCATCTCCGTCGCGGCGCCGCCGACCGTGGAGACGATCGCGCAGCCGGGCGCCGCAAGCTGGAACAGCACGACGGCGCTCAGGAGCTCCGCGAGATTGACGATGCTCGTGCCGAGCACGCTCTTGGGTGCCGTCGTTCCCATCTGCGGCATGGGAAAGACGAACACCGGCACGCCGGCACGAGCCAGGAGGATGTGAGCCTCGGTCGTCGCGCGGTCGTGCTGCAGCGGCGCCACGGTGCAGTTGTAGACAGAGTAGATCGGGCGCTGCGAGAGCGGCGCGCCGGCGATCGCTTCGAGCAGCTCGATGAGCGCGGGGACCTCTTCGGGGGTGCGCGCGGCGTCCTGCAGGTGCTTGCGGGAGTTCTCGAATCCAAGGAGCACCGTCTCGAGGGCGGCCGCCTCGGTCTCGATGTCGCTGGGGATGATGGTCGCCAGCGCGTAGTCGATCTCGGGCAGGGCGTCGAACAGGCGCATCATCCGCGCCAGGTCGCGGCGCACGCCGAGGCGCCGCGTTCCGGTAGCGTCGTCGAGCATGTGGGTGGCGTTTCCGTCGCTGCTGTAGAGGATGCCGTCATCGTCGAGGCGGCAGTCGAAGGCCGGGTCACGTCCGGCGAGGAGCACCTCGCTGGGGACCGTCTGAAGGCAGCGCTCGACCAGATCCCACGGCAGTCTCGCGGTGAGATGCTCGGCGTCGACGTCGGCCCCGGCCCCCAGAAGCAGCGGCGTCAGAAGAGGGGTGTTGTAGGCGACGCCGACTTCCTCGAGCACGCGCACGGTCTGCTCATGCACGAAAGCGCGCTCAGCGTCGGACAGGTAATCGAGTGTGGCTCTCGCCATGCGATCAGCCGCCGCCGCGCATGGCGAAATGAATACGTGTTATCTGACCTGTTAGATCAACAATCAGCATGGCGCGATTATCGGTGACCCGTGGCGCGAAGGCAAGCCGGCGCGCGCCCCGGCTCAACCTGGGACGCTCCGGGCCGCGACAGGCGGCCACGGAGTGGTCTCGGGGCCGGCCGGGGCCGGCCCTTACCCCAGCGCCTGGTCGAGATCGTCGATGAGGTCCTCGGGATCCTCAAGGCCCACCGACAAGCGAAAGATCCCGTCGCCCGCGTAGGCGCGATACGAGGCCTCCTGGTCGGTCGTCATGCGGAAGGACGTGCGCAGCATGTCGGCCGTCGGCAGATAGACCACGAGACTGCGATGATGGCCGAGCGACACGGCGTAGTGGATGACCTTGAGCCGCTCGGCCAGCTCACGCGCCGTCCGCACCCCGTCACGGGCCTGAAACGCCAGCATGCCGGAGAAGTTGCTCATCTGCCGCCGGGCAAGCTCGTGCTGAGGATGAGACGCAAGCCCGGGGTAGATGACGCGCGTCACCTTGGGATGGTCCTGCAGATGTCGCGCCACCGCCAGGGCGCCCTCCTGGTGTGCCTGCATGCGGATCGGCAGGGTGGCGATGCCGCGCATGATGAGCCAGGCATTGAACGGGCTGATGACGCCGCCCATGTGGATGCCCACGCCCTGGCGGATCCCGGCGATGTCCTCGCGGCTGCCCAGAATGGCCCCGCCGACGGCGTCGCCGTGGCCGCCGAGGTACTTGGTGAGCGAGTGGACGACGTAGTCGGCGCCCAGCTCGAGCGGACGCGTGGCGACGGGCGTGGCGAAGGTGGAGTCGACGACCAGCCGGGCACCACCGGCATGGGCGATCTGGGCCACGGCTCTAATGTCGGTAAGACGCAGGACGGGATTGGCCGGCGTCTCGGCGTAGACGAGCCTGGTGGCGGGCCGCACGGCATCCTCGACGGCTCGCAGATCGGAGAAGTCGACCTTGCTGACCTCGACGCCGACCTGTGGGAAGAGGTCATCGGCGAGCTCGGCGGCGCCGGCGTACGACACATCGCTCATGATCACGTGATCGCCGCTCTTGAGGGCGTACAGAAAGAGGCCGCCGATGGCCGCCATGCCGCTGGCGAAGGCGAGCGCCGCGCCGGCGGCCTCAAGGCCGGCGAGCTTTCTCTCGAGCTGGTCGACCGTCGGGTTCCCCCAGCGCGTGTAGACAAACGGCGCGTCTTCCACGAGCTCCTGGGCGGAGAAGGAGACATCGGGATCGATCACGAACGTGGTCGACATGACCAGGTTCGGGGCGGACGCTTTCGTTGCCGGGTCGGGTCCTTCTCCAGCGTGAACAGCGAGCGTCCGAAGCCCGGCGGTGGTGTGTTCGGTCATCGCGTTCTCCTTGCACCGAAGCCGGAGCGACGCATCGCTCGGCTTCGGCACAGCTCAGGGTCTCACGTACGGTCTTCGGGTCACAAGCCCTTCCTCGCGGTGATGTCGCACAGCGCCGACACGAGTTCGTCGACGTCGTCGCGGTCGTTGTGGACGGCGAACGACGGCCGTACCGACGACTCCACACCCAGCCGACGGAGGATCGGCTGCGCACAGTGGTGCCCCGCGCGTACCGCGATGCCGTAGCCGTCCAGCGCTTTGCCGATATCGTCGGCTCTGTGCCCGTCCAGTGCGAACGAGATCACGCCGGCGCGCTCGGCCGGCGCACCGATGAACCGCAAGCCCGGCACCCGAGCGAGCTCCTCGAGCGCGTACTCGATGAGCACGTGCTCGTGCCTCGCGATGTTCTCCACGCCGATGCGTTCCATCCAGTCGACGGCGGCTCCCAGCCCCACGGCGTCGGCGATGCTCCCGGTGCCCGCTTCGAAGCGGGCCGGCGGCGCCTGATAGGCGGTGCGCTCGAAGGTGACGTCGGCGATCATGTTGCCGCCTCCCTGCCAGGGCGGCATGTCCGCCAGGAGCTCGGGCTTGCCGTAGACCACCCCGATGCCCATCGGCCCGTACATCTTGTGGCCGGAGAACACGAGGAAATCCGCGTCGAGGTCCTGGACGTCGACGCGCAGGTGCGGCACTGCCTGAGCCGCATCCACCAGCACATGCGCCCCGTAGCGGTGCGCCGATGCGATCAGCGCGCGCAGCGGCGTGACCGTGCCGATGGCGTTGGACACCGCCGTCACCGCGACGATGCGCGTGCGGTGCGACAGCAGGCGGTCGTACTCGTCCAGTCGCAGCTGCCCGGTATCGTCGGCGGGGATCACGACGAGCCTTGCGCCGGTGTCGCGCGCCAGAAGCTGCCACGGGACGATGTTGGCGTGGTGCTCGAGCTGGCTCACCAGGATCTCGTCGCCGTCCTTGACGTGCGACCCGCCCCAGGCGGCCGCGACCAGATTGATGCCTTCGGTCGCCCCTCGTACCCACACGATCGCGTCCGACGACGGGGCGTTGACGAACGCCGCGACCTTGTCGCGCGCGGTCTCGTAAGCGGCAGTGGAACGCTCCGCGAGCGTGTGCGCGCCGCGATGGACGTTGCTGTTCTCATGTTCGTAGTAGTACGAGACGCGGTCGATCACCTGCGCGGGAGTCTGGGACGTGGCGCCGCTGTCAAGCCACACGAGCCGGCGTCCGTGGACCCGCTCCGAGAGGATGGGGAACTCCCGCCGCACAGCCGCCACATCGAGCGGTCCGGACACCGGCTCGAGCGTTGGCACGACCGCCGGATCCGACTCGAGCGACTCGGCGGGGAGCTTCGCGGACGGCCCCGAGTTGGGCGTGACCTCGGGCGCTGCCTCGGACACGGGCGCGTCCGGCGGCGACAGCACCTCGGGCCCCTCCGCCGCCGGCGTCCACGCGATGGCCTCGTCGATGAAGTAGTACCCCGTCCGCGGAGAGGCGGACGGAGCCGACACCGGGACTTCGGGGGCCGGCGGCACAACCGCCTCCGCCCCCGAGAACGGACTAACGAACGCCGGCGCGGACACGGGCGCCACCGGGAGCGGTACATCCGGGCTCTCGACGGGCGGCGCTGAGATGGGCGCTGCCGGCAGCGTCACGTCGGGACTCTGCAGCGCCGGCCCGGACGAGGGCGCCGTCGGCACAGGCACGTCCGGGCTCTGCGCCGACGGCGCCGAGACGGGCGCCATGGGCACGGCGAGCGCAGCCGGCGCCGCCGGCGCAGCCGGCGCCTCCACGGTCCACCCGCCCTGGCGGAAGAGCTCGGTCGCCAGCCGTTCGATCGCGGCTGCGTCGAGCAGGTTCGCCGCTACGGGATCCGCCGCCGGCCGCTCGACGTCACCGGTACCCGGAGGGCCCGCGTCGAATGATCCGGTCGGCGAGGTCATTTCGTCGACTCGGGATACTCGTGGTAGTGGTCGAGCTCCACGTTCTCGAGCACTGCCAGCGCGTCGTCGGTGAGGACGGCGGCGGAGCAGTACAGGGCCACGAGGTATGACGCGATGGTCTGGTCGTCGATACCCATGAACCTCACCGACAGGCCCGGGCCCTGCTCGCCTGACAGGCCGGACTGGAAGAGGCCCACGACGCCCTGGCGTGCCTCACCGGTGCGGACAAGCAGGATGCTGCTCTTGGCGTGGCCCTTGCCGGCGGTGATCGGAATCTTGTCGCTCGGGACGAGCGGCACGCCACGCCAGGTGACAAACGGGTTACCGAATAGCGTCACCACCACCGGCGGCACGCCGCGACGCGTGCACTCACGGCCGAACGCGGCGATGGCGCGCGGGTGCGCGAGAAAGAAGCCCGGTTCCTTCCACACCAGCGTGAGCAACTCGTCGAAGTCGTCGGGAGTCGGCGCGCCTTCGCGAGTCGGGATGCGCTGGGTCGCGGCGGCGTTCTTGAGCAGGCCGTAGTCCTGGTTGTTGACGAGCTCGAACTCCTGCTTCTCGCGCATGTTCTCGACCACCAGCCGCAGCTGCTCGGCGGTCTGGTCGTACGGCACGCCGTAGAGGTCGGAGACGCGGGTGTGCACGCCGACCACCGACTTGATGGAGCTCAGCACGTACTCGCGCGGCTTTTCGACGTAATCGACGTAGGCGGTAGGCAGGGTCTCTTCGGTCTTCGACGTGCAGACGACCGAGACGGCCGTGCCGCTGTCCTTGGCGCGGTTCACCCGGTACACGCCCGACTCCACCGGCACCCACGAGAGGAACCTCGGGAGCCACCTCGGCGTGATGACCTGGGTCTGGACCGGTGTCTTGTGGACCTCGGCGAGCTGCCGTGCTGCGAGATCGCCGAGCACGCGACGGGGTTCATTGGGCATAGCGCTGCCTCCTTGACTCTTGCTTAGTGTCAGCGGCTACCTGAGCCGCATGAATGGCTCCGAACGAGCAGAAGCGCAGAGAGCGCACGCGCTACAGACCTGAACGCCTGCGAGTCTACCCATCTGACTTGTCTAGTAACGCGGCAGCGAGGGGTCGATGCGTTCGGCCCACGCGTCGACCCCGCCCGCCAGCACCTCGAGGCGGTTGAAGCCCATCCTGGCCAGCTCCTGGTAGGCCTGCACGCTCGTCGGTGTGCGGTGGCAGTAGAGCACGTAGTGCTCGGCCGAGTCGAGATCGTGCAGCCGCTGAGGGAGCTCGCTGAGCGGCAGCGAAGTCGACCCGGGAATGGCGACGATCTCGTGCTCGAACGCTTCGCGCACGTCGATCAGGTTGACGCGCTCGCCGCCGTCGAGGCGCCGCTTGACCTCTTCGGCAGTGATGAGCGGCACGTTGGCGCCGCCGGTGTCGCTCTCAACACCCCTGATCTGACAGAACTCCTCATAGTCGATGGGCTCCGTGACGGTCGGGTGAGCGCCACAGACCGCGCACTCCGGGTCTTTCTCGACCCTGATCTCGCGAAACGAGAAGTCGAGTGCATCGAACATGACCAGGCGACCGACGAGCGGCTCGCCGATGCCGAGGATGAGCTTGATGACCTCGAGCCCTTGCAGCGAGCCGATGATGCCCGGCAGCACGCCCAGCACGCCGCCCTCAGCGCACGACGGCACCAGGCCGGGCGGCGGGGGCTCGGGGAACAGGCAACGGTAGCACGGGCCTCGCCTTGCGTCGAAGACGCTCACTTGCCCGTCGAAGCGGAAGATGCTGGCGTACACGTTGGGTTTGCCGAGCAGGACGCAGGCGTCGTTGACGAGGTACCTCGTCGGGAAGTTATCGGTGCCGTCGGCCACGATGTCGTAGTCCGCGAACAGGTCGAGCACGTTCCAGCTCGCCAGCTGGGTGGAGTGCGTCACGATCTCGATATCGGGGTTGAGGCCGGCAAGCCGCTCCTTCGCGGCCTCGAGCTTTGGCCGGCCGACGTCGGCGTTCGAGTACAGGATCTGACGCTGCAGATTGGTGAGGTCGACTGTGTCGTACTCCACGATGCCGAGGGTGCCCACCCCGGCCGCGGCCAGGTAGAGCGCGAGCGGCGAACCCAGCCCGCCCGCACCGATGCACAGGACCTTCGCCTCTTTAAGGCGCTTCTGGCCCTCGATGGTGACCTCGGGGATGATCAAGTGCCTGCTGTAGCGCAGGACCTCCTCACGCGTGAGCTTCGTGTCGCTCATGCGGGCGGGCCCGGCAGGCCGCCGGCGATCGCCGGGATGATGGTAAGCTCGGCGCCGTCGGCGAGGGGGACCTCCTCGAGAGAGTCCGCGAGTTGCCGCGCGTTCTGCTCGCCGACGTACAGGTTGACGAACCGTCGCAGCGTCCCGTCATCGTCAAAGAGCTGGACGCGCAGGTCGGGATATGTCTCCACGAGGGCGTCGACGGCCGCTCTCACGTTCGCACCCTCGACCTCGACCTTCTTCTGCCCGTCGGCGAAACGCCGCAGCGGAGTGGGAATACCTACAAAGACGCTCATCTCGTTGCCTCCTGAAGTGACGCGACCGAGCCTACCCCGGCCTCGAGCCGCTCGAAGCGGCGCGTGGCCTCGTCTAGCGCGTACGCGCCGAGGCGCGCCATGGCCCCGGCCTCCACGGCGCAGATGAGGTACACATAGCCCGGCCAGGCGTGCTCGCGGTCGTAGTCGGACGGGACGGCCGGGTGATCCGGATGGCTGTGGTAGTAACCGACGACCTCGAGCCCGCGAGCTTCGGCATGCCGTGCGACCGCCAACTGAGCCTCCGGCGCGATCTCGTACCTGCGCGCGTGGTCGCCGTCGTGTTCATTGGGCGCCTCCACGGCCTCCACTACCACGCACGGGGCGGACATCCCGGGCTCGGGTCCGAGCAGGAAGCCGCAGGCCTCGTGCGGGTATGCCGACTCGCAGTGACGGCGTATGGCGGTCTCCACCGATGCGGGCAGCGGCGCGAGCGAACGCACGCTCACGCCTCCTCGTCCCACTGGGGCTGGCCGAGCGACTTGACCACGTTGTCCGGCAATACGGTCACGATGACGCCCTCGCCGATCTCGCAGGCAAGCCGCACCGCCGCCGCCACGTTGGCACCGCCGCTCGTGCCGGCGGGCAGGCCCTCCTCCTTGGCGAGGCGCCGGGCCATGACCTGGGCATCCTCTGTCGACACGTCGATCTGCCGCGCAGCCAGCGAAGGGTCGAACACGGCCGGCACGCGGCTGGTCGCGTAGTGCTTGGCGCCTTCGATGCCGTGGTAGGCGAGGTTCGGCTGGACGGTGACACAGGTGATGCGGGGATCGAACTCCTTGAGGCGGCGACTCGTGCCGGTGAACGTACCCCCAGTTCCGAGTATCGCCACGAAGTGCGTCACGGAACCCCCGGTCTGCTCCCATATCTCGGGCGCGGTGCTTTCGTAGTGCGCGTGCCAGTTCATCGGGTTGTTGTACTGGTCCAGGTAGATGTAGCGGTCCGGATGCGACTCGGCGAGCTGCTTTGCCACCGCGCGCGCGCCGTCGTCGCCCTCCAGCGGGTCGGTCAGGACGACGCGGGCGCCGAGGATGCGCAGCAGGCGCTGACGAGCGTGGCTCGCGTTGGCCGGCAGGCAAAGCGTGACCACGTGGCCCAGCCCCGCGGCGATCTGCGCGAGCGCGATCCCCGTGTTGCCACTGGTCGAGTCGAGCAGGCCGCGAGTGCCGTCCAGCAGGCCGCGCGCCTCCGCGTCGCGGATCATGCGCAGGGCGGGACGGTCCTTGATGGACCCCGCCGGGTTCACCCACTCGACCTTAGCGTAGATCTGAGCGGCGACGCCCCCCGGGACCACACGACGCAAGCGGACCAGCGGCGTGCCCCCGACAGGCGCAAGGTCGGACGTGTGGGCGGCCGCCGGCCGCCGGAGGACCACGGCGGTCTGGGCGCCGGAAAGGCCGCCACTCTCGCCTCCTGGTGATGTTGGGACGTTCGGCATCCTCACTCCGGAGTGCGCGCGGGGAGGTGACTGTCCAGGACCGCTGTCGCGTGCCACCGGAGTACCACCGCAGCATTGGTGACTAACTAAATCAACTTACTCTAGTTATCTTACAGGCGGTTGCGCGGCGGCGTCAATACGCTCGGTCTCAGCGAACGGCGGAGGAGACCGAAAAGCGGCTTGTCGCACGAGGAGGGGCGCCGTCGGAACGACGACGTTGGTGGAGGCGGCGGGACTCGAACCCGCGTCCACGGAGGCCCTGGCGGAGTCTCTACAAGCTTAGCCGGCGCATTTCATCTCGCGCACCAGCTCCGCGTCGGCCGGATCTGGCTTGCCAGCTCTGGTTTGCTTCGGTCGCGGCCGGACAGAGCGGACCAGCCGGTCCCTAGCCCGCTAGCGGCGCCGCATCACTGCCAGCGGGCTCGGCAGAGGCGACGTGGCTACTGTTTAGGCAGCCAGTGCGAGATTACTCTCGGCATGTGGTTTGTTCCGGCAGTTTAACGAGGCCACCGGACCTCGGCTTGCTGCTCCAACCGGAGTCTCTCCATGTCGAAACCAATTCGCCCCCACGGGCAAGCGGCCGGCGGAGAGGCCGGTCGATCAACCAAGACAGTATACCCGCTTCCAGACGGCGCGACCGGTCGACGGATGCCGGTGGCGCGCCGGTGCCGTGCCGCCAAACATCGACGGTGACGGTCGGCGCTGCGTCTTGGCTACTCTTCGAAGGCCCGGAGCGTGTGCCGGCTACTCTTCGAAGGCCTCGACGGTGCGACGATCGCGGCGCCGAAAGTACATGTTG
>PMKK01000033.1:18216-26034 GCA_003157715.1 Actinomycetota bacterium
GACGACCTTCTCGCAGACGGCTGCACACTCGTGGCACTCGAGCGCTTCTTCGACCGACACTTACCTACCTCCTACACGATGAAAGCCGGCTCATAAGAGCCGGCCCCCCGGAGCCCGTATGGTAGCATACGGGCCCTGTTCTCGACTAGGGGGTCCGACTCCTTCACTAGTGTGTCGGCAGCACCCCTGACAGACTGCAGTCTGGGCTCGAGCCGGCAATCCCCGGCGCGCCCTCCCGCCCTAGAGCCGCCAGTAGCGGCGCTGCGTCTCGACCGCCTTGGCGACCACGACCTTGCCGTGGTCGCTCGGCGGGCCGACCGGCGCCGCGTCACGGTCGGCGATGCCCCGCAGCGTGGCCTCGACCGCGCGCGCACTCGCGATCTTGTTGTAGCCGCCCTCAAGCACGAGGCCCAGGCGGTCGCGGGCGCCGGCCGCCAGGGCGGCCGCCCGAGCCCCCATCTGGGCAAAACCCGACTCGGTGACGGCCATCGCCCCCAGAGAATCGTCGACGTGGCTGTCCTGGCCTGCCGAGACCAGCACGGCTTGCGGCGCGAACTGCGCGACGACCGGCTCGATCAGCGCCTCGAAGGCGTGCACGTAGTCGCCGTCGGTCGTGCGCGGCGGGAACGGCACGTTCACGGTGAAGCCCTCGCCGGCACCCGCGCCGCACTCCGAATACCAGCCGGTCCCCGGAAAGAACGGCCACTGGTGCAGTGAGATGAACAGCACGCGGGGCTCGTCGTAGAAGATCGCCTGGGTGCCGTTGCCGTGGTGCACGTCCCAGTCGAGTACGAGCACCCGCTCGAAGCCGTCGGCCAGCAGCCGGCGCGCCAGTATGGCGATGTTGTCGAACAGACAGAAGCCCATGGCTTCGTCGGGCATGGCGTGGTGGCCCGGCGGACGCACGAGCGCGAACGGGGCCAGGCCGCGCTCCCAGGCCGCGGCGATGTCGAGCGTCCCGCCGGCCGCCAGTAGCGCGACCTCGAAGCTGCGCGCCGAGGCGAAGGTGTCGGCGTCGAGCCAGCCGCCGCCGCTTTCGCACACCTCGCGCACATGCTCGACGTAAGCGGAGCCGTGCACGGTCAGCAGATCGTCGACCGTGGCGGCATGGGGTGCCAGCACCTGGAGCCGGGGCCACAGGTCGGTCTGCCGCAAATGGGCCTCGATCACCGCCGCCCGATCGGAAGCCTCGACGTGGTCGCGACCGGTGTCGTGTTCAGTGTAGACGGGGTCCCATATGATCGCCGGATCCATCGCCTTCCCCATTTCCTGGCTCGACTCCCGTTCGTCGGGCGCGCCGCCCGGGACGAGGTCCTTGCCGCACGACGCGCAGGTGACGATGCCGGTCGTCCACGCTCCACCTTTCGGGTGCCGCGGGTTCGGACAGTGCCGTAGTGTATCGCAACGGCCGCGGTCGTCGACGCTGGTAGAATCGTGGGCCACGGCCCTCTCGAGGAGGATCAGTTGACGACCGACAAAGCTGAGCGCCGGCCGGTACCGCTGTCGTCGGCAGCCGACGCACTCTCCCTCGAAGCCGACGTACAGGCGACGGCCCGCAGCCTGTTCGCGCTGGTCGACCGTTCACGCGCCTCACTGTTCTCCCAGACCCGCTGGCAGGACGAGATGATGGACTGGGCCATGGCCGACGAGCGCCTCAAGGTCGAGCTCTTTCGCTTCGTCGACGTCTTTCCCACCCTCGGCGACGGCGCCGAGATCGCCCGCCACCTGCGCGAGTACTTCCTGCAGCCGGGCGTCGACTCGCCGCGCGCGCTGCGTCTGGCGATCGGCGCCGCCGGCCGACGCTCGCCGCTGCGACCGGCCGCCACCCGCGTGGTGCGCGCCGAGATGCTCTCGTTCGCGCGGCGCTTCATTCTCGGCAGCGACGCTCGCTCGGCCCTCCCCGGCCTCAAGGCCCTGCGCGACAACGACATCGGCTTCACGATCGACGTGCTCGGCGAAGCCTCGGTCAGCGCCCGCGAAGCCGACGTCTACCAGCAGCGCTACCTGGCCCTGCTCGACGACCTCACCCGCGAGGCCGACTCCTGGCCCGTGGCGCCCGCCGTCGACCACGCCGCCTGGGGGGCGCTGCCCAAGGTCAACGTCTCGATCAAGGTCACCTCGCTCTACTCGCAGATCGACCCGCTCGACTTTCGCGGCTCGGTCGACGCGGTCAAAGACGCCCTGCGACCGGTCGTACGCCGGGCTGCGGCCCGCGGCGCCTTCGTCAATCTCGACCTCGAGCAGTTCCGCTACCGCGATCTCACCTACACCGTCTTCACGGAACTGCTCGACGAAGAGGAGTTTCGCGCCTACGACCAGGCCGGCGTCGTGGTGCAGGCCTACCTGCGCGACGCCCGCGACGACCTCGAGGCGCTGGTGGCGTGGGGACGCAGCCGCGGCCGGCCGCTGACCGTGCGCCTGGTCAAGGGCGCCTACTGGGACTACGAGACGGTGCTCGCCCGCCAGGAGGGCTGGCCGACGCCGGTCTTCACGCACAAGTCCGACTCGGACGTCTCCTACGAGCTTCTCGCGCGGCAGATGCTCGAGAGCATCGACGTCGTGCGCCCGGCCTTCGCCGGCCACAACGTGCGCTCGCTGGCGGCCGCCATCGCCATCGCCCGCCGCCTCGGCGTACCCGACGACGGCTTTGAGATCCAGATGCTCCACGGCATGGGCGACCCGATCAAGGCGGCAGTGCGCGCCATGGGGCTGCGGCTGCGGGAGTACGCCCCGGTCGGCGAGATCATCCCCGGCATGGCCTACTTCGTGCGCCGCCTGCTCGAGAACACCGCCAACGAGTCGTTCTTGCGCGACGTCTTTGCCGACGGCGCCGACGTCGAGAAGCTGATCGCGCCCCCGCTGCCCTCGCCGGCCTTCGACGAGCCGCCCCTGCGCGAGCCGCTCGTCGCGGCGACCGACCCGGCCGCGCCGGGCCCGTTTGCCAACATGCCCCACGCCGACTTCGCGCGTCTCGAGAGCCGTCGCGCGGCGCTCGCGGCGCTGCGGCTCACCGCCGCGGGCAAGCCGAGCCGCGAAGCGCTGCTGATCGACGGCTGCGAGCGGCACGGCGCGCGCACCATGGACTCGGTCGACCCAGCCCGTCCGGCGCGCCTGGTGGGCACGGTCGAGGTGGCCGGCGTCGAGCAGGCCGACGCGGCCGTGCAGGCCGCGAGGCGCGCGTTTCCGGCTTGGCGCGACGCGCCGGCGCGCGAGCGCGCCGCCGTCCTGTTCAAAGCCGCCAAGATCATGCGCGGCGAGCTGTCCCAGCTTGCCGCTCTCGAGACGTTCGAGGCCGGCAAGACCATCCGCGAGGCCGACGGCGACGTTACCGAGGCGATCGACTTTCTCGAGTACTACGGCCGCGAGGCGCTGCGCATCGACACCCCGCGGCGCATGGGGCACGCGCCGGGCGAGCTCAATCACTACAGCTACCAGCCGCGCGGCGTGGCGGCCGTCATCGCTCCCTGGAACTTTCCGCTGGCCATCCTCACCGGCATGACGAGCGCCGCCCTGGTCGCCGGCAACGCGGTGGTGTTCAAGCCGGCCGGACCGACGCCGCTGATCGGCGCGCGGCTGGCCCGCATCCTGCAGGACGCCGGAGCGCCGCCCGGCACGGTGAACCTGCTCATGGGACCCGGCAGCGAGATCGGCGAGGCGCTCGTTACCCACCCCGAGGTCCACCTTGTCGCCTTCACCGGCTCGCGCGCGGTCGGCATGCACATCATGGCGGCCGCGATCGAGCACCCCGGCCGCGCCTGGATCAAGCGCGTGATCGCCGAGCTCGGCGGCAAGAACGCGATCGTAGTCGACGCCGATGCCGACCTCGACGTGGCCGTGCTCGAAACGGTCGCCTCGGCCTTCGGCTATCAGGGACAGAAGTGCTCCGCCTGCTCGCGGGTGATCGTCCTGCAGGCGGCCTATGACGAGTTTCTCGAGCGCCTGGTCGAGGCGGCGCGCAGTCTCGTCGTCGGACCGCCCGACGACCCCGCGACCCGGCTCGGCCCGGTCATCACGGCCGCGGCCAAGGCGCAGATAGAGGGCTACATCGAACAGGGCCGCCGCGAGGCGACGGTCGCCCTGGCGACGCCGGAACCCCCCGGCGGCTGGCCCGACGGCGGCTTCTACGTCGGCCCGCACATCTTCACCGACGTCGCCGCGAACGCGACGATCGCCCAGGAGGAGATCTTCGGCCCGGTGCTCGCCGTCATCCGGGCGCGCGACTTCGACGAGGCGCTGGCGATCGCCAACGGCACCTCCTACGCGCTCACCGGCGGCCTGATCAGCCGCAGCCCCGCCGCGATCGCCCGGGCGCGGCGCGAGTTTCGCGTCGGCAACCTCTACATCAATCGCGGCATCACCGGAGCGATGGTCGAGCGCCAGCCGTTCGGCGGGTTCAAGATGAGCGGCGTCGGTTCCAAGGCCGGCGGACCCGATTACCTGCCGCAGTTCATGGAGCCGCGGGTCGTCACCGAGAACACGCTGCGGCGCGGCTTCGCGCCGCCCGACGACGAAGGCAGACTCTAGGGACGCCCCTACTGCAGGTCGGGCGGCAGCGACGGGATGATGCCGGGAACCGCTCGCACCGAGTTCGACGAGGGCGGATGGGCCATTGTCCGCGCGGCCTTGGCGAGCGCCAGCCGGGTGCTCCCATCGGCCGTGGCCACGCCGTCCGTGACGCTCCACGACAGGACCACGTTGGTGCCGACGAGGCTGGTGCCGGGAAGCTCGTAGTAGACGTACGTGCGATGTTCCCAGGAGCGGTCGAACGCGTACCACATCTGCGCCTTCTTGGGCTTGATCTGGACGAGGTGACCCTCCAGGTTCAGGTCGTGGGTCGCCGAGTAGCGCAGCACCGTCTCGGTCGGCGCCCCCGTGAGCAGCTTGATCTGCTTTACGGCGGCGATGGCGGCGGTCTCGCCACGAGTCATGACCGTCAGACGGCCCATGTCGACCCGGATCGCGACCAGGCTCGCGGCTACGATCGCCCAGACGACCAGCACCACCGTCCAGCCGGGACTCCACGCCAGGGCCTTGCCGCCGATCGTGTAGACGCGACCGCGCGACCCCGACGACCCGGCCGAAAACGAAGCCGGACGCGGGACGGCGGCGAACGACGGCGGCACGGCGTCGGACGGCGGTGGCGCGGCGTCGGACGGCGGCACGACGGCGGACGGCGGCGGCGCGGCGTCAGACGGCAGCGACGCGGCAGTCGACGGCGCCGGCACGGCGGCGGGCGGCGGCGTACCGGCAACCGCTGACGCAACGTCTGTCGGTGGCGAAAAGACGGCGCGAGGCGGCACGCCATCGTCGGCGGCCGCCGGCGCGCTCTCGGGCGCGCTCCACGTCCAGCCGCCCAGTGCGGCGTCCGGCCCGCCGTCCTCGCCGACGGTGCGGGCGGCGCCCGGGCCGGTCGCGCCGTTTGCTTTACCGGCGACCTGCCCGGCGCCCGAGCCGGTTACCTCGCGCAGGTCGCCGACGCCGGGCGCCGGGCGATCGGCCGCCGCGGGCTCCGGCGCTGTCGCGGGCTCCGGCGCCGCATCCATGTCCGGCAGCGGATCCCAGGCGCCGGTCCCCGCCGATGCGCGCGACGCGGACGGCACGCCGGTCTCGGCCGGGGCCGACGAGACGGACTGCGACGCTGCCTGGCCGCTGGCCTCGAAGAAGCTCACGCGCCGCCCGCACGCCGGGCACGAAGCCGCCTTGGCCCACTCCTCGAAACCAAACTCGGCGTGGCAGTGCGGACAGCTCAGCAGCCGTGCCATGGATACTCCGCGATGTCGTCGGGTGCCCTCATGCGCCTACCCCAGGAGGGCCCGCTTCTTCAACACGATGGCCTGGTTGGGGATGAGCTTCGCCAGGACCACGCCCGCGACGAATCCACCGATGTGCGCCCACCAGCCCACAGGGGCGCCGTAGTTCGCGTTCACGACCGAAAGCGCGCCGCTCCACAGATTCGACAAGAAGAAGAACCCGAGCACGACCCAGGCCGGCAACGTCCACAGGGCGAGCATCGAGAGCAGGAATCCCTGTCCGGTGCGCCGCTGCCGGCCCACCGCGTACCACGCGATCGAGGCGAACGTCGAGACGACGAAGATGACCGGTCCGCCGAGCGACCAGGACGGCATCCCTATGGCGACCATGACGAGGTAGGACATGTAGAGGACCACGAAGATCAGGACGATGGCCGGGATCTTGAGACGGGCCGTCGGCCACAGCGCGAGGCTTGCCCCGAGCACCCCCGCGATGGCTCCGCTGGCGCCCACGGCGGCGATCGACGACCCCGACGTGCCCACCATGAAGGCGATGTTGGCAAAGAAGCCGGAAAGCAGGTAGATGGCCAGAAACCAGCGCCAGCCGAAAGCATCCTCCACGGCGTCGCCGAAGACATACAGAAACCACATGTTGCCGATCAGGTGCAGCCAGCCGGTGTGCAGGAACATGGCCGTCCCGATGGTGAGGATGTTGTGCACCGTCACCTCGGAGTTCACACGCGCCGGCACGAGTCCCCACTGCTGCAGGAACGGCGCGAAGCGCACGCCGACGGAGAGCTCAAAGACGAACACGAGCACGTTGACGCCGATCAGGGCGATGGTGGCATACGGCCAGCGGTAGGTCTTAGCCTCGTGACTCCAGACAGGCAGCATGCCTTTTGTATCGCCCAGCCGGCGGGCGGCCTTTAGGACCTACCTCGTGAAGACCGTGACAAAGCGAACCCGCCGCCGGCGCGTCGCGTCTCCTGAAGCGACCACCCGGATGAGCAGGTACGAGCGACCGAAGGGAAGCCGAGATGTCCCGTATCATGGATCACCGTCGTTTTGTCATCGTGGCCGCGGCGCTGCTGCTGATCAGCGCCGCCACGGCCGCCGGACTTGCCTTGCGAGGCTCCAGCAGCAGCGGCGGCGTCAGCTTTGGCTCTGCCGCGACGAGCGGACTGGCGCAAACCGGCAGCGACACCGTGGGCAAGAGCGGACCGGGCATGGGAGGTTCCTCCGACAGCGCCGCCGGCGAGGCCGGTGTGTCGCGTAGCGTCGCGAGCGTGGCGGTGGCCACCCCCGCGCCTCAGGTCGAAAGTGACGTCAGTCCTCTCGACCCGCAGCGCTTTCTCGTGCGCACCGGCGAGATGAGCATGACGGTGGCGCCGGGCGAAGTGCCGCAGGCCGCCGCGCGCATCGACGGCCTTACCAGCGGCTACAACGGCTACGTGCTGACAAGTCAGGTCTCGAGCACGGACGGCACGGCTGCCCCGTTCGCCGACATCACGGTGAGGATCCCGGCCAGCGCCTACGACGTCGCGATCCAGCGCTTCGGCGCGCTCGGCCGCGTGCAGGGCGTGCGGACCAGCGCCGCCGACGTGACCGGACAGTACGTCGACCTGCGCGCCCGTCTCGATCAGGCGCGCCGGGTCGACCGGCGTCTGCTCGGCTTTCTCGCCAGGACGAACACGGTGACCGAGGCGCTCGCCGTCCAGGCGCGCATCGACGCGACCGAGCTCAAGGTCGAGCAGCTCGCCGGCCAGCTCAAGGCGCTGCACGAGCAGGTCGCCTACGGCACCTTGACGGTGTCGGTGACCGAGCGCGGCGCACATCACGCGACGGGTCACCGGCACGGTTTCGTCGCCGCCCTCGCAGCGTCGTGGCGGCACCTCGTCGCCGGCTTCGAGGCGATCGTCATCGGCCTCGGCGCGATCCTTCCCTTCGTCGCGCTGCTCGCCGCCCTCGCCGTCGCTGCCTGGTATGCCGCCCGCACGGCCGCCCGCCTGCGCCGGCGAGTCCGGCCCGAGCAGTAGAGCGACCTGGCGCGGGACGACGCGACCCGGCG
>PMKK01000248.1 GCA_003157715.1 Actinomycetota bacterium
TGTGGGGCATGAGGTTGTCCATGATGCCGGGCATCATGCCGGGCATCTGCTCGGCCATGTAGCCGGGCATCGGCACGCGATCGGCGATGCGCTCGAGCATGGTCGACATGACCTTGGGCATCATCAGCGGCAGCAGCCGCGGGAACAGCACCGGGAACATCGGCTTCATCAGGTCGAGCGCGCCCGGCACCTTGCCCGCGACGCGCATCAGGGGGCCCATGCCGAAGGGCATCGCGTCGACAAGCTCGGGCCACATCGTGCCCATCAGGTCGGCGAAGCCCTGCGGGCTCATGAGGGCGATCATCGCCTCGAAGACGGCCCACTGCTGCTGGACCTCGGGGTTGGGGTCGGGCAGGTCGAAGCCCAGCGCCGCGGCGCTGAAGTGGGCCAGATCGACGATGTCGATGTCGATGCCCTTGGCCTGGGCGCTCACCCGCAGCTGGAACTGGCAGCAGGGGCATAGGGCAAGGATCGTCTCGGCGCCGACCTCCTGGGCCTCGCGCAGCCTGGTCTCGCCGATGTCGGCGGCTACGACGGGGTCGTTGAGCAGCGTGAGCACACTGCCGCAGCAGTGCGCCTCTTCGCGGTTGAACGGCATCTCGACGAGCTCGGCGCTGGGGTTGGCCCTGATCAGCTCGCGAGGCGGCTCGTAGATGCCCGACGCCCGTCCGATGTGGCAGGAGTCGTGCCACGTGACCCGCGTCTTGTGCGGCGCACAGGGCTCGGCAAACGAGCCGGGCGCGGCGTCCGCAGCGTCCTCGGCGGCCGCGCCGACGGCTCCCGCCTTGCCGCTTGTCTTGCCGCTGAGCTTGCCGCTGGCGTCGCGCCGGGGCGGCGTCGCGGGAAAGGCGAACTCACCGGCCGCCAGCTTGTCGGCGATGAGCTCGGAGTAGTGCCTGACCGTGATCGGGTAGTCGATGCCGAGCCTGGCGGCCCACTGCGGATAGACCGTGCGCCACATCATGTCGCAGGCCGGGCAGCTCGTCGTGACCGTCGAAGCGCCGGCGGCCAGCACGGCGGCGATGTTGCTGCGCATGACGCTCTCGAACTGCTCCCACTTGCCGGCCACGAGCATCGGCGTCGCGCAGCAGAGCTCCTTCTCGCCCAGGTAGGTGAAGTCGACGCCGGCCTCGTCGAGCAGCCGCACCGTGCCGATACCGATGTCGCGCTCGACGAAGCTCGCCGTACAGCCGGCGAAGTACACCGTCTCGGCGGCGCGCCGCGGACCGTGCTTTTCCCACAGGTCCTCGGGAAACCAGTCGGCGCGGTTCTTGCGATAGCCCGCCCAGATGTCGCCCTGGTCGCGCAGCGCGGCGCTCATCATCTCGAACGGCGGCAGCGTCATGCGCTTATCGTCTTCGATCAGCCGGCCGCGCAGCTTCATCCAGCTCGGTTCGATGGGCAGCACCGCCGAGCAGCGCGTGTCGCAGAGCTCGCAGGTGGTGCAGGTGATGAAGGTGTCGACCATCTCCTGGCTCCAGGCCTCGCGGCCCTCGATCAACTCGCGCAGCCAGAACCACTTGCCGCGCGGGCTCTGGCTCTCCCAGCCGCGCCCGTAGAACTGGTCGCACTGGTCGATGCAGTAGCCGCACTGCGAGCAGGAGTAGGCGTAGAGCGCCACGTCGGCCGGGATGCCGCGCACCGACGCCGTGGGGTCGGGCTTGGCGACCGCCTTGGCGATGACGCGGTTGCCGAGCGGCCTGATCAACGGCTCGAAGGCCGAGGCAAACGAGAGCGCCTTGCCCAGCGCGCCGCTGCCGATCACCTTGCCGGGGTTGAGCACGCCGCGCGGGTCGACCTCGCGCTTGAAGGCGCGCAGAGCCCTGACGCGCTCGCCGCCGAGGATCTCGCTGGCCCGGCTCGAGAAGTACATGCCGGTCGAGTACGGCCGGCCGCCATGCGCCTTGGCGATGTCCATGATGGTGAGCACAAGGCCGAAGACGAAGTTGTAGTCGAAGCGGCGCTGGTCGGAGGGGATGAAGCCCAGGATGATCGCTTCGGGGCGGCCGTGAGCGCCGTGCCTGACGATCACGCCCTCCTTGACCACCGGCTGATCGACCTTGTGCTCGATCTCCTCCATGACGGCGCCCAGCTCGGCGAGCGGCACGACGACCTCCGAGGGCACCAGCGACGGGCCCAGGCGCTTGACGATCATGAGCTGAAAACGGTGCTCCCACTCGTGCTCGGCGACACGCTGCGGCAGGATCTCGGCCTGCATGGGCGCCGCCAGCGCGGGCAGGGCGGCGGCCACCGCGGCCTGCTCTGAGGCACGGCAGGCGAGCGTGAGGATGTAGGCGGCCGGCAGCAGGACGCGCTCCTCGGCCGGGTGGCCGTTGTGCTCGCGCAGCGGGGCGCGATTCTTCATCTCGGCCATGCGCGGGTTGATGTAGACCATCGACCAGATCGGCAGGTCGGCGACGATGATGGCGTCGATCAATGTCTGCAGGTCACGGGCGTCGGCGCAGGCGACGGCGGTGACGGCGTCGGCCTCGAGCAGGCGCACGCGCAGCGTGACCTGGCTCACGATGCCGGTCGTGCCCTCGGCGTCGGCGACCAGGGCGACGTCGGGGCCCGAGAGCTCGCGTACGTTGCCGCCCGGCAGCACGACGCGCACCGACACGACGCTCTCGGCAAACCAGCCGTACTCGTACGAGCCGATGCCGGCGCCGCCCTGGGCGAGCCAGCCGCCGACGGTCGACGACGGGTAGCTCGTCGGATAGAGACGCAGCGTGAGGCCCTGCCCTGCGAGCTCGCGGTCGAGCTGCTCCCAGGTGATGCCCGGTTCGACGGTCGCGGTCAGCGCCTCGCGGTCGATCGCCGCCACGGCGCGCATGCGGTAGAGGTCGACGACCAGGCCCTTCTTCACGGGGATGGCGCCGCCGTAGCCCGACGAACCTTTGCCGCGCGGAGTCAACGGCACGCGACGGTCGGTCGCCCAGCGCACGAGCTCGACGAGCTGTTCCTCGCTCGTGGGCTGGGCGACCGCATCGGGCGTCGTATCGCCGACCAGCGGGCGCACGAGGCTCGGCATGGCGGCGATGTCGTGGCCGTAGAGCCGGCGCTCGCGACGATCGAAGGTCACGCGCGGGCCGAGAAGGTTCTTCAGGCGATCCCTGTCTGCCGTGGTAAGAGACATGGCAACTCCTTTTGGACTTTGGGCGGCGTTACGACAGGCGCCGGGCCAGCTCCCCTTGCTCGGACAGCGCGCTCATGAGCACGGCACGCAGCAGGTCGAGAGCGTCGATCACACGCGCGTCGGCCAGCGAGTACAGCACGCCGGCACCGTCGCGCGCGGTGGTGACCAGCCGCCGATCGCGCAGTACTTTGAGGTGGCGCGAGACGGTCGACTGCGGGGCTTCGAGTGAGTCGGCCAGCTCGCTCACGTGCCGGGGCGCCTCGGCGAGTGCGTACAGGATGAGGATGCGAGTCGGGTCGGCGAGCGCCTGACAGATGTTGGCGTGCAGCAGATCGACCTCGCGCTTGAGTCGCGCGTCCACGATGCCCCTTGCATGAATCCGGATATCCGGTTGTGCGAATACGCAGAAGTCTACCAGCCGGCGCCTCTCCTCCGCAACGTCGGACGCCGCTCCCCGGCCGTCGCCGCCCCGGCTCTAAGCCCGAACGTCGCCCCGGTTCTAAGCCCGAACGTCGCCCCGGTTCTAAGCCCGAACGTCGTGCGGTCACGAACCCAAACGTTGCCCCACGGCAGGCCGGCGGGGCAGCATAGGAACGCGGCGGTCGATGCGGGCCTTCTTGCTGCAGACCACCGCCGGCTCGCGTGCCCCGCACCACGGCGCGTGAAGAACGAAAGGAGACCGCTCTCCATGACCGCTTCCACCCCCGTCCCGCTCTCACTCGAGCGCTTCATCGTCGAGACCAACCGGACGGGCACCCAGACCATGCCGCAGCGCGAGTTCAACGAGCTGGCGCGGCGTCTCGACTTAGACGACGCGCTGATCGGCACCCATGTGCGTTTCTGCGACCACCATTACGCTCGCAACCTCATCTGCCGTACCGCCCAGTTCGAGCTCCTCGTGCTGTGCTGGAAGCCCGGCCAGGCCTCGACTATCCACGACCATGCCGGCTCGCTGAACGTGACTCGCCTCTACCTGGGCGAGCTCACATCGCGCCGGTTCCGGCGTCGCGACGGCGGCCGCGGCGTCAGCGAGGTGGGCGGGGCCGCGAGCGGCGACCTGCCGCGCGGCCCGGCGGAACTTTTCGACGAACAGGTGATCGCCGGCTCCGGCTCCGCGACGGTCGACCGCGGCGAGATCCATCAGCTCGCCAACGAGTCGGGCGACGAGCTGATCACGGTCCACCTGTACGCACCGCCGCTGACCGACATCGTGGTCTACTCGAGCACCGATCCGCGGACCGAGGTGCAGCGCCTGCGCTACACGCTCGCCGACGACTTCGCCTGAGGCGCCACCGACGCGCTGTGCGCTGTGGGTCGTCGACGGAGCCGGGAGCCGGAGCTGTGGGTCACCGCGGAGCCGGGAGCCGGAGCCGCGGGCCGGAGGCCGGAGCCGGGGAGAGCTTCGCTCGGCACGGTTAGCCCGCCGCCTCGGCGCGGGTAGAACCTTCAGCCATGGACCCAGTCGACAACGACAGCGCTGAGCGCCGGCCCGCGGCCGATCCCGGCAGCGACTTTCGGTTCTCGCCGCGGGCCAACCGCGCCCACGAGATCGCCTGGCGCGCCTGGGGCGACGAGGCTTTCGCCGCGGCTCGCGTGGCCGGCAAGCCCGTGCTGCTGGCCATCTCGGCGGTGTGGTGCCACTGGTGCCACGTCATGGACGAGACGAGCTACTCCGATCCGCGGGTCCTGGCGGCGATCGCCGACGGCTTTGTCGCCGTGCGCGTCGACAACGACCGCCGGCCCGACGTCAACCGCCGCTACAACATGGGAGGCTGGCCGACGATCGCCTTTCTCACGCCGGCCGGCGAAGTCCTGACGGGCGCCACCTACCTGCCGCCCGACCAGCTTCTCGCGGTGCTTGCCCAGGTGCGCGAGTACTACCTCGGGCACGGGCTCGATGCGGCGGGGGGCGCCGCCGCGACCGGCGCCCCCGACGAAGCGCTCGCGGCCCGCCCAGAGCCGGCCGGCGCGAGCCTCGCCGGCGCCGCCGGCGCGGCGGCGGTCTGCCACGAGGTGGCGGCGCTCTACGATCCGCGCCACGGCGGCCTTGGCGGCGAACCCAAGTTCCCGCAACCCGAAGCGCTCAGCCTGCTGCTGGCCGCCGGCGTCCGCCACGACGACGAGCGTCTGCTGGCGATGGTCCTGCATTCGCTCGACGCCATCGCCGCCGGTGAGCTGCGCGACGGCGTCGAGGACGGCTTCTTTCGCTACGCGACGCGCCGCGACTGGTCGGCGCCACACTACGAGAAGATGCTCGGCGACAACGCCCGCCTCGCGCTTTTGTACCTCGACGCGTTCGCCGTCACTGGGCGGACGCCCTACGGCGAGGTCGCGCGCGGCGTCATCGACTACCTGCTGACGACGCTCGCCGCCGGCGACGCGCCGGTATTCTGGGGAAGCCAGGACGCCGACGAGCACTACTACGCCCTCGACGCCGCGGGACGCGGACGCGTGAAGGCCAAGCCCGCGGTCGACCGCACCGTGTTCGTCGACACCAACGCGCTGACCGCGCGAGCCCTGCTGCGAGCCGCGACCCTGTTCGAACGATCCGACCTGGCCCAAGCCGGCCTGGCGGCGATCGATCACCTTTGGGACCGCGGTCACGGACGCCGCGCGATGCTCCATTACCTGGGTGGCCCGGTCGCCGGGCTGCTGGCCGACCAGGCGGAGATGACCGCGGCCCTGCTCGACGCCTGCGAGGTCTCGGGCGACCGGGCCTACCTCGCGCGCGCTCGCTTGCTGGCCGACTGGGCGCTCCAGCACCTGCGGACCCGCGACGGACGCTTCGCCGATCGCCCGCAGGCTCTGGCGACCGACTCGGGCGGCGCGCGCAGCGCGCCGCTGCCCGTGCTCGAGGGCGGCGCCGAGATGGCCGACGGCCTGACCCGTCTGGCAGCCTTCAGCGGCGTGCCGACGTACCGCGAGGAGGCCGCCAGGGCGCTCGCCGCCTACGCGCCGGAGGCAGCCGCTGCCGGTCCCTTCGCCGCCGCCTGGGCGCTTGCCGTCATGCGCCTCGTCGAGCACCCCACCCACATCGTGGTCGTCNNCGCCGCTGCGCGAGTCGCCGAACCTCTGCGCTCCGTGCAGCTCCTCGACCTCGACGCGGACGCCGAGCTCATCGCCCGCGAGGGCTACACCGTCGACGCCGCCGCAGGGGCGGCGGCCTTCGTCTGCCTCGCCGGCGTCTGCCTCGAGCCTACCTCGGACCCCGCCCGCCTGGCGGAGCTGGTCGGCGCCCCGGCGCGCGACTGACCGCCGGCGGGTCGCCGGCCACCGAATGGCCCAGCGACCTCCCGGCGGACCGCCCGACTTCTTGCCCGTTTGCCGGCGGGAATACTATTGTGCGGACGCCGACAGGCGATTCGACAAGCGTGATCCGGCAACCGCCGTATGCCCCCTGATCACCGACCAGACCGACGAAGCGAGGTACGCATGCTCACGCTCTACCAGGCCGAATGGTGCCCCTACTGCCACCGGGTGCGGCAGGTGCTGACCGAGCTCGAGCTGACGTACACCAACGTCAACGTGCCGCTGGCCCGCGACGATCGTACGCAGCTTCGCGAACTTTCCGGGCAGGACGTCGTACCCGTGCTCAAGGACGGCCGCAAGGTGATCGCCGGCTCCGACGAGATCATCGCCCACCTGCGGGCGGCCTACCCGCCGCCGCCCGACGCCGCCGACCACGCCGAAGTGGGCCGTTTCCGCGTCGTGCTCGAGCTCGACGAGGGTCCCGAAGAAGCGCTCGCGCTGCTGCGCGAGGTGTTCGCCGGTGCCGACATCCGTATCGTCTCCGAGCTGCGCGGGGACGACCTCGGCACGCATCGTCTGCCCGACGGCTACGTGCTGCTGCAGGCCGCCGCGGTCTGGGCGGTGGAGCGAGCCGCGGCTGTCGATCCTACGGCGCCGGCGGCCGCCACGTTCTCGGTGGCCGTGTTCGCCGTCGACGGCGGCAGCGCGATCGCCGTGACGCGGCCCTTTGCCGAGGCCTGGCTCTACGGCGATCCTGAGCTGAGCAAGACCACCATGGCCCTGACTCAGCGCGTCTACGAGGCGCTCGGCAAGCTGTGAGACAAGCGGCCGAGGTCTACTCCCACTGAAAGAGCCCCGCCGCCAGCAGCGTCGTGGCCAGGCCGATGCCGCCGACGATCGTGAGCTGCAGCAGGTTGGTCCCGTGAGCGTTCCAGGGGTCGACCAGCGAGATCACGACGTGGTACAGGGGCAGCGCCCTGGCCAGCGTCACCATCCAGTGAGGGAGCTGGTCGAGCGGCGCGCTGGTGCCTGAGATGAACATCATGATAAACCAGACGAGCAGCCCGATCCCCTGGGCGGCGCGCGCCGTGGGCGCGAGCGAGGCGATCAGCACGCCGATCGCCGAGAAGGCAAAGACGGCCGCCACGAACGCCACGGCGACGCCGCCGATCGAGACCGGCGCCACCACGCCGTAGGCGAAGATGCCCAGCACGCTGACGAACAGAGCGCCCAGCAGGCAGGTGCAGACGCCCACCAGGAACTGCGAGCCCAGCAGCACCCATTCCGAGACCCCTGAAGCGCGAAAGCGCCGCAGGACACCGCGTTCCCGGTAAGTCGACAAGTGCACCGGCAGCGACACGGTGCCGATCGAGGCGATCACCAGTCCGATGTAGCTGGGCACATACCAGTCCATCATCTTGAGGCCGGCATAGGCGCCGCTGTCCATGCGCTGACCGCCGAAGATGCCGCCCAGCAGGACCAGCACGAGCACCGGAAAGGCAAACGAGAAGACCAGCGTCACAGGCTCGCGAATGAGGAGCTTGATCTCGATCCAGGTCATGCGCAGAAGGACCCGGACGAAGGCCAGAGCGCTCATTCGGCCATCGCATGGCCGGTGAGGCTGAGAAAGACGTCCTCGAGGCTCGGCGCCTCGACCCGCAGGTCGGCCGGCGCGAGGCCGTGGGCGACGAGAGCCGCCCCGACGTGCGCCAGCACGGCGCCGCGGCCCTCGACGATCACGCGGGGCCCTTCGCGGCGCACGGTCTCGACGTAGCGCACGCTCTCGAGGAACGAGAGGTCGGCGCCATCGCAGCGAAAGATCACCCGCACGCCGGCGACGTGCGCGGCGATCAGACCGCGCGGGCTGTCGAGGGCGACGACCTTGCCGCGGTCCATGACCGCGATGCGATCGCAGAGCCGCTCGGCCTCTTCCATGAAGTGGGTCACGAGCACCACGGTCGCGCCGCGATCGCGGATCTCGCGGATGAGGTCCCAGGCGATCCGCCGGGCGGCGGGGTCGAGGCCGGTGGTCATCTCGTCCAGGAACACGACCTCGGGACCGTTGACCAGCGCGAGAGCCACGAACAGGCGCTGGCGCTGGCCGCCCGACAGCGAGTGAAAGGCGGCCTGGCTCTTGTCGGCGAGCCCCCACTCGCGCATCACGTCCCGCCAGTCGCGGCCGCCCGGAGTAAGCGAGGCGAACAGCTCGAGCGCCTCGCCGACGCGGATGTGGTCGGGCAGGGCCGACTCCTGGAGCTGACAGCCGATCCGGCGCCGCAACTCGCGAGCCTGCCGCACAGGGTCGAGGCCGAGCACCGCGATCGTCCCGCCGTCGGCCCGGCGCAGCCCCTGCAGGCACTCGACCGTGGTCGTCTTGCCGGCCCCGTTGGGACCGAGCAGTCCAAAGATCTCGCCACGCGCCACCGCGAAGGTAGCGTCGCGCAGGGCGGTGAACCCGCGGTAGGATTTTCGGACGTGCGACGCGGTGATGACGGCTTCGCGGCCGTCGAGGTCACGAAGATCCGGCTTTCTCGTCATGTCGGCCATTGTGGCAGACCGCGGCCCGCCGCGCGAAAACAGCTCCGTTGACCTTAGGGCAGCAGTCCCTCGCCGCCCCACACGCCGAGCCGGCGAAAGCGCTCGCGGCGCGCCAGGCGGCGCTCGCGGGGCATGAGCTGTTCGAGCTCGGTGAGAGCTTCGGCGATGGCGTCGTGCACCCTTCGCGCGGCGGCTTCGGGGTTGACGTGAGCGCCGCCGCGAGGCTCCTCGATCACCCGGTCGATCACTCCCAGCGGCAGGAGCTGCGAGGCGGTCGGACGCAGCGCCTCGGCGGCCTGCGGGGCGAACCCGGCGTCGCGCCACAGGATGGCGGCACAACCCTCGGGTGAGATCACGGAGTAGGTCGCGTTTTCCTGCATGAGGACGCGGTCGGCGACGGCGAGGGCGAGGGCGCCGCCCGAGCCGCCCTCGCCGATCAGCGTAGCCACCACCGGCACGCTGAGGCGCGCCATGGCCAGCATGGTCTCGGCGATGGCCCGTGCCTGCCCGCCCTCTTCGGCGTCGACACCCGGGTAGGCTCCCGGCGTGTCGACGAAGGTGAGCACGGCCAGGCGGTGACGTTCGGCCAGGGCGAACAGCCGCTGCGCCTTGCGGTACCCCTCGGGCCGGGCCATGCCGAAGCTGTGCTCGGTCTGCTCGTCGAGCGTGCGGCCCTTCTGATGGCCGACCACGACCACGGAGCGGCCGTCGAACCAGCCCAGACCGCCGATCACGGCCCGGTCGTCGGCCCGCAGGCGGTCGCCCTTGAGCTCTTCAAAGCCCTCGATCAGCTGCTCGATGTACTCTCTGGTGCGCGGCCGGTCCTTGTTGCGCGCGATCTGGACGGTCAGCCAGGTGTCGTGGCGGCGGCGCTCATGGCGATGGCTCTTCAGGAGACCCTGAAGCCGTTCCGCTTCCTCCGACAGGTTCACGCCCGGGATCCTTGAAAGCCGCCGCAACTCTTGCAGACGTTGCCCGAGCCAGCCTTCGCGTGCGGCCGTTTCTGGGTCGCGATGATCGTCGTCGTTCGAGTCCGTCAGGTTGACCACCCCCTTTCAGCAGACGCAGGTAATTGGCCACCCTGTCCTTGAGCTCGGCCCTGGGAACGACCGCGTCGACGTGACCGAGGGCCAGGTTGCGCTCGGCGCCGCCGAAGTCGTCGGGAAGCTGCTCGCGCGTGGTCTGGGCGATCACCCTCGGCCCCGAGAAGTACAGCAGCGCACCCGGTTCGGCGACGCAGATGTCGGCCAGGCTGACGAAGCTCGCCACGACGCCGCCGGTGCAGGGGTCGGCCATCACGGCCACGAACGGCACGGGAGCGTCGTTTAACACGTCGACGGCGCAGGTCGTCTTGGCCATCTGCATGAGCGACAGAGCGCCCTCCTGCATGCGCGCCCCGCCCGAACTGGCCACGGCCACGAGCGGGCGCCCCTCGTCGGCCGCCACCGCGGCGGCCCGCCAGAGCTTCTCGCCGACGACGCTGCCCATGCTGCCGCCCATGAAACCGAAGTCCATGACGGCCAGCACGCAGGGAGTCCCGCCGATAGCCGCCGGGCCGGCCACGAGGGCCTCGGTCAGACCGCTCGCTCCTTGGGCCTCGCGGACCCGTTCCGGGTACGGCTCGAGGTCGACGAAGTCGAGCGGATCGAGGGTGCGCAGGTGGCTCCAGTACTCGACGAAGGTGCCTTCGTCGGCGAGCTGGGCGATGCGTTCGCGGGCACCGATGCGCTGGTGAAAGCCGCAGGCGGGACAGACCGAGAGGTTCTCCTTGACGGCGGCCGGATCATGATCCGCGGCGCACTTGGGACAGACCCAGCGCCGCGGCGCCGGCGACGTGCCTCGGCGGGCGATCTCGACCGTTACGGTCATCAGCCGTAGCGCCGAAAGACGAGCGTCGCGTTGTGGCCGCCGAAGCCGAAGGAGTTGGAGGCGGCGACGTTGACCGTTGCCGGCCGGGCGACGAGCGGCACGTAGTCGAGGTCGCACTCGGGGTCGGGAGTCGTCAGGTTGATGGTCGGCGGGATCACGCCCCGTTCGATGGTGAGCACCGAGATGATCGCCTCGAGAGCGCCCGAACCGCCCAGACAATGGCCGATCATCGACTTGGTCGAGGAGATAGCGACCTTGCGGGCGTTCTCCTCGCCGAGAGCGATCTTGATGACGCGCGTCTCGGCGACGTCGCCGGGCGGCGTCGAAGTGCCGTGGGCGTTGATGTAATCGACTTCTGAAGGGTCGATGCCGGCGCGGTCGATGGCCATGCGCATGGCGCGCGCCTGCGACCGGCCGGTCTCGTCGGGCAGCGTGAGGTGGAACGCGTCGGAACTCATGCCGTAACCGACGAGCTCGGCGTGGATCGTGGCGCCGCGTTTCTCGGCGTGCTCGCGCTCCTCGAGCACGACGATGCCGGCGCCCTCGCCCATGACGAAGCCGTCGCGGGTGCGGTCGAACGGCCGGCTTGCCTTTTCGGGCTCGTCGTTGCGCGTCGACAGCGCCCGCATGGCGGCGAAGGAGTTGACGCCGACGTTGCAGACCGGCGCCTCGCTGCCACCGGCGAACATCACGTCGGCGTCGCCACGGGCGATGATCTCGAACGCGTCGCCGATGCCGTTGGTGCTGGCCGCGCACGCCGTGCAGACGGTCGACAGCGGGCCCTTGGTGCCCAGCGCGATAGAGATCTGGGCGGCCGCCATGTTCGGGATCATCATGGGGATGAACAGCGGACTCATGCGATCGTTGCCCTTGGCCCACAGCGTGCGGAGCTGGTCTTCGAAGGTGCCCAGGCCGCCGACGCCGGTAGCCGCCACGGCGCCCACGCGCTCGGGCTCCTTGCTCACGTCGAGCCCGGAGTCGTCGTTGGCCATGATCGCCGCCGCCACGGCGTACTGGGCGAACGGGTCCATGCGACGCTGGCTGCGGCGGTCCATGTACTCGAGCGGGTCGAACTCGCGGACCTCGGCGGCAATGCGCACCGGCAGCGACGAGGCGTCGAAGTTGCGGATGAGATCGACGCCGGACTGCCCGGCGATCAGGCGGCTCCAGAAACGGTCGATGTCGCAGCCCAGGGGCGAGACCAGGCCCATGCCGGTAACCACGACTCGTCGCGACGTGTTGCTCATGAGGGATAGCTCCTCTGGGTCGGCCGGTTCACAGTGGCCTCGCTACTTTCAGGTGCCGAGGCCGCCGTCGACTGGGAGTGTGCACCCGGTAATGTACCGCGCCAGCGGCGACGCGAGAAAGAGTACGGCGTTCGCGACATCGGAGGGCTGTCCGATGGCGCGCAGCGGCGTGGCGTCGACGATCGCCTTGCGCACGTCGTCGGAGAGCTCCTGGGTCATGGCCGTGTCGATGTAGCCGGGAGCCACGGCATTGACGCGGATGCTGCGTGCGCCGAGCTCCTTGGCAAGCGACTTGGTGAGGCCGATGATGCCCGCCTTGGCGGCCGCGTAGTTGGCCTGGCCGGCGTTGCCCCGCCGGCCGACCACGCTCGAGATGTTGACGATCGTGCCCTCGCGGCGGCGCAGCATCTTGCGCGCCGCTGCCTTGGAGACCAGAAACGTGCCACGCAGGTGGGTGCGCACGACGCCGTCGAACTCGTCGGGGGTCATCAGCATCACGACGTTGTCGCGCGTGATGCCGGCGTTGTTGACGACGATCGAGAGCGGCCCCAGCTCTGTCTCGACCTTCTCGATCATCGCCGCGACGCCGGCCTCGTCGCCGACGTCGCCCATGGCGCAGATCGCCCTGACGCCCAGCGCCTCGATCTCGGCGCCCACGGCCAGGCAGGTCTCCTCACCGGCGAAATCGTTGACGGCGACCGCGGCGCCGGCCGCGGCCAGCGTCAGCGCGATCTCGCGGCCGATCCCGCGGCCGGCACCCGTGACGAGCGCGATCTTGCCGCTCAGATCGATGGTCGTGGTCATCGGTCCCCCTTGAGGGTGGTGGTCCAGCCGCTGTCGAGCGCCGCGGAAAGCGAGCCGAGATCGCCCGCGCCGGCCGTAACCGCGTCGCGGTCGATGCGTTTGACGAGACCAGCGAGCACGGTCCCCGGCCCGACCTCCAGATAGTGATTGTATCCCTCGGCCGCAAGCCGTCGTATGGACTCCTCAAAGCGTACCGGCGAGACGAGCTGCCGTTCGAGCAGGGCGGCGAAGCCGCCGTCTTCGAAGCCGGCGCTGCAGGTCGAAAAGAAGGCCGGCCGGGGCGCTGCCCAGGGTGTCGCGGCGAGCGGCCCGTGCAGGGCCGCGGCTGCCGGCGCCACGAGCGGCGAGTGAAAGGCGCCGCTCACCGGAAGACGCATGACGCGCCGCGCGCCGGCCGCCTTGGCCGCCTCCTCGAAGGCGGCAAGCGAAGCCGCGGCGCAACTCACCACGACCTGGCCGGGACAGTTGAAGTTGGCCGGCCAGGCCGCTTCGAGGCCGGCACAGAGCGTGACGACCACGTCCGCCGCCAGGCCCAGCACGGCCACCATGCCGCCGGGCTGGGCGGCCGCGGCGGCGGCCATCGCCTCGCCGCGCACCTTGACGAGGGCCACCGCGTCGCGAAAACCAAGCGCGCCGGTCGCCACCAGGGCCGAGTACTCGCCGAGACTGTGGCCGAGCGCCGCGTCGAACACGAGCCCGCCCTCCTGCAGCATGCGCAGGGCGGCCACCGAGTGAGCCAGCAGCGCCGGCTGGGTGACTTCGGTGCGGGCGAGCTCCTCGAGCGGCCCGATGCGACAGACGCCGGTCAGGTCGTAGCCCAGCACCTCGCTGGCCTCGTCGAAGGTGGCGTGCGCGACCTCGGACGCATCGTAGAGATCGCAGCCCATGCCCATCGCCTGCGACCCCTGACCCGGAAACAGGACGGCGATCACGGGTGCCCCCGGCCGCGCGCCGGCCGCCGCGGAGCCCTCACAGCTCCCACCGGGTCAGACACGAACCCCAGGTCAGGCCCGCGCCGAAGCCCACGATGAGCAGACGATCGCCGCTCTTGAGGCGCCCCTGCTCCATGGCGTCGTGCAGACAGAGCGGGATCGAGGCGCAGGAGGTGTTGCCGAAGCGGTCGAGGTTGTAGAAGACCTGTCTGTCCGTGAAGCCGAGCAGGCCGGCGACCTTTTCGATGATGCGCAGGTTGGCCTGGTGGGGCACGAAGAGGTCGACGTCGGCGGCCGTCAGACCGGCATCGTCGAGCGTCTTCTGGCAGGACTCCACGACCCGGCGCGTGGCAAAGCGGTAGACCTCGCGACCGTTCATGCGCAAGAAGTGCTGGCGCGCGTCGACCGTCTCGTGGCTGGCCGGCAGCCTGGTGCCGCCCGCCGGCATGGCCAGGAAGGGCGCCCCGCTGCCGTCGTTGCCGAGGTCGAAAGCGAAGATCGAGCCGTTGTCGGAGGGCCGTACGAGCACCGCGCCGGCACCGTCGCCGAACAGCACGCTGGTGCCGCGGTCCTGCCAGTCGAGCGCCTTGGAGATGGCCTCGGCGCCGGTCACCAGCACCGTGTCGTAGATGCCGGCCGAGACGAAGGCGGTAGCCACGGCCAGACCGTACACGAAGCCGGTGCAGCCCGACTGCACGTCGAAGGCCCCGGCATTGCGGGCGCCGATGGCCTCGGCGATCACCGAAGCCGTCGCCGGGAACATCGTGTCGGGCACGAGCGAGGTGCTGATCACGAGGTCGATGTCCTCGGCGTGATAGCCGTTGCCGGCGAGCAGGTCGTTGGCCGCCTCGATCGCCAGGTCGGAGGTCGCCTGGTCGGGCCGGCAGATGCGCCGCTCACGGATACCGGTGCGCGACGAGATCCACTCGTCGGAGGTATCGATGGTGCGCGCCAGCTCCGCGTTGGTCAGGATGCGTTCGGGGATCGACACGCCGAGAGCCGCGATCTTCGCTCCGTGGACGAGTCCCCGCTGGAGGCCGATCACCGGTCCTGCCCCGCGCCGGAGCTCAGCCGCGCCTGGCCCGACGCCGTCTCCTGGGCGTCGGTCAAAGCGAACATGAGCTCGCCGCGACAGGCGGTCTCGCCGGCGACGCTGGCGCTTACCTTGCCGCGGCCCACCGCGCTGCGGGCCATGGTGACCTCGACACTCAGGTCGAGCGTGTCGCCCGGCACCACCACGCGCTTGAACCGCACCTTGTCGATGCCGGCGAACAGGACGAGCTTGCCCTTGTTGGCCGGATGCGAGAGCGCGGTCACGACGCCCGCCTGGGCGAGCGCCTCGACGATCAGCACGCCCGGCATGACCGGGTTGCCGGGAAAGTGACCCGCGAACCACCAGTCGTCCTCGCGCACGAGCCGGCGGGCGTGGCAGCGTTCGCCCGGGACGAGCTCGACGACGCAGTCGAGCAGCAGGAACGGCGGACGGTGGGGAATGAGCTCCTCGATCTGGTCACGCGTGAGGGCGACGGCGGCGCTCATGCCCGCGCCTCGTCCTGCCCGGGGTGGTGACCGTACTTGTGCTGCAGGCCGATCGCCACGGCGGCGAGGGCCAGTCCGTAGTAGCCGTAGTAGCGGATGCGACGCGGCACGCGGCCGGGCAGCACGCCGCGCGTCGCGCTCGCCAGGGCGCGCTCCAGGGTCGAGGGCTGGGGCTGCGACTCGACGGCCGCCATGACGCGATCGGCAAACCCGGGCGGCACATCGACGGTGACCTCACGCGTGGCCTGCAGCACGCCGTGCGCGGCGGCCAGAGCCTGCAGCTCGGCGGCACAGTCGGCACAGAAACTGAGATGCTTCTGGAACTCGACCACCTGGCCGTCGTCGAGCTCGCAGTCGATGTAGCGCTGGATGATCTCGCGGCACGAAACGCAGTCCATCAGGTCTCCTCGTCGAGCGCGCCGCCGGCCCGCAGACGCAGCCGCAGCGACGTGCGGCCGCGGTGCACGCAGGCCTTGATCGTGCCGAGCGGCCGGTCGAGGGCGTCGGAGATCTCGCCGTAGCGCAGCCCGTAGAGGTCGCGTAGCACGAGCGGCAGACGATAGTCGGGAGGCAGGTCGGCGAGCGCCTGCATGACGGTCGCATAGCCGGCGCGCCGCAGCACCTCGGCCTCGGGGTCGGCGACCGGTTCGGGCACGTCGGGCAGCGCGCCGTACTTACGTTCGCGGCGCTGGTAGTCGATGATCGCGTTCAGCGCCAGGCGGAAGAACCACGTCGTGAAGGTCGAGTAGCCGCGGAACCCGTTGAGTTTCTGGTGCAGGCGCAGGAACGCTTCCTGCGACGCGTCCTCGGCGTCGATGTGATTGCCGAGCAGGTTGTACGCCATCGTGTAGACCATGCCCTGATACCTCTCCACTATCCTGCGAAACGCCTCCCGGTCACCCGCGGTCGCAGCCTCCAGGTCGTGCGGGCTGGGTTCGGGAAGATCGGTGTGGTCCGCAAGGTTAGACGGCGTCATAGGGCAAAAGGTTGCAAGGTCTCCTCGGATGATGCGATCGGCTGCCACGAACCGGCGATGACCGCCGCGGCCGCGCAGGGCTGTGGTGGGTCTCTCAGTCTACACCCGGCGCGGCGCGGCGCGGCGCGAACGGGCGCGGCGCCGGTCCCCGCCGGCCCGCGCCGGCCTCACCGTGACGCCGTCGCGAGCGCCGCGCGTCGAGGTCGTGCCGTGGTCGCCGGCGGCCTGGCGTGCCGTCACGTCACTGCCTGCGGTGTTCGTGCCGGTGTTCGGGCTGACCTTCGGCGTGGCGTTCCAGGCCGGGCGGATGAGCGTGGGGGTGCGAGTGCAGCAAGGCGCCGTGATGGTGGGCGTGCTCGTGGATGAGGTTGACGGCAAGCAGCAGGTCGCGGTCGGCCAGTACGTCGGCCAGCGGCCCGTCGGTCGCCGGACGGTGGTCCTCGCCGAGAACGACCGCCCGATCAGCGAGCCGCTCGAGGACGTCGAGCTGGTGCGTGGCCACGACGATCGTCTTGCCCGCGCGGTTCAGCGTCGCGAGCAACTCGATGAGCCATTCCTGAGTGCGCGGGTCGAGGCCGTTGGTGGGCTCGTCGAGCATCAGCACCTCGGGGTTGATCGACAGCACCGAGGCCAGGGCGACCTTCTTCTTCTCGCCGCCGCTCAGGTTGTAGGGCGCGCGCTCGGCGAGCGCGCCGAGACCAAGCATGCCCAGGGTGTCTTCGACCCGGGCGACGATCTCGTCGTGGGGCAGGCCGAGGTGCAGCGGACCAAAGGCGATCTCGTCGCGCACGGTGGGGTTGAAGAGCTGGGCGTCGGCGCTCTGAAAGACCATGCCGACGCGGCGACGAAAACGCTGCGCCGTCGCTTCGTCTTTGAGCGCCCCCGCGTCGATGCGCTCACCGAAGGCCTCGACCGTACCGTGCGTCGGCTCGACGAGACCGGCCAGGACCTTGAGAAGGGTGGACTTGCCCGAGCCGTTGGCGCCCAGTATGGCAAGGCGCTCGCCGCGATCGACGGCCAGATCGACCGCGGCAAGCGCCTCGACCCCCGCGGCGTAGTCGTAGCCGACGCCGGCCAGCCGGAACAACGTGACCGGCAGTTCGCGGCCGGCGGGCATGGCGCCGGGCGGCCCTGCGGGCGACCGCTCGGACCCCGCCGAAGGCGGCTCCGCCGGCGGACGGGCGTTCATCAGCGCGACCCTGCAGTAAGCTCGAACCAGACCAGGGCGACGAGCGCCACGGTCACGGCGACGCTCCACACGACGTCCAGCCGTCGCAGGTGCCAGGCGCTCAGCGTCCGCGCCTCGCCCGTGTAGCCGCGCGAGATCATCGCCAGGTAGACCTGTTCGCTCGTGGCCTGCGACTTGCCGAACACCGCCGCCACCGTGCCCCCCAAGAAGTGGCGGTCCTCGCGGCTCGAGACGCGGCCGACCAGTCTGCTCGTGCGGGCGATCGTCATGTCCTGGACGAGCCTGACGAGCGTGAACACGTAGCGATAGGCCACGGCGAGCACGAAGACAAGACCGCGCGGCAGGCCGACCGCGCGCATCGCCTTGAGCAGGTCGGACCACGGCGTGGTGAGCGTGAGCAGCACGCTGAACGACACGACGGTCGTGACCCGCAAAACGAGGCGCCCGAAGGCGAACAGCCCCGGCGCCGTGATCGCGAGCGAGCGCGGCAGCGGCCAGAAGGGAGCGCCGTGCGACCAGAGCGTCACCAGGGCGTGTCCCGGCGTGACGATGTTGAAGATCGCCGGCAGCATGACCGCCGCGGTGAAGAGCGGAATGAACAACCACGCCCGGGCGGCGAACTGCCGCAGCCCGATCCGCGACGCCGGCACCAGGGCTACCGCCAGGCCAAGGAGCACGAACAGCACGCTCATCCTGGTAGCCAGGGCGGCGATCACGACGAGCGCCAGCAGGCTGACGAGCTTGACGCGCGGATCGAGGCGCTGCAGCAGCCCCGGCCTGCGAGCCAGCTTGTCGGAAGTGATGGCGCGCTCGACCCAGGCGGCCAGCGTGCCCAGCAGCCGGTCGGTGAACAGGCGCCGGGAACGGCGCGGGCGGGCGCGAGACATCGGCCGCGACGGGCTCCACTGTGCGATCAGTCCGCGTGGCGAGCCGCGCTCAGAGCACGCCGTCCGCGGGCGGCGGGACGACCTGCGTCGGAGTGGCCACCTGCGTCCGGGTCGCCCGGCGTCGCAGCCTGACGAGCAGCCAGACGATCGCCGTGAGCACCGCCGCGCCGACCAGCGCGCTTACCATGTACGACACGACGGTCCAGACGCCGCCGGCGCCGTTCCAGCCGTACCCGGGCAGCAGGCCGCGCCAGTGACCGCCCAGGTGAGCGAGGCCTTTGGGCACGTAGCCGATGCGCTGAGCGAGCTCGTCGTTTCCCCACTCGCCAAAGGCGCCGCCGCTCGCCAGCAGCCCGAGGGGCACGGCGGCGATGAGCACGGCCAGCAGGGCGACGATCCAGCGGCGGCGCACGGGCCTCGTGCCGGCGCCGGCCTCGAACAGCTCGGGGCTCTGGCGGCGCAGCACCGCGAAGACACCGATCGTGAAGGCCGCCTCGACGGGGCCCACGATCAGGGCATGCGAGCCGATCATCGCCGGGATCGTCGTCGTGAGTCCGTAGGGAGCATATTGAGCCATGCCGTTCACGGTGTGCAGCAGAGGCTGGATGCCGAGCTCGATGCTGTTCAGGAAGGCGGCCGCTACAAGCCCGCACCAGGCACCGATGCCGGCCGCGACGAGACGCCGCGACGACTGCAGGTCGCTGCCGCCGGCCACCAGGCGATACACGGCGTAGCCGGCGTACGGCATGACGATCGCCATGTTCAGGCAGTTGATGCCGAGCGTGAGAATACCGCCGTCGCCAAAGAAGAAAGCCTGGATGATGAGGGCGGCGGTCACCGCCAGGCAGGCGATCTCCGGCCCGGCGATCACGGCGATCAGCACCGCCCCGACGGCATGCGCCGTCGTGCCTCCGGCCACCGGCACGTTGAGCATCATGACGAGAAACGAGAAGGCCGCGCCGAAAGCCAGCACGGGGATCATCTTGGGCTGTGACAGGAGCTGCTTGGTGCGCCGGTTAGCCCGATACCAGACGGGCACGGTGAGCGCCCAGCCGGCGGCGATCGTCTCTGGTCCCAGATAGCCGTCGGGTATATGCATGGCTCTCCCTGTCGCTACCCTGGTGTCAGTCCGGCGTCGACTCGGCCGGGCCGCGGCAGTCGCGGCAGCGGCCGAACACGGTCATGCGCACCCCGCGCACGTCAAAGCCGTCGGCGTCGAGCAGCTCTCGCCGCACGGGTTCGAGAAGCTCGTCGTCGAGGTGACCGACCGCTCCGCAGGCCTCGCAGACGAAATGGTGGTGCACCGGCGAGAGGGCGACCTCGTAGAAGATGGCGACCCCCGCCAGCCTGGTCTCCTGGACGAGATCGAGGCCGACCAGCAGCTGGAGCGTGCGATAGACGGTGGAGACGCTGACCTCGGGCAGCGTCTCCTGCACCTCGGCGGCGATCTCTTCGGCGGTGCGATGGCGGCCACCGTCGCGCACCGCCTCCCAGACGGCCATGCGCTGCGGCGTCAGACGGTAGCCGGCCTTGCGCAATGTCTCGCGAGCGTGATGCATAGTGCGACGCTATCGCAATCGCGACCTTGTTGCAAGAACGAATACATCGCGAATCAGTCAGACGCCGGCGCCCGCTTCATCGACCGGCGCGCCACGTCACACCACACCACGCCACGTCACGCCATGTCACGCCATGTCACGTCGGCCGCCCAGTGTCGTACACTGTGACGAATGCCCGCGCATGCTCATCAGAGGCGCGACGCGGAGTCGACAAGGGGACGAGCGTGACCGCAAGCGAACATCCGGACGCCGGCGACCGACCCGGGCGACCCATGGCGGGGGCCAGACGCGACGCCGCCCCGCCGGCCCGCGAGGGCGGCGGCCAGGCGGCCGGCACGACGCCGCGCTTTCAGAAGGCGCTCGACAAAGCCCTGGCGGACTGGGCCGCCGCCGACCCGGCGCGCTGCGCCGGGCTGGCGGGTTGCGAGACGGTGCCCGGGGGAGTGCTCGTCCCGTTCTTTGGCCAGCCGCACCTCGTATCGCATCCCGGCGGTCGGGTCGAGACCGTGAGCCAGCCGCCCAAGCCGGTCCACGTCTCCATCGTCATTCTGCTTCTTCACCACCTGCTGATGGCCGACGCGACGCCCCCGGCGGAGCGCTGGGTGCCGTTCCGCGACATCCCGGGCGGCATGTTCTACGCGCAGGCGTTCGAGGCTCACACCGGGCCGCCCCTGGGCCGCCTCGTCGCCGGCGTCGATCCCGACGCCTTCGCCGCCCAAGTGGCCGCGTTTCGCGCCGCTGGTGCGCGCATCACCGGAGTCGAGCTCGACCTGGCCGATGCCGCGCTGCGCTTCTGGGCGCTGCCGCGCCTGCCGGTCGCGGTGCTGCTGTGGGCCGGCGACGACGAGTTCCCGGGACAAGCCAAGATCCTGTTCGACGCCGCCGCGCATCACTACCTGCCCGTCGAGGATCTGTCCGGCATGGGTGAATGGCTCGCCCACCGGCTGGCGCGGGGCTAGCAGACCAAGGCCCAGCCGCCGCCGCGACCGCATCGTCCTCGACTCACCCCGCGACCGCCCGAAGATCCCTTGACAACGGCCATGCTGTGAATATCATCACAGCATGGGGAACCGGGGGGGCCGTTGACCGATCACGACGAGAGAGTCGCCGATGCGCTCACGCAGGCCAGGCGTGCCGAGAAGCGCGTCTCGTCGCAGACCGTCGAGCGCCTGAGCGCTTACCGGCGCGTCCTCGAGGAGCTCGACCGTGACGGGGTCGAGTACGTCCACTCCCACCAGTTGGCGGCCCTGGTCGGGGTCACGC
>PMKK01000343.1:0-5139 GCA_003157715.1 Actinomycetota bacterium
AAACGTTTCCAGGAGATCCTTCCCACCGGGGCGGCCGCCGCCCAGGCCAAGGCGGCCGCCGACAAGGCCCGCGCCGCTCAGGCGGCCGCCGCCGCGGCCGCCGCCGCCTTCCCCGCCTGGTCCGCCCTCGGCCCGAGCGAACGGCGCGCGCGCCTCGCCGCCGCCGCCGAGGCGCTGGCGTGAACGCGGCCACGGCGCCGTGCCGCCTGTCCGGACGGGACGGGGCCAGGCGGCCGTACGGTGGTCTTCGTGGCGCCGGGGTGGCACGGTCATGAGAATGGCGGTCGCCCAGTACTATCCCAAGCCGTCGCCGATCCATCGACTCGACCCGCGCTGCAAGGTCGTCGCGGTGACGGCGCTCGTGGTGGGGCTGTTCCTGCGCTCATCGTTTGCCGCGCTGGCGGTCTACGGACTGATCGCCGCCGTCGCGCTGCTTTTCAGCGGCGTGCCGCTGGGCTGGATCGCTCGCGGACTGCGTCCGGTGATCTGGCTGCTCGCTCTGACATTCATCGTGCAGCTCCTGTTCGCCCCCGGTCCGGCCTTTGCTTCGCTGGGGCCGCTGCATCTGTCGTGGCGCGGCCTGGCGATCGCCGGCTATCTCAGCCTGCGCCTGGTCGTGCTGGTGGTCGCCAGCCTGCTACTCACGCTCACCACGCCGCCCATCGCTCTGACCGATGCGCTGGCCTGGCTCTCGCGGCCGCTGCGCCGCCTGCGCGTGCCCACTGAAGAGCTCGCTCTCATGGTGACCATCGCCCTGCGCTTCATTCCCACGCTGATGCAGGAGATCGACACCATCATGAAGGCTCAGCGCGCCCGTGGGGCGAGCTTCAACCGGGGCGGGCCGCTGCGCCGGGCGCGGGCTCTGGTGCCCGTGCTCGTGCCGCTCTTCATCCTGAGCTTTCGGCGGGCCGATGAGCTCGCCTTGGCCATGGAAGCCCGCTGCTACCTGCCCGGCGCGCCGCGGACGCGGCTGCACCCTTTGCGCGCTCGCCGGCGTGACGCCGTCGTGCTGGTGGCGGTCGCGGCGATGGTCGTGCTCGCCGAGGTGGTCTGACGTGGCCGGGTCTGACGTGCTCAAGCGCGGCTCGGCCGAGCCGGACGTGGCGGAGCTTGCCGGCTGGCGGCTCGACTGTGCCTACGACGGCACGCCGTTTTCGGGCTGGGCGAAGCAGCCCGGCAGGCGCACGGTCGAGGGCGAGCTCGAGAAGGCGCTCGCGCAGGTGCTGAGCGAGCCGGTGCGGTTGGGCGTCGCGGGGCGCACCGATGCCGGGGTGCACGCTCTGGGCCAGGTGGTGTCGTTCTCGACGGCCGTTCGCGGCCTCGAAGCGCGGAGTCTGCGAGCCTCGCTGAACGCCCTGCTGCCGGCCGAGATCGTGGTCACCGGCCTCGTTGAAGCGGCGGCGGGTTTCGACGCCCGTGCGGCTGTCGCGCGCACCTACCGCTATCGCGTCTGGCTGCCTGACACCCGGCCGGTGTTCGAGCGCCACTACGTCTGGAACGTGCGCGGCGCCGTCGACCTTGATCTGCTCGCCGGTGCCGCGGCGCTGCTTCCCGGGCGCCGCGATTTCGCCGCCCTGACGCCGTCGGCGAGCGGCTACCGCACCTGCGAGCGCGAGGTCGTACGAGCGCGGTGGCAGCTCGCGGGCGACGGCCGTGAAGCGCATTTCGAGATCACCGCCGACAGCTTCCTGCACAACATGGTGCGGGTGGCCGTCGGTTCGATGGTCGACGTCGCCCAGGGACGCAGGAGCATGGCCGAGCTGGCGGGCGGCCTGGCCGGCGGTCAGCGCCGTGAACTGGGCCTCACCGCGCCCGCCGCGGGTCTCGCCCTGGTCAGGGTGGACTACTGACGTGGCCCGCCTCCTGCCGCTACGGCCCACCATCGGCGGGCTCGAGATCGCCGCGGTGGTGTTCGCCGCCCTCGCCGGCGCCTACAGCATCGTCACCATCGACCAGGTCTCGCCGCGCCTGGCGATCGTGTTGCTGGCTCCGACCCTCGAAGCGGCGCTGCCGCTTCTGGCCCGGGCCCTGACGCCCAGCCGGCTGCATTCGTCCCGGGTGATCGCTGCTCTGCTCGTGGCTTTCTACGTTGCCTTCGCGCCGATCGGCATCGACAACTACCTCTACCTGCCGGCCGTCGTGACCCTGATCGTGGTGCTCGTGATGAGCAACCGTGAACGCTGGCGTGGCGCAGGCAGGGGGGGCTCCGCCGGCCGCTGAGCGCGAGCGCGCCGGCAGGCTCCGGGCGCTGAAGCGATCGGCCGGCAGCAATCCGGCCGCGGGGGCGCCCGCGCCGCCGCCGGCGATAGTGCCGGCGAGCGACTTCGTCGNNCAGGCTGGCGCGACTACGTTGCGCCTAGTGGCTGAGGAAGCGGCGCACCATGCGGGCTTTGACCGCCGGGTCGACCACCACGTAGCTGCCGCCGCTGATCATTTCGGGCGTGCCCAGGAGCACAGACTTGTACTGGCGGGCACCCTTGGCGCGCCAGTCGAGGTAGGCCAGGGCGATGATCTGGTTGGTCGAGAGGTCGGTGGCGACGCCCTTCATGAACTTCGCGCCGATCGCCGGCAGGCGAAAGAGGTTGCCGGGCCGGGCGATCTTTGCTTCGAGCGCCTGCACGACCTGCTGCTGGCGGCCCATGCGCATGAAGTCGCTGTCGGAGTGGCGCACGCGAGAGTAGATCAGCGCCCGCTTGCCGTCCATGAGCTGCAAGCCCTTCTTGAAATGCACGGTCGTGTTGCCCGAGTACCACGAGGTGAGGTCGCTGGGCACATTGATGACGACGCCGCCGACACTGTCGATCAGGTCGGGGAAGCCGCGGAAGTTGACCAGCATGACGTGGTTTATGGGCACGCCCGTGAAGGAGCTGATGACCTTGACGGCAAGCGGCAGGCCGCCCCAGAAGTAGGCCGCGTTGATCTTCATCTGTCCGCGGCCGGCCACGCTGACCAGCGTGTCGCGCGGAATGGAGAGCTGGCTCACGGTGTGGGTCTTCGGGTCGAAGCGCATGAGCAGGATGCTGTCGGAGCGGGCCTGTTCGTGGCCGCGCTGGTCAGAGCCCAGCACGAGAAGCGTGGTGGGCGTGCTCAGTACGCCGCCTTGCGGGTCGACGAGCGCCGCGCGGGTGGTCTTGCTGACGCGATGGTTGCTCTTGGCCACGGCCTTGCTGAAAGTGGAGTAGCCCAGCGCCCCCCAGACGCCGAAGGCGACAAGCAGCGCCAGCGGGATCGCCAGGAGATACCGCCAGCGAAACCGGCGCCGCCGGCCGGGTGCCGCTGCGGTCTCGCGGTTAACGCGTGTGCGCCGTTCGGCGCCGCGGTGATCGGTGCGGTAGATGCTTGCCGGCTGGTCGCCCGAGCCGGAAGCGGCCGCCTTGCCGGCGCGGCTCGTGCCGGCGGTGCGGGGCGCGCGCCCTGGGCGCGCGCCGGCGTCGGTCCGCGAGCCGCCGGTCCGCGAGTCGCCGCCGTCGTCGCCCACGGCGCGCTGCCCGGAGGGCGTGCGAGAAGCCGGCTCGAGGGGGGCATCGGTCCTCGGGCGCCGCACGCGTCCGGCGCGGTATCTGGTATAGGGCTTGTCGTTCGGTCTGGTCATGCGCCAACGCTGCTCGACAGTTTTCGCGGCGGGCCGCGCACAGATAGTCTGACTACGGGCGTCGTGACGAACGCGGCAGGGCGACGTCGGCTTTCGAGAAGCGACGACTGCCCGGGTACACCCGGTGAGGGTAAGTACGCCTCGCCACGGGGAGTTTCCTCTTTATGACAGTGTACACCGTGATATCGTGCGCCTAGCGGCCCCCTCCATGGAGCCGCCTGGCGCGAGGAGGTGGTGGTCCGTTTGAGCCCGCTACGTTCTATTGTCGGCGTCGATCTGGGCGGGACCAAGCTGGCCGTCGGCCTGGTCGACGACACCCTGGGGATCATCGCTCGCACGAGTGGACCGGCCGTCACCCAGTCGCCCGAAGCCTGTCTCGACAACCTCTACAGCCGTCTCGACCACGCCGTGGCGGAATACGGTCCGGTCGACGCGATCGGGGTCGGTACCGCTTCGATGGTCGACTTTCGCGCCGGCCGTGTCGTGCTGTCGACCAATCTGCCGCTGCGCGACGTCTCCCTGCGCGACCTTCTGACCGAACGCTACGGCGTGCCGGTCGTGCTCGATAACGACGCCAACGTGGCCTGCCTTGCCGAGTTTCGTTACGGCGCCGGTATCGGCACCAGCGAGATGATCATGCTCACTCTGGGAACGGGGATCGGCGGCGGCATTGTCACCAACGGCCATCTCTATCGCGGCGCGAGCGGCGCCGCCGGCGAGCTCGGCCACATGATGATCGACTACGACGGTCCGCGCTGCCAGGGCGCCTGTCCTAACCAGGGCTGCCTCGAGGTGTACGCGTCGGGAGGGGCCATGGGCCGGGCGGCGCGCGATGTCGCCCGTACGGCGCCCGACTCGGCTCTCGGCCAGGCGCTGGCGTCCGGCGAAGCGATCGACGGGCCGCTGGTCAGCCGGCTGGCGCTCGACGGCGACGCAGCGGCCGTGGGCGTCCTGACCGGCATCGGCGAGAAGCTCGGCCTCGGCATCACCAGCCTCGTCAACATCTTCAATCCCGAGCTCGTCGTGATCGGCGGCGGAGCCGCCCAGGCCGGCGAGATCATTCTCGGGCCGGCGCGCCGGGTGGTGGCCGAACGCGCTTTGCTGCCGCAGCGCGACCAGGTGCGCATCGTGCCGGCGCGGCACGGGGCCGACGCCGGCGTGCTCGGCGCGGCGGCGCTCGCGATCATCGAACTGTTCCCCGAAGACGCTCCGGCTCGGGGTCTTCGGGTCTGATTGCCCGTGGCTGTGCCGCGCCGCGTGGTCAGCGGCGCGGCCTGACCGGTGGGGCACGGCCTGACCGGGTGGGGCGCGGCCTGGACCGGTGGGGCGCGTTGCCTTGCACTCGGCCTGCCGGTATCCTTGCGGCAGACGATCCATCGTGGGCGACCGCCCCTCCGGCGGTGCCCGACAGGAGGTGACCAACGCCAATGGCGCACAGAATCACTGACGATTGTCTCGCTTGCGCGGCATGCGTAGACGAGTGTCCCGAGGGCGCGATCTCAGAGGGCGACGACATCTACACCATCGACCCTGAGCTCTGCACCGAC
>PMKK01000343.1:5175-5361 GCA_003157715.1 Actinomycetota bacterium
GTGTGCCGCCAGGCACACACCCCGCCCCCGCGCTTTCGCAATCGTCTTCCGCGGTCGTTGTGCGGGGTTCGGCACGCCCTGAGAAGCGTCGCCATACCCTGAGAAGCGTCGCCACACCAGGCCACAAGGCTCTAGTCGGCGGCCCTCGTGACCGATAAGAGTAGTGTGCGGGATCCACAGCCCGCG
>PMKK01000343.1:5398-18891 GCA_003157715.1 Actinomycetota bacterium
CGCCACACGCGCAAGCTGCTGGCGCGCTACGACATCCACACTCCCACGACAAGCCTCTTCGCCCACAACGAGGCCGAGAAGACCGCCCATCTGCTGAGCCGGTTGCAGGCGGGGCTCGACATTGCTCTGGTGACCGATGCCGGGCTGCCGGGCGTCTCCGACCCCGGCCTGCGGCTGGTCGCCGCCGCGGCCGCCGCCGGGCTGGCCCTGACCGTGCTGCCGGGTGCTTCGGCGCCGGTCACCGCCGTGGTCGCCTCGGGTCTCGCCGGCGACGACGGCTTTCGGTTCGTGGGCTACCTGCCGCGGCGGGCGGCCGACCTGCGAGCCGCCTGGGACGCCTGGCGGCGCGGTGGCGGACTTGTCGTGGCGTTCGAGACCGGACACCGCCTGGCGGCCAGTCTCGCCGTCCTCGCGGCCTTGGCGCCCGACGCGCCGGGCGCGGTCTGTCGCGAGCTCACCAAGCTGCACGAAGAAGTCGTGCGCGGCACCGTCGCCGAGCTGGCGCTGCGCTTTCCGGGCGAGGTGAAGGGCGAGATCACGNNCGGCGTCGACGAGCTCGCCGGCGAACGGGCGCGGGCGGCGGCGGCGGCTTTGCGGCTGGCCGGGCTGTCACGCCGTGACGCCGCCACCGCCCTCGCCGTCTGCCTCGGTCTCAGGCGCAACGAGGCAAAACGTGCGGTCGACGAGGCGGTCCCGGGCGGCTGACGTCGCGTCTCGGGCCGGTGGCAAGTGCGGTAGACTTGACGTTTCCAGCACCGGTCGTCGGCTGCAAGGAGGCACACAGTGGACCTGCTCACGGAGCTGCGGTCTCGCCCGCTCGTCTTCGACGGCGCGATGGGCACGCAGCTCATCGCCGCCGGGTATCGTCCGGTCGAGTCACCCGAGTCGTGGAACGTGAGCAGTCCCGAGGTCGTCGCCGCCATCCACCGCGCCTACCTCGCGGCCGGGGCCGACATCATCGAGACCAACAGCTTCGGCGCCAGTCGCAGCAAGCTGACCGCCTACCACGAGGCCGAGCGCGTCGCCGAGCTGAACGCGGCGGGCGCTCGCCTGGCGATGGCGGTGCGTGACGAGGTCGCGCCCGGCAAGCTGGTGGCCGGCGACATCGGACCGTCGGGGCGCATGCTGCCGCCGCTGGGTGACACCACGGCCGACGAACTGCGCGACGTCTTCGCCGAGCAGTCCGAGGCGCTCGTCGCCGCCGGAGTCGACCTGATCTCCATGACGACCTTCTTCGACCTGGCCGAGGCCAAGGCCGCCGTGCTCGGCGCGCGCGCCATGGCCGGCTCGCTGCCCGTCGCGATCTCGCTGGCCTTCAAGCCTTCGCCGCGCGGCTATCGCACGATGATGGGCGTGACCCCCGCCCAGGCCGCCGCGACCCTGCTCGAGGCCGGTGCCGACGTGGTCGGCGCTAACTGTGAGATCACCGGCCAGGACATGCCGGGTCTGGTCGCCGAGTTTCGCGCCGCGACCGAGGCGCCGCTCGTCATCCAGCCCAACGCGGGTCAGCCGAGTCTCGTCGGCGGCCACACCACTTATGGCGAGACGCCCGAGAGCTTCGCGTCGTTCATGCCGGCCATCGTGGCCGCGGGTGCGAACATCGTCGGGGGCTGCTGCGGCACGACTCCGGCGTACATCGCGGCGCTGGTGGCGACTCTGCGCGGTTAGGCCGCGGCGCGTTTCAGGTTTGCCCTGCACTCGGGGCCGCGGCGTGCTCAGACCGCGGCGCGCTCAGACGGCGGCGTGCTCAGGCCGGATCGCGCTCGGGCGGGACGGCGCTCAGGTGGGAGGGCGGCCGGGCGGTCGCGGGCCGGTTGGTCTGGAGCGCGGCCCCGACGCCGTCGAAGATGAGGCGCACGGCGTGGAGCGCCGTGATCTCCATGGGGTCGTAGAGGGGATTGACCTCGACCATGTCCATACCGACGACGTGTGCCCTGAGGGCGACCGCCCGCAGGATCGCCTTGGCCTCGTAGTAGCTGAAGCCACCCGGCTCGGGCGTGCCCGTGCCCGGCGCGATGCTGGGGTCGAGGGCGTCGATGTCGAAGGTGATGTAGACGTCTTCGCCCGGTTCGATGTGGGCCACGAGGTCGGTGACCGGCGTGCGCTTGGCCTGCTCGCACCAGAACGTGGTCACGCCGCGCTCGCGGGCCAGCTCGATCTGGTCGGCCGCGGTGTGCAGCCCGCGGATGCCGTACTGGGTGACCCGCTGCACGAGCCCGCTCTCGTGCGAGCGCACGATCGGGCTGGCGTGGGTGTAGAGCATGCCGGACTCGTCGTTCCAGTAGTCCATGTGGGTGTCGAACTGCACGAGGTGCAGCGGGCGCCGGCCGAAGGCCTTGAGGATGGGGTAGGTGATCGAGTGATCGCCGCCCAGCACGACGGGGAAGAGCTGATGTTCGAGCAGCCGGCCGACCCGCGCGCCGATGAGCGGATGGCTGCGCTCGGGCTGTGCCGTCGGCGGCAGGTCGACGTCGNNGCGCACGCCGCCGAGCAGCTCCGTATCGGCTTCGCCGTCGTAGAACGGTGTCGCCGCCTCGCGGTAGGCCCAGTTGGTCGAAGCGTCGCGCATGGCGCGCGGACCGTAGCGGGCGCCGGGGCGAGCCGTCGTCGCCTCGTCGTAGGGGATGCCGAGGATGGCCACCTCGGCGTCGTTGCTACGGGGGTCGGCCATGTAGGGCGCCTTGAGAAAGCTCGCGATGCCGGCGAAAGGCGGAGATTCTCCCATGCGGGAATCATACCTGAGCGGCAACGGGTCGGCGCCACGCTGGATCCGGGCCGCGAGCGGCCGTCCGCCGGTGCGTGTGATGTAGGATAACGCCCGCAAGTTCGCGCCAGAAGGAGAACGATGAAGATCCAGCGGAGACCATCGAACGTGCTCCTGCCGGTGCCGCTGGTCATGGTCAGCGTCGCCGGCGTCGATGGGGGAGACCCCGACATCGTCACGCTTGCCTGGGTCGGCAACGTCTGCTCGGCGCCGCCCATGCTGAGCATCTCGTTGCGTCCCTCGCGGCACTCTTACGGCCTGCTGCAGCGCACCCACGAGTTCGTAGTCAACATCCCGACCCGCTCCCAGGCGCGCGAGGTCGACCTGTGCGGCAACGTCTCGGGGCGCGACACCGACAAGTTCGCCGCCTGCGGGTTTCACGCCGTGTCGGGCGCGCGCGTCGCCGCTCCGCTCATCGAGGAGTGCCCGATCAACATAGAGTGCGTCACGCGCCACCGCCTGAGCCTCGGCGCGCACGACCTGTTCGTCGGCGAGATCCTCGCCGTGCACTTCAATGAGGAAGTGCTCGACTCGCGCGGCCGCCTGCAGACCGGCAAGGTCGACCCGCTCTCCTACGTGATCGGTGAGTACTGGTCGCTCGGCGACAAAGTGGGCAGCTACGGCTACACCCTCAAAGAGCCGCGCGGCGGGGCCAAGGGTTGAGCCGCTTGAGCCGCTTCTCGATCAGCACGCCGATCTACTACGTGAATGCCGATCCCCACCTGGGGCACGCCTACACGACGATCGCCGCCGACATCCTCGCCCGCCATCACCGCCAGCTCGGCGACGACGTCTTCTTTCTGACGGGCACCGACGAGCACGGCAACAAGGTGGCTCAAGCCGCCGAGGAGCGCGGTCTCACGCCGCGCGAGCACGTCGATACGCTGGCCCCCAAGTTCCGCGAGATGACGCTGCGCGTGAACGCCGACAACGACTTCTTCATCCGTACGACCGACCCTCAGCACGAGGCCTACGTACAGCGCTTCGTCGAGAAGCTGCGGGCCGCCGGCGACATCGAGAAGCGCAGCTACGGGGGCCTCTACTGCACCGCCTGCGAGGCCTTCTACTACGAGCGCGACCTCGTGGCGGGCAAGTGCCCCATCCACGGCACCAAGCCGGTCTGGCTCGAAGAGGAGAACTACTACTTTCTGCTGAGCCGCTATCAGGACCAGCTGCGCGAATACTACCTCGAGCACCCGGGCTGGGTGCGGCCGAAGTCGCGCTACAACGAGGCACTGTCGTTCATCGAGGGCGGCCTCGACGACATCTCCATCAGCCGCAAGTCGATCACCTGGGGCATTCCCGTGCCCTGGGATCCAGAGCAGGTGATCTACGTCTGGGTCGACGCGCTCATCAACTACGTCTCGGCTCTCACCTACGCGCGTCCCGGCGACGACCTCGTCGCGCGCTTCTGGCCGGCCGACGTCCACCTGCTGGCCAAGGACATCCTCAAGTTCCACGCCGTGATCTGGCCGGCCCTGCTGTGGAGCGCCGGCTACGAGGCGCCGCGCAGCGAGTTCATCCACGGCTATCTGCTCATGGGCGGCGAGAAGATGTCCAAGACGCGCGGCAACGTGCTCGACCCGTTCGCGGTGATCGAGCAGCACGGCGCCGACGCGCTGCGCTTCTACCTGTTTCGCGAGGTGACCTTCGGCCTCGACGGGGTGATCTCGCTCGAAGGCTTTGAGCAGCGCTACAACAACGAGCTCGCCAACGAGCTCGGCAACCTCGTCAGCCGCACGGTGTCGATGATCGCGAAGTACCGGGGCGGTGTCATTCCCCCCGCCGCCACGACGGTAGCCGAGCCGGCCCCCGGCGCCGAGGCCGGCGGCGGCGAGACGGGCGGCATCGGCACGGACGGCGGCGGGCCGGGCGGCGCCGTGAGCCTCGCCCTCGAAGGCGAGGCCATGGTCGCCGCCGCCGCCGAGCACCTGAGCGCGGTCGAGATCACGGTCGCGCTCGAGACGGTGTGGGAGTTCGTGCGCCGGCTGAACCGCTACGTCGAAGAAGAGGCACCCTGGAAGCTCGCCAAAGACGAGGCCGCCGGCGAGCGCCTCGACTTCGTGCTGCACGGCCTCGCGGGCGGCCTGCGGCTCGTCGCCCTGGCGCTGTATCCGGTGGTGCCCGCCACGGCGGTCGAGATCCTGCGCCGTCTCGGTCAGCCGAGCGAGCCCGCCGACCTGCTGCTTGCCCAGGCGCGCTGGGATGGTCTCGTGCCGGCCGTCGTCGTGGCCGGACCGTCGCTGTTCCCGCGCATCGACGCCGAGGCCCACGAAGAGCGTGTCTGAACCCGCCGCGACAGGACCCACGAAGGCGATCGCCGGGCTGATCGATACCCATTGTCATCTCGACATGCTCAAGGGCACGCCCGCCGAGGCTCTTGCCGAGGCGCACGCGGCGGGGGTCGACGCCGTCGTCGCGGTCGGCGTCGACCTGCGCTCGTCGCGTGTCGCGGCCGACCTGGCCGCCGCTCACGACGAGGTCTACGCGGCGGTCGGCGTGCATCCGCACGACGCCGTCGGTTTCGACGCGGTGGTGCGCACCGGTCTCGAACGGCTGCTGACCCAGCGTCACGTCGTCGCGGTCGGCGAGTGCGGGCTCGACTTCTACCGCGACCTCGCTCCGCGCGACGTCCAGCGCGAGGCGTTTGCCGAGCAGCTCGAGCTGGCGCGCTCGGCCGGCAAGCCGGTGTGCGTGCACAGCCGTGAGGCCGGTGGCGAGACGTTCGCCGTGCTGACCGAATACGGCAGCGGCCTGCGGATCGTGCTGCACTGCTTCTCGACGCCGGAGTACGTCGAGTTGTGCAACGAACGCGGCTACTACGTCTCGTTTGCCGGCAACCTGACCTACAAGGACTCAAGCGGGCTCCAGAAGGCGGCCGTGGCGGTGCGCGAAGACCTGCTGCTGGTCGAGACCGACGCGCCGTTTCTCACGCCCATGCCGCGCCGGGGGCACCCCAACCGGCCCGCCAACGTCGGGCTGACTGCACAGTTCCTCGCGCGGCTGCGTGGCATAAGCGACGACGAGGTCGCCGCGATCACCAGCGCCAACGCCCGCCGGGTGTTCGGCCTGGGCGCCCCCGCCGGTCCGTCCGGTCCAGCCGGTGCGGCTCCTCTGGCGTGAGCGCGACGCATGCTCGCCCGCCGGCCAGGCGGCGCTACGGCCAGCATCACCTCGTCGACCAGGGCACGCTCGATGCCATCCTCGTCATGGCCCGGGTGCAGCCCTCGGACGTCGTGCTCGAAGTCGGCGCGGCGGGCGGCACCCTGACCAGGCGGGTGGTCGAACAGGCGAGCTTCGTGCACGCCTTCGAGATCGACCTGCGCTTCGCCCAGGCTCTTACCCGCTTTGCCGACAGTCGCGACGACCTGCGCGCTTACATGGTCGACGGGCTGCGGTACCGGCTGGCCGACCTCGATCCGCCGCCGACCGCGGTCGTGGCCAATCTCGCCTACAACATCGCCGTGCCGCTGCTGATGCGCACTATCTCGGTGCTGCCCAGCGTGCAGCGCTGGGCGGTGATGCTGCAGCGCGAGCTCGCCGAGCGGCTCTTCGCCGTGCCGCGTACCAAGGCCTACTCGGCCGTCTCGGTGCTGGTCCAGCTCTCCTGCGGGTTCGAGGCGTCGCGTCCCGTGCCGCGCACGGTCTTCGCGCCGCCGCCCCGCGTCGACTCGGCGTTCGTCACGTTCACGCGCAGCCGCGTCTGGCCGGCCGACGAGGCCTTCGTGCTCGACACCCTCGTACGCACCTCGTTCGCCCAGCGACGCAAGCAGATCGTCAACTCGCTGCCGGGGGCCACGATGCGGGGCGCGGACGCCCTCACTCGAGACGAGGTGCGCGCCGCGCTCAAGGCGCTGGGTCTGCCCGACACGACGCGCCCCGAGGAGCTCACGCCGCCGACTTTCGTCGCCCTCGCACAGGAGCTCGGTTGTCTGCCGAGGCCCTGAGCTCCGGCGCGGCGCCTCGGCCGGATGCCGCGAGCTCCGGCGAGGGCGGGCGTCCTGCTGCCGCGAGCTACGGCGCGGCGCCCCGGTCCGGCGCGGCACTCCGGCTCGACGCGATACCGCGACTCGATGCCGTCGTCGAGGTTGCCGCGCCGGCCAAGGTGAACCTCAGCCTGCTGGTCGGGCCGCTGCGCTCCGACGGCTTCCACGAGGTCTTCACGGCGATGGTGCCCGTCACCCTTGGCGATCTCGTGACGGCGCGTCCGGCGCCGGCCGGCGCCGGCCTCACGGTCGAGTGCGCGGTGGCGCCCGGCGAGGACAACCTCGCGGCCAGAGCGGTGCGCGAGCTCGAGCGGCGTCTGGAGCGCACGTTCGACGTGCGGTTGAGCATCACCAAGCGTGTGCCGGCGGCGGCGGGCCTGGGCGGCGGCAGCTCCGATGCCGCCGCCGCCCTGACCGCCGTCGAGCGTCTGTTCGCCCTCGAGCTGCCCGTTCGCCTGTGCTACGAAGTGGCCGGCGCGGTCGGCTCCGACGTGCCGTTCTTTCTGTGGCCCGGCCCGCAGCTCGCCATGGGGCGCGGCACGGTACTCAAGGAGATCGACTTGCCCGAGCCCCTGCATGTGGTCATCGCGCTGCCCGACGTCGCCCTGTCGACCGCCGACGTCTATCGCTGGTTCAGCGAGCACCCGGCGTCCGAGCCGAAGGTCTTCGTCGAGCGCACTCAGCGGCTCGTGGGCGGCCTGGCCGCGGCGCGCCGGCCGCGTGACCTCGCACCGCTCATCGAGAACGACCTCGAGGCGCCCGTCGTGGCGCGCCATCCACTGATCGCCGACCTGGGCCGCCGGCTGCGCGCCGCCGGCGCGCTGGCCGCCGTGATGAGCGGCAGCGGCTCAAGTGTCTTCGGACTCTTCGCCAGCGCGGCGCGCGCCCAGCGGGCGTGCGCCGCGCTGGCGCCCACCGCGGCGGTCTACGTGACCGACCTGCGGCCGGGCGGCGACCCGTCGGGCTCTTCACGCCCGTCGCGCCCGGGCTCGCCGCCGGCCAAGTGATAGTCAAGTGATAGACTTGAGCGACCGCGGCGGGCGCCTTCGCGACGCCGCGCCGTTGGGGCGTGGCCAAGTGGCAAGGCAACGGGTTTTGGTCCCGTGATCGGAGGTTCGAATCCTCCCGCCCCAGCCACGATCCGACCCGCGACGATAGGACCGTCCATGTCGTCCGACACGCACAGCTCTCCAGACACCGCCGCCGATCGGCGGCTGGCCGTCGTGGTCATGGCGGCCGGTCTCGGCACCCGCATGAAGTCCGACCTGCCGAAGGTCCTGCATCCCGTCTGTGGCAGGCCCCTGCTTTCGTATGTCCTCGACGCGGCGCGCGGGTTGCGCCCGGAGCGTCTCGTCGTGGTGACCGGCCCCGGCGCCGACGATCCGGTGGCGGCGGTCCTGCCGGCCGGCTGCGAGCGCGCCGTGCAGGTCGAGCGCCGGGGCAGCGGCGACGCGGTGCGCACCGGCATGACCGCCCTCGAAGGGTTCGCCGGCGAGGTCATGGTGCTGAACGGCGACCATCCCCTGATGCACGCCGAGATCCTGCGCTGCCTCCTCGTTCGGCATCGCACCGATCGGGCGCAGGCGACGGTGACGAGCGTCGTGCGCGACGACCCGGTCTTTGGGCGCGTGATCCGCGACGAGGCCGGCGGCGTGGCGCGCATCGTCGAGATGCGCGACGCGACGCCGGCCGAGGCGGCGGTGCGTGAGCTCAACGTGGGCTTCTATGTGTTCGCGGCCGACAAGCTGCGCGGCGCGCTGCCCAGGCTGACGGCGGACAACGACCAGGGCGAGTTCTACCTCACCGACCTCATCCATCTGCTGCTCGCCGACGGCGAGCGGGTAGCGGCCTTCGTGACCGACGATCTCGAGGCCACGATCGGCGTGAACTCGCGCGTCGAGCTGGCCGTCGTCAACGCCGTCATGCGCCGGCGCCTGCTCGAGGCCCTCATGATCGAAGGTGTGACGATCGACGATCCCTCGTCGACTTACGTCGACTGGGGCGTCGCGGTCGGGCGCGACACCGTGCTCAGGCCACAGACGATGCTCACCCAGGGTACGGTCGTCGGGGCGCGCTGCACGGTCGGGCCCGGCTGTTTTCTGGCCGACGTGACGGTCGACGACGGCGCCGCGATCGTGTCGAGCCACCTCGTCTCCTGTCACATCGGACCGGGCTGCAGCGTCGGGCCGTTCGCCCACCTGCGGCCGCGCACCGAGCTTGCCGAGGACGCCCGGGCGGGCAGCTTCGTCGAGATCAAGGCGAGCCGGGTGGGCAGGGGCAGCAAGGTGCCGCATCTGAGCTATGTGGGCGACACGACGATCGGCGACAACACCAACATCGGCGCCGGCACCATCACCGCCAACTACGACGGCCGGCACAAGCATCCGACCGTCATCGGCAGCGACGTCAAGGTCGGCAGCGACACTGTGTTCGTGGCGCCCGTGACGGTCGGCGACGGCGCCTACACCGGCGCCGGTTCCACGATCACCAAAGACATCCCCGACGGAGCGCTGGGGGTGGCGCGCGCCCGGCAGGAAACCGTCGAGGGCTACGCCGCCCGCCGCCGCCCGCCCCACGGCGATGAATCCTGAGCATCACCCGGCGCAAGCGCCGAGACCGCGACCTCTGATACAATCCAGGGCCGCAGAGATGTTTCGCAGCGGAAGGATCCCCGTGGCCATGAAGACGTGTCACGTCGGCACGACCGAGCGCCGGCTCATGCTGTTCGCGGGCCGCAGCAACCCGCAACTCGGCGAAGCCATCGCCGACGAGCTGGGCATCGCCCTGGGCCCGATACTGCTCACGACGTTCGCCAACGGCGAGATCTACGCGCGCTACGAAGAAAGCATCCGCGACGCCGATGTGTTCCTCGTACAGTCGCCGCACGGCAAGTTAAACGAGCACGTCGTCGAACTGCTCATCATGATCCAGGCGGCCAAGCTGGCCTCGGCGCATCGCGTCACGGCCGTGCTGCCCTACTTCCCCTACGCGCGCCAGGACAAAAAGAGCGCCGCCCGCGAGCCCATCACCGCTCGCCTCATGGCCACGCTGCTCGAGGCCGCCGGCGCCGACCGCGTCCTGTCGATGGACCTTCATCAGGGTCAGGTACAGGGCTTCTTCGAGATCCCCGTCGACCATATGACGGCCGTGCCCATCCTGGCCGACTACTTTCGCTATCGCGGCTTCGGCGACGACGCCAAGCTGGTCGCGGTCTCGGCCGACGCCGGCGGCGTGAAGCTCGCCAAGCGGTTCGCCAACCGCATCGACGGCGATCTCGCGGTGCTCACCAAGATGCGGCCCGAGCACAACAAGGCCGAGACACTGCACTTCATCGGTGACGTCGACGGCAAGATCGCCATCGTCGTCGACGACATGATCGACACGGCCGGCTCGGTGATCAACGCGATCGACACGCTCTACGAGCACGGCGCGCGCGAGGTCTACGTCACCGCGACGCACGGTATCTTCTCGGGTCCGGCGCACGAACGCATCGCCGCCTCGCCGGTCAAGGAGATCGTGGTCACCGACACCCTGCCGGTGGTGCCCAGTGTAGACTCCAAGGTCAAAGTCCTGTCGGTGGCGGGTATCCTCGCCGACACCATCAAGCGCGTGTTCGAAGGCGAATCGGTCAGCGAGCTGTTTGCCGGCGAGAACGCCCTCTTCTAGCAGGAGACGAAACCAGCATGGATCGAGTCAAACTCGTGGTATCCCCCCGCGACGTCGACGGCAGCCGTGAGGCCCGCCGTCTGCGCCGTCGCGGCCTGATCCCGGCCATCCTGTACGGTTCAGGCCAGCCGGGTCTGAGCATCGCCGTCGAACAGCACGCCCTGCGCGACGCGCTGGCCACCGGCGCCGGTCTGCACGCGGTGCTCGACGTCGTGATCGAGGGCCAGCCCAAGCCGCACGTCGCCATCGTCAAAGAGTACGAGATCGACAAGGTCAAGCACTTCATCACCCATGTCGACTTTCAGGAGATCAACCTCACCGAGCTCATCGAGTCGAACGTCACGGTGACCCTGGTGGGCACGCCGGCCGGCGTCAGGCTCGACGGCGCGGTGCTCGACGTGGTCACCCGCGAGGTCCTCGTCTCGGCCCTGCCTACCGACATGCCCGAGCACCTCACGCTCAACGTCGAGGAGCTCGTCGTCGGCGACGTGGCCCGCGTCTCCGACATCGACGTGCCGGCCGACGTCACCATCCTCGACGATCTCGACGAGGTCATCTGTTCCGTGCTGGCCCCGCGTCTCGCCGAAGAGGAGCCCGAAGAGGCCGAAGCCGGTCTGGCCGAGCCCGAGGTGGTCGGCGAGGGCGAGGCCGAGCCCGAGGAGTAGGCGCTCACGGCCGGCCGGTCGCGCCGCGCTTCGCCGCCGGGCCAGCCGGCCGAGCTGCTCGTCGTCGGCCTGGGCAACCCCGGCACCGAGTACGCCTCGACGCGCCACAACGCCGGCTTTCTGGTCGTCGACGAGCTGGCGAGCCGGCACGGGTTCGCGCGCGCCAAACGCAGCTACAGCGGACGCTACGCGGCCGGCTCCATAGCCGGCCGCGGCGTCGGCCTGCTCATCCCGACGACCTACATGAACGAGTCGGGCCGCAGCGTCGCCGCCGCGCTGCGCGACTTGCGCCTGGGACAGCCGGCGCTGCTCGTGGTGCACGACCACATCGACCTGCCCTTCGGGCGCCTGCGGGTCACCCAGGGGGGCGGCCACGGTGGTCACAACGGCATCCGCAGCATCTTCGAGCTGGTCGGCCGCGACTTCGATCACGTGCGCGTGGGCGTGGGCCGGCCGGCGAGCACCGACCCCGACGTCGTGGCCGACTACGTGCTGGGCCGCTTCAGCGAGTCGCGCGCCGAGGTCGACGACCTGGTGGGTCGCGCGGCCGACGCGGTCGAGCTCTGGGTCGCCGAGGGCGCCGAAGCGGTCATGAACCGGGTGAACGCGACGACGTAGGGACCGCGCCCGGTGGCCCCACGACCGGCCTGATCTTCCCGGCGGCGTCGGTGTCCGCCGGCCCACGACGGGCAGCCACCGGGCCGCGACCAGGCAGCCCTTCCCGGCATCCGCTAGTATTCCTGTGGCTGTCGCAGGGGGGATCGTGGTGTTCGCGCGTGGGGGAGTCATAAGTGAGGCGTGACGGCTCGTCCGCGGGACGAATCTCACCGCTGAACGCTCTCCGTGCGCTGGTTGCGCTGCTAATGTTCGCTGGTCTCGGGGTCATCGTCGCCCACTACGTCCTGCCGAACGGTACGACGAGACCCGAGCCAGAGCCGCGTGTGCAGACAACGGCAGTCCGGGCCGCGACGATCGTCGGCGTCTATGCCGCCACAGCGGCGAGGCTTCGTGAGCTCAAGGGGCAGAACGTGCGCGAGCGCACTGTGATGACGATGTCCATGTCGACGGCACAGGTGTCGGCGACGGTGCAGCAGGCGACGACGCTGGATCTGGCTCCACCCGATCGCGGCCGCACGGTGACCGTGCAGACGTCACGCCGCACCGTGGCGGGGGGTGCGACTCAGAGCACCCGCGATCGGTTCGAGTACGTCACCGGCGACGACGGTACGACGGTCTACGGACGCATGCTTGGGGAATCGTGGAGCACGGTCGGCGGCGGCTCCGACAGATGGCTTTTCGCCTCGCCGCAGCGAGGACTGCTCTACGGCGTGTACGTGCGCGACTGCAGTCTCGCGGGCTACGCTCGGCTGGACGGGGCCCAGTGCGTGCTGCTCACGTGGCCGCTGACGAGGCCGCAGGAGACGGTCCTGCTCGACCAGCTCTCCGGCTTTGACATGAAGGCGCCCGGCAGGGTCGAGAGCGCGGCGCACGGCTCCGAGACGCTGTGGATCGACACCAGGGACTCGACGGTGCTCAGGGACGTGGCCGACGTGCGTGCGCACGTCGCTTCCGGAACGTGGCGCTACCGCTGCGTTCAGGACCTGTCGCTGTGGGGGGAGCCGGTGTCGCCTCCCATCGTCCTGCCGAAGGGCGCGTAGCGCGGCGGGCGGCCCGTCGCGTTCGGGCGCCCGCGGCGGTAGACTCGAACCGAGCGTGGGTCGATCGCACGCACGGCAACCGGTCACGGAAGGGCACGGGCGCATGCCGCTGGGAGGCTACTGCGAGGTCTGCAAGCGCTGGGTGTGGCTGAACGCCTACGGCGAGTGCCAGTTCGGCCATCCGGCGAGCGCCGTGCGCGACGTGCAGCAGCTCCAGCCGCGCGCGGGCGGCGAGCAGACGAACCTCGGAGTCGATGCCACCCGCAGCTTCGCCCTGCGGCACAGAGGCGGGCCGGTCGCGGGCTGGCGCTACTCGCTGTGGATCGGGCTCACCTTCGCCTTCGGCCTGCTGAGCTGGCTGGCCTTCGTCTACATCGGCATGCGTGCCCGGCGCATCGAGTGGCTCGTGGCCGGCATCATCTATGCCGTGCCCCTCATTCTGGTGGCCGCCTTCTGGGGCACGGCGCTGTTCTGGCCGCTGGTCGCGGTCGCGCTCACGAGCTGGGTCGTGTCCATCCTGCACGCGCTCCTGGTGCGGGGACAGTATCGCGCGGTGATGATCGCCGGCGGCGCCGCCGGCGAGCTCCCCGCCGCCCCCGACGGCAGCTTCGAGCCCCAGCGCCTGGCGCTGCCCGGCGGGCTCGACGACGACGTCGTCCGCGCGCTGCGCACGGCCCAGACGACCATCGACGAGATCCTCGACGCCGGCCGCGGCATCGCCGCTCCCCCGGTGCGCGCCAAGGTCGACACACTG
>PMKK01000225.1:0-3042 GCA_003157715.1 Actinomycetota bacterium
GCGCGCGACGCCGAGTTCATCAAGACGCTGGCGACCGATCAGGTAGCGGCCGGCGCCAACATCCTCGACGTCAACGGCGGCGTCGCCGGCGGCAACGAGGTCGACGACCTTCTCTGGCTCATCGCCACCGTCCGCAGCGTCACCGACAACCAGCTCATGATCGACTCGGCCAGCCCGGCGGCCCTGCAGGCGGGCGTCGAAGCCGCCATCAAGGACGGCGGCAAGACCCCCCACATCAACTCCATCAGCGGTGAGCAGAGCCGTATCGACACGGTCCTGCCGCTGGTCGAGAAGTACAAGTGCCCGGTGGTCGCCCTCTGCCTGAACGACGAGGGCATCCCCAACACGCCCGACGACCGCTTCGCCGTCGCCAAGCTGCTCCACGACAAGCTTGCCGCCGCCGGTCTGCCCGCCGAGGACATGTGGTTCGACCCGCTCGTCATGACCGTCTCGGCCGACTCCACCGCCGCGCTCGTGACCATGGGCACGCTGGCGCTCATCAAGGCCAACCTGCCGGGCGTGCGCTCGACGGGCGGTCTCTCCAACGTCAGCTTCGGACTGCCCAATCGCCCGCTGCTCAACCGCACGTTCGTCGCCATGTGCGCCGGGATCGGCATCGACGGCGCCGTCCTCGACGTGCGTAACAAGCAGATGATGGCCACGATCAAGGCCGTCGAGGCGCTGCGCAACGAAGACACCTTCTGCGGCAAGTACCTTAAAGCGCATCGCGCCGGGCTGCTCGAATAGGACTTCGCCGGAGCGGCAGTGTTTCGTCCGGTGGGGCGGACCCCCGGGTCGCATGTGGATCCGGGGGTCCGCCGGCACCGGCGTCGTTTCCGTCGTCTCGCCGCGGGCGTGACACACGCCTCGCGGCGGGCTGGCGGAGCCGGCAAGACGGAGTAGAATGGCACACGCGTCCGGTCGCCTCGGGGCGAGGCCGGGGTGGCTGGCCGAGAGGGGCCCGCCGCACGCGGATGCCAGACACACCCAGTTGTTTCCCCCCGGCACGGGGGGCATTCGCCTGTCGAGCGGGCCGTTGGCCGCGGCGGGGCATCGGGAAACGTGAGGGAGGGACATGGGCGCGATGACTACGTCTCGTTGCACCGGATCGGGTCGTGGATAAGCGACGCTACTTTGCCAGGAAGATCCTCAACTCGCTGTTGACGATCGTCCTCATCGCGTCGTTTAACTTCATGCTCTTTCGCATCCTGCCGGGCGATCCCGCGCGGCTGCTCGTGCCCAAGGGGCGCTTTTCCATGGATGCCATGGCCAAGCAGCGGGCGAACTTCCACCTCGACCGGCCCATGTGGGAGCAGTTCGTCTACTACTGGAAAGACACCGTCCAGCTCAAGTTCGGCGACTCGTTCGCCCAGAAGCGTCCGGTGGCCCAAGTGGTCGGCGAGCGCATCTGGCCGACGGTCGTGCTGGTCGGCACCGGCACCATCATCGCGACGGTCATCGGATTGATCACCGGGGTCATGGCGGGCTGGCGACGAAACAGCAAGTTCGACGTGATCACCACCAACACCGGCATGGTCATGTACTCCATGCCGACCTTCTGGGTCTGCCTCATCTTCATCATGATCTTCAGTACGTGGTTACGCTGGTTTCCCGTGGGGCGCATGTACGACCCCGGGGTCACCCACTCGAGCTGGTTCGGACAGATGGGCGCCCTGCTGCACCACCTCTTCCTGCCGGCCTTCACGTTCGCCATCACCTACATGGGCGAGTACCACCTGATCGTGCGCAGCTCGCTGACCGGTGTCATGAAAGAAGACTACGTCCTGACGGCGCGCGCCAAGGGTCTGTCCGACAGCGCCGTGCTGTGGAAGCACGTCACGCCCAACGCCATGCTGCCCACCGTCACGCTGGTCATGATGAACATCGGCTTCGTGCTGTCGGGCGCCATCCTTACCGAGGCGGTGTTCAACTGGCCGGGACTCGGTCTGCTGTCCTACGACTCGATGATGCAGCGTGACTATCCGGTCATGCAGGCGGTGTTCCTGCTGGGCAGCATCGCGGTGATCGTGGCCAACCTCATCGCCGATATCATGTACTACTACCTCGACCCGCGGGTGAAGGCATGATCCCCGCGCGGCTGAGAAACTGGATCCTGCTGTGGGCGCCGGCCGTCTGGCTCGTGCTCGAACTGATCACCTACCCCAAGAACCGGCCGCTGCACACCGGCCTCGGGCACGTGCTGGGCGGCTTCGTGTCGCCGAGCGTGGGCAACTACCCGGCCTGGGTCCCGCTGCTGCTGGCGCTCATCCTGGGTATCTACGGCATCGTCAAACTGATCCGCCAGGCCAGGCGGTCGGCGCTTCCGTGGGTGCTCATTGCCGCCGGCGTCGAAGCCGGCATCTGGTTCGTCGTCGCCAGCGGACTCGGACGCGGTCAGTTCGCGTTCGGCGGTAAGCACACGACTGTCGCCTGGCTTTTTCAGACCATCCTCATCGTGCTGATCGCGGGCGCGGTCTACGCGTGGGGCGTCGCCAGCCCCGAGCGTGCCGAGCTCACCGTCTGGAACACGCGCCAGATCTGGCGCCTGTACCGGTCGAACTGGCAGGGCATGGCCGGCCTCTACATCATGATCTTCTTCGTGGCCATGGCCCTGCTCGCGCCCTTCCTCGCCAACCACGCGCTGCTCGATCCGACCGCTCAGATCGGCAAGCCCTTCGCGGCGCCGACGTCGTCGTACTATCACTGGTTCGGCACCACCGAGCAGGGCATGTCGGTGCTCGCCGAGTTCATCTGGAGCTCTCGCATCTCGCTGTTCGTCGGCCTGTTCGCGACCGTCATCTCGACTATCCTCGGGGCCGGCATCGGCATCATGGCCGGCTACTACAGCGGCTGGTTCAGCGAAGTCCTGATGCGCATCACCGACGCCTTCCTCGTGATCCCCTGGCTGCCGCTGGCCATGGTGCTGGTGGCCGCCTGGGGTCAGAACTACATGATCATCATCCTCATCATCGGCATGACGAGCTGGCCGGGTACGGCCCGCGTGGTGCGTGCCGATGCGCTGCGCGTACGCGAGCTGCAGTT
>PMKK01000225.1:3067-4747 GCA_003157715.1 Actinomycetota bacterium
CTACGCCTGGGACTCGGGCGCCGCGGGCCTGCCGGCCTGGTGGTACCTGCTGCCGCCGGGTATCGCGATCGTCTTCGTCGTGCTCGCATTCACGTTCATGGGCACGGCCTTCGACGAGGTCCTCGATCCCAAACTGCGCAAGCGCGAAGACAGCGGCGGTAGCCCCGACATGGGCCCTGACCGTCTTCTGCCGCTGGGCGGCGGGGCGGCCGATATGGCCGACATCCCGAGCGGCGGCATCTGGACGGGTCCGACCGAAGACTGGGATCCCAACGCACAGAACTCAGGAGGGCGGCCATGAGCACGGTCGAGTCCGGCACGGCCGCGGCGGCGACAGCCCCCGAGAAGGGTCAGCGTATCGAGCACGAGGGCATCCTCGACGTGCGCGACCTCAAGGCCTACTTCAAGCTGCGTGACGGCGATGTCAAGGCCGTCGACGGCGTGAGCTTCCTGCTCGAGCACGGCAAGAGCCTGGGGCTGGCCGGCGAATCGGGCTGCGGCAAGACCACCGCGGCTCTGGCCATCCTCAAGCTGCTGCCCGAGAACGGCCGCATCGTCTCAGGCGAGGTGCTCTTCGACGGCAAGAACCTGGCCAAGCGCACCGAGTACGGCATGAGCAAGGTGCGCTGGAAGGACATCTCGATCATCTTCCAGGGCGCCATGAACGCCTTAAACCCGGTGCAGCCGGTCGGCAAGCAGATCGCCGAGCCGATCATCCTGCACGAGGGCCTCTCCGAAAACAAAGCCATGGCTCGCGCCCGCGAGCTCTTCGACCTGGTGGGCATCAACCCCAAGCGCGTCACCGAGTTCCCCCACGAGATGAGCGGCGGCATGCGGCAGCGCGCCATGATCGCCATGGCGCTGGCCTGCAACCCCAAGCTGGTCATCGGCGACGAGCCCACCACGGCGCTCGACGTCATGGTCCAGGCGCAGATCCTCGAGCTGATCGAGCGTCTGCGCCACGAGCTCAACCTGTCGTTCATCCTCATCAGCCACGACCTCTCGGTCATGGCCGAGACCTGCGACANNCAAGGTCGTCGAGGCGGGCACCACCACCCAGATCTTCAACAACGCCGCGCACCCCTACACCAAGCAGCTCATCCGCGCGTTCCCCAACATCCACGAGGTCCGCGAGATGGTGAGCTCGATCGCCGGCGACCCGCCCAACCTGCTCAACCCGCCGCCCGGCTGCCGCTTCTTTCCGCGCTGCAGCGAGGGCGAGCCGGCCTGCACCCAGACAGAGCAGGAGATGGTCGAGCTCGATGCCGGACACTTCGCCCGTTGCTGGAAGGTGGCCTGATGGACGACTACACACCGGCCGCCCCGGTGGTCGAAAAAGAGAAGGTCAAAAGCGGCTCGATCGGGCGCAAGGACCTGGCCCGCGCCACCGCCTCCGACGGTGTCCTGTACGACATTCGCGGCCTCGAAGTCTTCTTTCCGGTGCGCGAGACGTTCTTTAAGGCGATGGTCTCCACCGAGAAGCGCTGGGTACGGGCCGTCGACTCTGTCTCGCTGACCATCTTCGCCGGCGAGATCCTCGCCCTGGTGGGCGAATCGGGCTGCGGCAAGACGACCACCGGCCGCACCCTGCTGGGCCTAGAAAAGCAGACCGGCGGCCAGATCATCTACAAGGGACTCGAGGTCGGCAAGTTCACCCCGGGCGCCATCCGCGACTACCGG
>PMKK01000090.1 GCA_003157715.1 Actinomycetota bacterium
TTGACGAGCTCTTCGGTACGCGCATTGGTCATCGTGTCTGCGACCCATCCTTTCGAGCGATCGTTGGCGGGACCGGGAGGGATCACGCTCACCTCCCCCTCATGTAAAACGATTTATACACATATAAAACGATTTCCCCACGACCTGTCAAGCTCTCACTTTTCTAGGAGGAGTAGCCCTGCTCGAGGGGCAGGATCTGGATCTGCGTCATGTTGACCACGCGCGGCTGACACAGCGCGAAGGCGACGGCCCAGGCGATGTGCTCGGGCGAAAGCGCTTCGATCTTCTCGAGGTCGTGTTTGCCCTCGGGCAAGGCGTGGATCAGGGGCGTATCGACGAGGCCGGGCTCGATCTGGGTCACCCGTACACCGTAGTCCAGCGCCTCTTTGCGCAGGGCGCCGCCCATGCCGGCGATCGCCCACTTGCTGGCGATGTACATGGGCTCGCCGACGTAGGTGACGCGGCCCGAGATCGAGGCCATGATGACGATGTGGCCGTCCNNTGCCAGTCGGCCGGGTCGGCGTCGGACATGTTGCCCTCTATGTCGATGCCGGCGTTGGGCACGGTGAAGTCGATCTTGCCGTAGGTGTCGATGCAGGTCCTGGCGAGGCGCTCCATGTCTGCGTAGCGACGCACGTCGCCCACTACCCCGGTGGCCTGCCCGCCGGCGGCGGTGATCCCGGAGACCACGCGATCGATGTCGGCCTGCGTGCGAGCGCAACAGACGACCTGGGCGCCGAGACCGGCAAGCTCGCGGGCCACCGCCTCGCCGATGCCTTTGCCGGCGCCGGTGACCACCCCGGACCGACCTGTCAGATCGAGCTCGAGCATCTCCCCTCACTTTCCTGGCCCTTGGCCAGTCGACTGCACTCGGCCGCCCGCCCGCAGCTCACGATCAGCGTCTCAGGAGGCCCCGGCGAAGATCACGGCTTTGAGCTCGGTGAACTCCTCGATGCCGACGTCACCGATCTCGCGACCGATGCCGCTCTGTTTGTAGCCGCCCCAGGGCAGCCCCAGGGGAGCGCAGGCCCAGGTGTTGTTGACAAAGACCGTGCCGGCCCGCACGGCCCGCACGTAGCGCTGGGCCTTGGCCTCGTCGCTCGTCCACACGCCGGCCGTAAGGCCGAAGACGGTGTCGTTGGCGATGCGGATCGCCTCGTCTTCGGTGTCGAAGGGGATGACCACCAGCACGGGACCGAAGATCTCCTCCTGGGCGATGCGCATGCTGTTATCGACGTCGACGAAGACTGTGGGCCGGTAGAAGAAGCCCCTGCCTTGGAAGCGCGCGCCACCGCAGGCCAGGGTGGCGCCCTCGCCGCGTCCGATCGCCACGTAACGCTCTACGGTCTCGAGCTGCTCGCGCGACGAGAGCGGGCTCAGTTCGGAGGCCGGGTCGAGCCCGGGGCCGATGCGCAGCGCCTCGACGCGGCTCACCAGGTCAGTCACGAAGCGGTCGTGGATGGCACGCTCGACGAGTAGTCGCGAGCCGGCGCAGCAGGCCTGACCGCAGTTGCCGAAGGCGCTGAACACGACGCCTTCGCGGGCCGCATCGAGGTCGGCGTCGGCAAACACCGTGTTGGGGGCCTTGCCGCCGAGCTCGAGACCGACTTTCTTCACCGTCCCTGCCGCCTGGGTCATGATGTGGCGGCCGACCTCGACGCTGCCGGTGAGCGTGACCATATCGACGAGCGGCGAGCCGGCCAGGTAGTCGCCGACAGTGCGGCCCGGCCCGATCACGACCTGGAAGACGCCCTTCGGCAGGCCGACCTCGTCGAAGATGCGCGCCATGCCCAGCGCCGTCAGCGGCGAGATGCTGGCCGGCTTGATGATGACCACGTTGCCGGCCGCCAGGGCCGAGGCGAACTTGAACGAGGCCAGCACCAGCGGGAAGTTCCAGGGACAGACGCCGACGACGACGCCGACGGGCTCGCGCACCAGGGCCGTGGGCGCGGCGATCGGCTGGTCGGCGAGCAGTCGCTCGGCGAGCTCGCCGGCGTAGTCGAGCAGATCGGCGACGCGACTGATGTCGCCCTGCCCGTCGCGGAACAGCTTGCCCATCTCGAGACTCTCCCAGCGGGCCATCTCGTCGACGCGCTCGCGCACGAGGGCGGCGGCAGCGTGCAGGACCGTGGCCCGCTCGCCGGCCGACGTCTGTGGCCACGGCCCGCTGTCGAAGGCCCGGCGCGCGGCCAGAACGGCGGCCTCGGCATCTTCGAGGCCGCCGTTGGCGACGCGCGCCACGACCTCTTCGGTGGCCGGATCAACGATCTCGAGCAGGGCCTTGGCGTGCCCGTCGACCCACGCGCCGTCGATGTACATCTGAAAATCGCCCAGGGCGGTCGCGGTCGGGCCGCCGCCCGGAGCGGCCCTTTCCCCATCGGCTTCGTTACCCATGATCACTCTCCGTTCGGTCTGTCGGACCCGGCAATCGTCTGCGCGACGCGGGCTACCGCGATGGACCCGGTACGACGGCGCCGCCGGCGGCGCCCATGGCGACGATGTGTGTGCTCGTGGCCGTGTCGCTCGGCGGCCCGGTCGAGCCCCGCACCACGAGCTCGAACGGCACGTGGCTGCCGTGGCCGGCGGCGCCGCTCTCGCCGGCCTTGAGCAGATGCCACGCCGAAAGGCCGAGATCCCTGGCCGGAACGTGGATCGTGGTAAGCGGCGGGTCGCAGTGAGCCGACATGACGACGTCGTCAAAGCCGACGACGCTGACGTCGGCCGGTATGCGGCAGCCGTGCTCGCGCAATTGCGAGATCGCCCCGAAGGCGACCTCGTCGGTCGCCGCGAAGATAGCCGTGAAGGGCGCGCCCGTGGCGAGCAGACGGGCGATCGCCTGCGAGCCTCCTTCCAGGGTGAGGGGAGTCTGGATCACGAGCCGTTCGTCGAGCGGCGAACCGACGCGCATGAGGGCGGCGCCGTAACCGGTGTAGCGGTCCTGCACCGTCGTCGAGTTGAGGGGGCCGCCAAGAAACGCGATGTGCCGGTGGCCGAGCTCGACCAGATGCGCGACGGCACACTCCGCGGCGGCCACGTCGTCGACCGCCACATGAGGGATGTCGAGCTCGTAGCGGCCCACGGCCACGACCGGCACCCCCTGTTCGCGCAGCCGCTGTACGGCCTGGGCCACCGGCAGGGTCGTGGCAGGGTCGCGCAGCTGTCCGCCGATGAGCACCACGCCCGTCGGTTTCTGGCTGAGCAGCATG
>PMKK01000296.1 GCA_003157715.1 Actinomycetota bacterium
CCGCGTGGCCGACGCGCAGTTCGGCTGCGAGCACGCCATGAACGCGCTGCTCGGCATGCTCGCCCGGCCGCGGTTTCTGTCGGGCGTCGGCGACGTGCAGGCAGGGGCCTCGTCGAGCCTCGAGGCGCTCGTCATCGACGACGACATCCTCGGCGACGCCTTCTATGCCGTGACGCCGCGCCCCTGGGATGCCGCGGCGCTCGACGTCGCGGCGATCATCGAGGGGGTGCTGGGCAGCAAGGGCTTTCTGGCCACCAAACACACCCGGCGCTACATTCGCAGTGAGTTCGTCTCGCCTCGGCTCAGGCGTCGGGGCGGCGGCAGCGAAGAGTGGCGGCGCTCGGGTCCCGCCGGCTCTGGCTGCGACAATCACGCTGGCCTCGCCGGCCTCGCTCGCGAACGCGTCGCCGAGCTGCTGGCGCGCGAGCCGGTCGGCCTGCCTGCCGACACGTTGGAGACCATGTGCGAGCGCCTCGACGCCTGCGCTCGCGAGCTCGGTCTGTCCGAGTGGCCCGACCCGCGGCGCCTGCTCGAGGCCCGCGCGAACGCGACAAGCTGACGAGGCGGTCGGGGCGCCGGCACTTGTTGCCGGGCCGCCCTGTCCACCGGTCCGAAAGGAGCGTTGAGCAGATGGCGATCCCATTCGTCTACGTCCGCGCCGGCGGCTCGTATCGTGAGATCGGCCGCCAGGTNNCCGCAGATCGAGGCCTCCGTCGCCTTCTATGCCGACAACTTCGAGGCGCTGAGCGGCGGCCTGCCGTTCGCCGAAGCCGAACGGCAGGCCGCCGCCTACCTGCGCTTTGCGCGCGCCTACACGCCCCAGGGCGTCGAGGAGCTCGAGGGTATGGCCGAAGGCGCCGGCGTGCCCTTCATGGCCCTGCTGGTACCCAACTGCGGCGAGGAGTTCACCGCGAGTGAGCCGACCGTCGGCAGCCGGCCCGAGCCGACCGTCGGCAGCCGGCCCGGGCACCGCCTGGCTCCCGGCTGCACCGCGGTGGCGATCGTCTCGGAGGGCCGTCACGTGGTGGGCCACAACATGGACTGGTATGTCGTCGACGCGGTGAACAACGTGCTCTTCGANNGCCGCCTACCTGCCGATCGTCGGCCTGAACTCGCACGGCATCGGCAACCTGAGCAACTCGGTGTATTCCACCGACAACCTGGTCGGGGTGCCCAACGTCTTCGTGCGGCGCTCGACGATGGAGGACGCGAGCCTCGAGGCGGCCCGCGAACACGGTCTGCTGGCGGCCCGCGCACGCGGCACCAACCAGTTCTTCGCCGACACCGCGGGCCGGCTCTGGGACATCGAGTCGTCGGCCCAGGCCAGCGCCTTCGCCGATCATTCGGCGCGCGGCTACATGGCGCACACCAACCACTACGTCGCGCCCGAGATGGCGCTGTTCGAGGGTTCCGACTACAAGGAGTCCCGCACGAGGCTGAACACGGCCGAGACCATGCTTGCCGAGGGCCTCGGCCGTGGCGACGACCCCGTCGAGCTCGCGGCCCGGATCCTGCGCTGCCACGAGCCGTGCAGCGAGGAGTGCATCTGCGGCCATCCCGACCTCAGCCAGCCTCTCGCCGAGCAGGGCATGACGGTGGGCAGCCTCATCTGCGACCTGGACGAACGGCGACTCTACGCCTGCGCCGGCACGCCGTGCGACAACCCTTACCAGGTCTTCGAGATGGACTGAAGCTCAAAGCCGGCGAGTCGCGCAAGGAGCGGGTCGCGCATTCAACGAGTCGCGCAACGCACGATCGAGGAGGGTCTCCGTGGACTACCGATGGACTTCGACGACGTTCGAGATGCCGGGCTGCCACGTGGTGCGCAACCTGGGGGTCGTGCGCGGGGTCACCGTGCGCTCGGCCCATCTGGGCAGCCAGATCGCGGCCGGGTTTCGCTCGCTCGGCGGCGGCCGGATCGACGAGTACGTGGAGATGTGCGAACAGGCGCGCGCCGAGGCCTTCGCCATCATGGTGGCTCACGCCGAGCAAATGGGCGCCAACGCCATCGTCGGTGTGCGCTACGACGCCACCGAACTGATGCAGAACATGACCGAGGTCATCGCCTACGGCAGTGCCGTCGTGGTCGAGGGGGACGCGCCTCAGGCCTGACGAGGCGCCGCCGCGGACCTGACGAGGCGACACGTCAAGCCCGGCGCGACGACACCTCGGACCTGACGAGGCGGCGTGTTCGTTGCCCTCGCCGAGGCGCGCCGCGTTGGCCAAGATGTGGTGCAGTCTCGCCTTGCGGTTGGACAGAAGGTAGAGTAGGAGCGGTATCACAGACGACGACACCCTGTCCTCGGAAGGATGGCGAGCCGACATGATCACCGTTCAGGACATCCTCGAGATCCCCGGTCTCAACCTCAAGCTGCGCGCCGGTAAGAAGGCGGTCGGCAACCCGGTGCGCTGGGTGCACATCGCCGAGATGTCCGACCCCACGCGCTGGCTGAAGGGCGGCGAGCTGCTGCTCACCACCGGGCTCGTGCTGGTCGACCACGAGGCCGAGCAGGTCGCCATGCTGCAGCGGCTGATCGACGCCAACCTCTCGGGTCTCGGCTTCGGCCTCGGGTTCGGCTTCAAGTCGGTGCCCGAGTCCATGGTGGCGCTCGCCGAACAGCACGACTTTCCGCTCTTCGAGGTGCCCTACAACATCCCGTTCATCGCCATCACCGAGGCGGTCTCCTCGAAGATCGTGAACGAACAGTACGCCCTCCTGCAGCGCTCGCTCGCCGTGCACGAGAAGCTCACCAAGATCGTGCTCGAAGAAAAGGGCCTGCAGTTCATCATCTCGACGCTGTCGGGGCTGGTCGGCTGTTCGGCGGTGCTCTTCGACTTTCACGGCCTTGTGCTCAGCGAGGCCGCCCATCGGCGGCGCATCCCCGCCGCCCTCATGGCCGACCTCTGGAAGCAGATCTCCGACAAGCGCGCCTCGCGCCAGGATTTCTCGGTCGACGGGCCGCACGGGGGCGGCAGCGTGCAGGTCTATCCGGTGGTGGCCTCGCATCGCATCGGCGCTTTTCTGGCGGTGATCAAGGACGCGGGCGAGTTCTCCGACTACGACCGCATCATCCTGCATCACGTGGTCACGGTCACCGCTCTCGAGCTGGTCAAGAAGAAGGCCGTCGCCGAGACCGAAAAGCGCCTTGCCGGCGACTTCTTCGACGAGCTCATCGCCAGCGACCTCTACGAAGAGGAGATCGCCCGCAGGCTCGCCTTCTTCGGCCTCGACCCGGCCGCCGAGCAGCTCATCATGCTGGTCGACATCGACGGCTTCACGGCCGCTTCGGACGGCGCGCCCGAAAAGGCGGAGATCGTCGTTCAGGACGTCAAGGAACGGCTTCACTGGGCGGTCGACGAGTTTCTCGCGCAGCGCGACCTGCTGTTCATCTCGGCCTCGCACAGCGACTCGGTGGTCGTGCTGGTGCAGCTCGGCGCGCTCGGCGCCCACGACGTTCTCGCGCTCGCCGCCGAGCTGCAGGACGCGATCGGCGGCGTCATCCCCGAAGTCACCGTGTCGATCGGCATCGGCCGGCCGCACGGCACGCTGGTCGACCTGCGGCAGAGCTACTACGAAGCCCTCTACGCCATTCAGATCCGCAAGCTCAAAGGCAGCACGAGCGTCATCGCGAGCTTCGACGATCTGGGCTCCTACGGCCTGTTGCTGGGCCTGCAGGATACCGTCTCGCTCGAAGTCTTCTACGACAGCGTCCTGGGCAAGCTGCGCGCCTACGACGAACAGAACGCGAGCGACCTGGTCAAGAGCCTGGCCTGCTTTCTCGAAGCCAACGGCCACTGGGGCGAGGCCGCCGAGCGGCTCTACGTGCACCGTCATACGCTGCGCTATCGCATGAAGCGCGTCGAAGACATCACCGGCCGCGACCTGGGCAGCTCGCAGGAC
>PMKK01000269.1 GCA_003157715.1 Actinomycetota bacterium
CACCGACTTCACGGTTCCTTGATCCTGGGATGATCTGATCAAGAGCGCGCCGACGGGGGCGGCTTCTTAAGCGAAGCCGCCCCCGTCGGCGTCTGGGGCTTCGTTTGCCGCGTCGAAACAGCGGCAGAACGGCTGCACATTGCGAATCTCGTCCCACATTCGGGCAGGTGGGCAGACTAATCACAGAAGAAGCCAAGGCAGCGACGACACCCAAACAGGAGGAGACCACGATGAGANNATCATCATCATCGGCATCCTGGCGGCTATCGCCATCCCGATGTTCCTGAGTCAGCGCACGAAGGCAAAGGACGCCACGGTCAAGGGCGGTGTGCACAACATCGAGCTCGGCATCGCCAGCTACGCCATCGACCACAGCGACCTCTACCCGGCGTCCGTGGCGACAAAGGCCACGCTGGTCGACTCAGCCGGCAAGGCGTACGTCGACAACTGGCCGAAGAACCCCTACACGGGCGTCGACATGAAAGACGGCCTCAGTAATGGCGACTACACCTACACGCAGAGTGGCAGCGGCTCGGGCTTCACGCTCGTGGGCCACATGAACAGCGGTGGGTGGACCGTTCCGTAACGGTGGTCGCTCGGCAGCGACAGGCGGCGCTCGGCCTCAGGCCGGGCGCCACTTTTTTGGGCGAGACTCTAAAGGATTTCGCGTCGCGTCCGAGGAATCATCGTGCGGGCCATGTGACATTGTGGCGGACTGCGTGACGAGCTGGACGTGACCATCACAGACGATCGACATCCCACCCCCCTCGTGCTCGACGTGCACGACCTCCACAAGACCGTGGCGGTCGGCTTTCGCCGGCGCAAGGTCGAGATCCTGAACGGGGTCGACCTCGAGGTGCGTGACGGCGACGTGTTCGGTCTTCTGGGCCCGAACGGCGCCGGCAAGACCACGACACTCAAGGTGGTGCTCGGGCTGATGCGCCCGACGAGCGGTTCGGTGAGCCTCGGCGTCGACGGTCTTGCCGAGCTCGGCTACCTGCCCGAGAACCCGTATTTCTACGAATACCTGACCGGCTCCGAGTTTCTGCGGTTCTGCGCGCGTCTCTTCTCGCTCGGCGCCCGGGAGCGCGACGAGCGCGTCGCCGCCATCCTGGCCGACGTGGGTCTCGAACGCGCCGCCGCGGTGCAGTTGCGCAAGTACTCCAAAGGCATGCTGCAGCGCATCGGCATCGCCCAGGCGCTCATCAACGAGCCGCGCTTCGTGCTCCTCGACGAGCCCATGACGGGGCTCGACCCGGTCGGCCGGGTCGAGGTCAGAGAGATCATCGAGCGACTTCACGAGCGCGGCACCACGGTGCTGTTCAACTCGCACATCCTGTCCGACGTTGCCGCTCTGTGCACGCGCATCGCCATCATGCGCGCGGGACGGGTGCTCTGGCAGGGCCCGATCGACGAGGCGGTAGCAAGCCCGCGGGGCGACCTCGAGGAGTTCTTCATGGAGGTGGTGAGGTCGTGAAGAGAGTCGTCGCGGTGGCCGTCAACACGTTCCGCGAGACCATTCGCGACCGCATCCTCGGCGTGATCATCCTCTTTGCCCTGGCGCTCATCGTCGCCAGCCTGTGGCTGGCGAGCATCAGCCTCGGTCAGGAAGGCCGCATGATCAAGGACTTCGGCCTCGTGGCGGTGAGCTTCTTCGGCCTCATCGTGGCCGCCTTCGTCGCGGCGAGCCTGGTGCGCAAAGAAGTCGAGAAGCGCACGGTGTTCATCATCTTCTCAAAGCCGGTCTCGCGCAGCGAGTTCATCTGGGGCAAGTTCCTGGGACTCGCGGCTACGATGTTCACGGTGCTCGCCGGCATGACGGTGTTCCTCTTCCTGCTGGCCTGGGTGGTCGCCAAGTCGCCGTCGGGATCGCTCCTGCTGGCCGGTCTGCTGATCTATCTGCAGCTCCTCGTGGTCATGGCCCTTACGATCCTGTTCTCGACCATGACCTCGGCCGTCCTGGCCTCTGTCTGCGGCATCTGCCTGTACGCGGCCGGGGAGCTCAGCCACAACGTGCTGTCGCTCTCGCACGCGGGCCATTCGGCCGTCACGCATGCGGCCTCGGCGGTCGTCTTCTACGTGGTGCCGAACCTGAGCGCGGTCGACATCCGCGCGCCGATCGTAGGCGAGGGGGCGGTCGCCTGGGGCAGCCTCGCCGCCTGGTGCGGCTATCTGCTCGCCTACCTGGTCGTCGTGCTCTTCGTGGCCACCTGGGTCTTCCGGCGCAAGGAGTTCTAGCATGCCTCTGGCCAGACGTATCGCCGCCCTGGCGGTCGTGGTCGCCTGCCTCGTCGCGGTGATCGGCTATCAGTCCGGGCGGCCCGCCGCGGCGACCGCGAACCCGGTCGTCTTCGTACCGTCGTCCAGCGTGTACAGGCACCTCTCGCCCAGCGCCAAGGCGACGCTCGCCGACGTGTACTGGCTGACCACGATCCAGTACTACGGAGAGCACGTGAAATCCGACAACCGGCTCGATTCCCTGCCCGCCATGGTGCGGCTCGTCGCCGACCTGAGCCCGCACTTCAAAGAGGCTTACTTCTTCGGGTCTTTCGCCATGGCCGACGCCGGCCAGCCGGGCGCGGGCTACGCCCTCCTCGAGAAGGGGTTCGCGGCCAATCCCCGCGACTGGCGGTTTCCCTCCGACCTGGGCTTTTTCGCCCACCGGTACGGCGCCGGGTCCGACAAGGACCGCGTCGCGTCGCAGTGGTACGCCGACGCGGCGCGGCTGCCCGGAGCGCCGCAGCTCGTGCTGAGGCTGGCCGCCGAGCTGGCCACGAAGGCCAGCAGCAAGCAGACGGCGATCGACCTCTGGACGCAGGCGTACGCGCAGGGCGACAAGTACCAGCGCCAGAAGGCCGTCACCGCCCTCGACACGCTGCTGCCCAGCGGCAAGATCGCCCGCGAAAAGGCGGTCGCCGGACTCGAGGCCACCATGCCGAAGGGCCTGTTCGCGCAGTTCGTCGCCGATCTGTTCCAGGGCTACCGATGACGGGCCGCGGCGCTTCGCGGCTGGTGCGCCGCTAGCGTGCTGCAGGCCTACATCATCTTCGTCGCGGGGCTGTTCGGGCTGATCATCGGGAGCTTTCTGAACGCCTGCGCCTACCGCCTGCCACTCGGCGTCAGCATCGCCCACGGCCGTTCGTTCTGCCCGGTCTGCAAGACCCAGATACGCGCCGTCGACAACATCCCCCTGGTGAGCTGGATCGTCCTGCGCGGGCGGTGTCGCGCGTGCGGGACAGCGATCAGCTGGCGCTATCCGCTGGTCGAGGCCCTCACAGGGCTGCTGTTCGCGGCCCTCGCCGCGCTCGACGGGCCGAGCGCCGTCCTGGGGCTGCGGCTGCTGTTCGTGGCCGCGCTCGTTCTCGTGAGCGACATCGACGTCGAGCATCGCATCATCCCCGATGTCGTCATTTTGCCCACGGCGCTCATCGGCGCCGTCGGCATGAGCATCCTGAGCCCGGGTGGAGGGCCACGCTGGGAATGGCTCGCGGGTGGCCTGGGCGCGGCGGGGTTCCTGCTGGCGGCGGGGTTCGTGTACGAGCGTGTGCGCGGCGTCGAGGGCATGGGCATGGGCGACGTCAAGCTGGCCTTGTGCATGGGCTTCTACCTTGGAGCGGCGGTGGTGCCGGCCCTGTTCATCGGTTTCGTCGTGGGAGCGGTCGTCGGCGTCGTGCTCGTCGCCCGTGGCGAGAGCACCCAGACGGCCGTGCCCTTCGGTCCATTCCTGGCCTTCGGCGCCGTCGTTTCGCTGTTCTGCGGAAGCGAGATCATCCACCTGTACCTGCGCGTGGCCTTGCACCAGTAGACCGGCCGGCGGCGGGCCGGCGGCGGGCCAGCCTCTGGTCGGCGGGCTCTCATCCTGGGGCGCGCCGGAGACCGTCCACCGCCGCCGGCGGCAACGTGAACGCCGATGTGGCCGCGGCGCCCTGGCCGCCCGCGCGGGGACGCCGCTACCATCGACGGGCCGGTACGTTCCGGCGCGAACGCTCTCCCTCGTCGTCTCCGAGGCCTCATGCAACGCGGCTACACTCTCTGTGAGCTTCTCGTCGTTCTCGCTGTCGCGGCCACGCTCGCCGTCGTGACGGTGCCTGGGCTTGCCTGGGTCGAGGGCCGGTCGGCGGTCAGAGCCGACGCCCAGCGCCTGGCTTTCGTCCTGCGCGGCGCGCAAGCGCGCGCCGCGGCTACGGGCGACACGGTCCGCGTACGCCTCATCGGCCAGGGAACGGGCTACGTCTGCGAGCAGACGGGCACCGCCGCGACTACCGTCGTGGCCAGTGGCGCGTTCGGCGTTGCCTGCAGCACCAACTATCCGGGCGCGGCCGTCGAGTTCCACGAGCCGGGCTGGCCCTGCAGCCTGTCCGGCACACCGCGTGCCGGCAGCTTCACCTTCGCCTGCAACGGTGCCCAGGTGTCGGTCGTCCTGCAGCTGGGGGGGCGGGTGCGGTGGGGCTAGACGATCGCCGCGGCCTCACGCTCATCGAAGTCGTGATCGCCACCGCGATCATCATGGGCGTGGTCCTGGCCACCTCGGACGGCGTGGTCGCCGTCAAGGCGACGACCGCCGGGACCGCCGGCCGCCAGGCGGCCGAGGCCCGTATGGCCGCCGAGCTCGAACACCTGCGCAGCCTGCCGTTCGCGCCGCCGGCCGCTGCCAAAGCAGCCGCCTCCGGCGCCACACCCGTGCGCGACCTCGTGTCGAGCGTCTTTCCCGACGCCGACCCGGCCCGCGACGCCGACGACGCCCGCTTCGCGGCCGAGGCTCGCGACGACTGTCCGCCCGGCACGTTCTTCACCGTGGTGGCGCTGCCTGGCGGTCGCGCGACCATCGCCGCCACCTTCGTCATGGGCAGTGCCGACGGCTGGCAGCCCGTGCCCGCCGGGCGGCTCGCCGGCTACGATGCTCGCCTGTCGGCCGAGCTGCCGTCGGCGGCCCTGCTCATAAGGGTGACGGTCGTCTGGCGGGCCGGCGCCAGGCAGGGCGCCGTGTCGCGCGCCACGATCATCTCAGACCCGGCTGAGGGCCCCTGCCGCGTCGCGGCGCCCTCGGTCACGCAGGCGGCGTGATGGTCGCCGGGCAGTGCGGCGCGCGGCGCCGTCAGGCGGGGTTCAGTCTGGTCGAGCTGCTGCTCGCCACGGTCATCGCCGGTGTCGTGCTGGCGGGCGGCTGGGCGTGGTGCTGGTCGGTCTGCGGCTCGTGCGCCAGGGGGGCGGAGCGGCTCGACGCCGGCTCGTCGCTGGCCTTCGCCCGCCGGCTGAGCGTCAACGAGCTGCGTTGCAGCGAGGGGCTCGTGGCAACGTCCGGCGCCGGCTGCACGGCGACCGCGATCAGTTTCATGGCGCCCGCCGCGAGCAGCACCGCCCCCGAGCTCATCACCTACGTCTGGGACACCGGCCGGCGCGTGTTGTGGCGCAAGGCGCCCGGCTCCCATGTGGCCGAAAACGTCGATTCCTTCTCCATCTCGTATTTCGACGATCAAGGCCGGCCGGTGGCCCCGGCGTCTGGCGGCGCGCTGTCGGCCGGCGAGCTTCTCCGGGTGCGCATGGTCGAGCTGAGCGCGGTGATCTCCTGCGGGCGGCAGACCGCGAGCGCATCGTGGTGCGTCTGTCTGAGGGGCCGCGCATGAGACGCCTCGCGCGGCAGGGCGGCCAGCAGGGCTATGCCCTGCTGGCCGCCCTGCTCATCATCGCCATCGCGCTGCTTGCGAGCGCGACGCTGGTGGCGGCGGCGGTGTCCAGCACCGCGATCGCCACCGACGACGCCGCGTCGGCGCGGGCCGCCGACGCCGCCGACGCGGGGGTCGCCGACGCGCTCGCTCGTCTGCGCTGGGGCTGGTGTTCGCTCGATCCGGCCCCGTCGTCTGCCAGCCTGGGTCCAGTGCCGTACGCGGGCGGTTCGTACACGGTGACCATCACCACGCTCGCGGGCGACGACTCTACCGCGTTGCTCGACGGCGCATCGCCGGTCGGCTCCGACGATCCCGGCGTGGTCGTTTGCCGCATCGACGCGAGCGGCGTCTGGGGACAGGCGCGGCGCGCCGTGCAGGCGGTCGTCCTGGCGACCCCCGACGGTCTGCCGCGCGGCGTCGTGGTGGGCGGCGACGCCGCGCTCGAAGCGCCGACCGTGCTGCAGGGCTGCGGGCTGTATGCCGGCGGCGACGTGGGCGGGCGCGAGTGGCTCACGGCCGTCGCGCCGCTCGCGGCACAGCCGGTCGCCGGCGTTCCCGACCTCGCCTACGGCGGACTGTATCCGCTGGCCGCGGCGCACGCCGACGGCCACATCCTTTCGCGCGGGGTCGACGAGCACGCCGGCTCCGGAGCGCCCGCCGCCGACACCGACGCCGACTCTGGCGTCGCGCCTCCCGCCACCATCGTGGCCGCCCCCACGAGCGCTGTCGTGGGCGAACTCGCCGTGCACGCTTCCAGCGCGACTGCCGCTCTGAGCTCATCCGGGCTCGACCTTGCCTTGCTCGATCGCGCCGCGCCGCCGCTGGTCGGCGAGCCCTCGTTGCCGGCCGGCGGCCGTGTCTACGTGGTGCCGGCCGGGCCGTCCGCGCCGCTCGATCTGTTCGGCTGTCGCGCGACCGCACCACAGGCCTGTCCGGCGACCGTGGTCGTACTTGGCGACTGCGTGGCCTGCGCCGGCCCAGACGGTCAGCAGCCACCGACACTCGGCGGCGCGCTTATCGTCACGGGCACGCTTACCGTCGACGCGCCGCTCCAGCTCGACGGCAGCCTCTACGCCGGCCACCTCGTCGTTCGTGCTCCCCTCACGGTGCGCTTCGCCGCGACCAGAGGGGCAGCGTCGCCACCCGGGGCGACCAACGTCCGAATCGCTTCGTGGCGGCAGTGAGCGCGGGCGGGACGCTCCGGCAAAACGGCCGCTGGGGCTCGCCGCCGGGCTCGCCGGCACGCCGGCTTGCAATCTTGCCTAAAGCGCGATGCGGAACATGCCGACAAACTGCCTGGAGAATAGAGGCGAACGGGGATGGT
>PMKK01000302.1 GCA_003157715.1 Actinomycetota bacterium
GTGGTCGCCAGCTGCTGTGCGATGTAGGCATGGAAGGGCGCGATCTGGCCGTGCACCGAGGAGCGCGCGCGGGGATCTGCGAGCTCGGGAAACCAGGCAGCGACCTTCGCGGCCCACTCAGCCGCGGAGAGGGCTGGCCCTCCGCGGACCACGCCGGCGGCTTGCGCCCGAGCGGTGTACTTGCGCACCGTCTTGCGATCGAGGCCCAGCGCGCGGGCCATCTGGGAGACCGAGTCTCCGGCCTGCCAGTGTCTCAGCAACTCCACCACGTCCACCACAGCGAACATCCTCCTGGCCATCTCTGTCCTTCCCATCGAGCCTGCCGACGGGAGGCACTCTACGTGCGCGGACCAAAGAGACCGGGTGGGGAATTGTTTGACACTGGGGGCGGGGAATTACGTGATCGCGCCCCTGGGGAATTACTTGACGCTAGAGGGCCTCAGGCTGGGGAATTACTTGATCGCCGACATCGCCTCCTTGTCATTGACGCCAGTACGAACAAGCGCATCGCAACGGAGCTGAAAGCGCGCGGCCGCCCGGCCGTATCGACGACTGAACTTGGGCTGCGATCCGCCCTCGACCCTGACCTTCTTTTCGCCCTGCGAGAGCTGGAGGATGGCTGGGTGCTCATCACCGCCGACGATCACATGCCCGATGAACATGCCGCCGTGATGGCGGATTTGCGCCCAACAATCGCAATCATAGATCCCTTGGTGCCAGACGAGTATGAAGGCCAGGACCAGTACGAGCGAGACGTGGTGCACAAGTGAGCCCATCGAATGCAGCTCCAGGAGGGCGGCACCATCTTCAGGTATAGCATCCGAGGGCGCCGCACTTGGAAAACACGCGAAAGGCGACCGCCGCCGCCGTCCTCCCTTGATGCCCCCGCGGCTTCACCCGACGAATGACGCGGCACATCGGCACCCTCCTTGGGAACAACTCCGCGCCGGCGATGCCGTCCATCCGAGCGTCAGACCGGCGGCCCGGCGTCTCGTGACCCTCGCGTGGCTTTGGGCTGGCCAGGCACCTGGTTGCGCCTCACAGCCGCGTTGATCGCACACGCGACTGACCTGATCGCCGGTTCGCGCTCGTCTGAGACGTCGCCTCGAGCCCGTCGCTGAGGCTAAGTCTCGTTGATTTCGAACGGGATGTGTACGTGGAGCTTTCGCGCCGTCACCCGAAGCGAGAACGACCATGCCAAGTACTCGTTTTGTGCGAGGTTGCCGAACTTGTCGGCGCGCCGGCGATCAGCTTCTGTTCCCGAAGACTTGAGGTAGTCGGCGTAGGCACGGTCGGAGAGGTACGCGTTGCGCAGGAAGCGCACGTACAGCTTGTTGGACCCAGCGGCGCACTGTGGCGGCTCCAGGGCTGCGTAGTCGACGCTCAGGTCGTTCCACCTTTGTGCGTTCTTCAACACACGTGCCCGGATGGCGGAGAAGTCGTCGCCTGTGTACATGCGCGAGACGGCATTGCTCACCGCGCTGTCGGCTTTGACGATAGCCGTCTCGCGCTTGTCGTATCTGCCGAACGCGTGAAGATAGAGGATCAGTTGCTGTTTCTGGGAAAGCACGGTCGGCGTCGGGCTCGGCGTCGGGCTTGGAGAGCTGTGAGTCGCGACACCACTTCCGCAGCCCGTGAGCAGAAGTGTAACCCCAAGAACGACCCAGACCGGCATCTTGCGCATACGACTCCCCCCGCTTGACCTTTCGAAGTCTACTCTCAGTTCCGGACGGGGAAAGGCCTACCGTTGGTGGCGTATGATGAATGTGCCGGCTGGGTCTTTGGGTCAGGGGGAGCCATGTTCATCATTTTCGGTTGGGGCCGAACTACTATGCACGTCCTCGGCTGGGCACCGGTGCGGAGGTGCGCCAACTGCCACAACGAGGGGCCCTGGGTCGTGGCGCGGGTCAGACGCTGGTTCACGGTATTCTTCATCCCGATTCTCCCCTACGAGTCACGTTACGTGGCGATGTGCCCTGTGTGCTCGCGGGGATTCGATATCGACAGGGATCGGGCGTCCGACCTGATTCAGGGGCAGCGCGGAATCCCGCAAGGCGAGGGCTCCGCTGGGATCTCGGGACCAAAGCAGGAACTCGTCGCAGGCGGGGTTCGCTCCCCCCGTCGGCGAGGCTACAGAGCTCTGGTCGTCGTCGGTGTTGCCGTAGCGATCATCGTTGTCCTCGCGCTCATCGGAGCGGGTCAGAAAGGCGGCGGCACCGCGCCCGGTGTCTCAGTTGACAACGGTTCCTCGTCGGGTGTCTCAGTTGACAGCGGTTCGTCGTCCACTCCGCCAGTGGCCGATGCGTTCACGCCGGCGTCCAGGGATCTGGACCGCCTCAGAAGTCTGGTCCAAGACGTCGTGCGGTTGAACAACGGCATGAGCAACCCGGACCGCAAGACTGCGACGTTGCTGGCTACACGCTTCTCGTCGCTTGCGACGAAGATCGACAAATGGCGAGGTACGTTCCCGGAGGCGAGCCCGTCGACCAGGCGGCTGAGCAGGTGCGCCGTTGTAAATGCACGGGCTATCGCGGCCATGCTTCGCAATCCCACGAAACACATCATCCGGAACTACGACAGGTCGCGACTTGCGTTCAACAAAGCGTGGGACAACTGGACCCCCAGCGCGGCCCTAATGGGGTTGTGAGAGGCGCCGATTATCGATCGCCGTTGGCGGCGTGGTTGCCGCGAGGCTCAAGGTTGGCGTGTCCAGAAGGGCAGATGTGTCAGGCGGGGCGAAAGGCCAACTGGGGCCAGTCAGGCGTTGACGTCTCGAGCTGCAGAGCCCCACTGGCAGACCGATCGACGCTCGGATAAGCGGGCCCCCAACGGCGGCCGCACGCGAACCGGTGAGCAAACGGTCTGTGCCCTGCGACCCCGTCGCCGCCAACGGCTGCCGTCCGCCAACATTCTGCCAACGCCGCATCTGAACGGCGCCGGACTTCGGTGAACTTCGACAGACGGCAGCCCCAACAAAACGGCTGCAAAATGCTGGATAGATGAACGCGGCCGGACACGGCCGGACCCACTCTCGTGCCACTCATAATCCGGTCCCGTTCACGCGGCGTGGGGGTTCAATTCCCCCCTCCGGCACCAGAAGGCCCTGCCGAGGGGCGAGCCTCAGTGGTGCCGCGCGACTCCGGACGCTCGGTCTCGCTCGTCTCCAGCCAACATCGGGCCGACGACTGTCAACGATTGCGACAGGCACAGCGTGTCCTACTAGCGGCTGACCGCGGCGGATCTGCCGGGTGGGTGTTCCCAGCAGGGACCGGCCGCTTCAAAGTGAGTTTCATAACCTTGACCTGTGTGGCAGTATGTTCAAGGTTATTTCCTAACCTTGAGTAAGGAACCGTTGTGGCCAAGGTTGTGAAGCGTCACTGGACCATCGATGCAAGCGCGGGTCTGGCCCGCACGGATCGCCGCTCCTGTGACCACGAAGCCTATGTTCCCGACCCGCTGGTCGGTCGTGCGGTCATCATGGAGGGGCCAGTCGCGGCGGATGTCAGCGACGCCGAAGCCGCTTTGGTCCGCCTCGATCTTGTAGCCGGTGCGCTGTCCGACAGCGAGGCGTTGGCGCGCCTGCTGCTGCGCGCTGAATCAGTGGCCTCCTCACGGATCGAGGGGCTTGAGATCGGGGCCCGTCGTCTTCTGCACGCCGACGCCGAGCGCGATCTGGGAGAGGCGACCCGCGATGTGACTGCCGCCGAGGTACTCGGCAACATCGACGCCATGCTCTACGCCGTCGAGAGCATCGGTGAGGGCGGTCCCCTGTCTGTCGATCTGCTCCTCGAGATTCATCGCCGTCTGCTCTCAGGCACCCGCCTGGAGCACCACGGCGGCCGCCTGCGGGAGAAGCAGAACTGGATCGGCGGCTCGTCCTTCAATCCCTGTTCGGCCGAATATGTACCGCCCCCCCGCGAACTCGTCCCTGAGTTGCTCGCTGACTTGTGCGAGTTTGGCAACGACGATTCACTGCCTGCCGTCGCCCAAGCAGCCCTTGCTCACGCGCAGTTTGAGACGATCCATCCGTTCGTCGATGGCAACGGCAGAGTGGGGCGCGCGCTCATCCACTTGATCCTGCGTCGCCGCGGTGTGGTGTCGCGGGTCCTGCCGCCGGTATCGCTGATCCTCGCGACGTGGGCGAAGGAGTACGTTGAGGCGCTTACTCGGACGCGCTACTTGGGGTCGGCGAACTCGTCCGCTGCCCAGGATGGTCTGAACCGCTGGCTTGGGCTATTCGCGGCGGCCACGAAGCGATCGGTGGCCGACGCCGCCGCCTTCGAGGAGCGCATCGAGGTTCTCGAGGGAGTCTGGCGGGAACGCCTCGGACGCGTCCGGGCCGACTCCGCGGCCGACCTCTTGCTGCGCCGGTTGCCCGGCGCACCGATCGTCACCGTGGCGAGCGCGGCCGAGCTGATCGGTCGCAGTACCCAGGCGGCCAATGAAGCGATCACTCGTTTGGTCGGCGCCAAGGTCCTCTCGCAAACGACTGTGGGCAGGCGAAACCGCGCCTTCGAGGCCGCCGAGGTGATTCACGCCTTCACTGACCTCGAGCGCCGGCTCGCCAGTCCGGCGGGAGATACGCGTACGGCGCCACCCGCCCGCAAAGTGCCACGTCGAAACTGACCGGCGCCCCGCCGCGAAATCGAGTCTGTGCGGTCGGTCTCAGAAACGGAGGGAATGGCGGCCGCCGATAGCCGAGACCGGCCCTCCGGTGCCGCCCGCTAACGCTCGCTGAGGACAGGTTCGGGTGCGACCTCGCGCTCCGTCTCCGCGCCTTCTTTCTTCTCTTCCTCTTCGTCCCACAGGGGCTCGTAGACGCGCGTCACGTCGGCCGAGTACTGATCGAGCGCCCCGCAGAGTCCGGTGACCAGGCTCTCGGCGCCTTCGTGCGTGGGCCGGGCGCCCGTCTGGGCCATGATCTCGCGCGACTGGTTGGGGTTGTCGATCAGCATGCAGGGCATGAGCAGGTTGTGGTTGAAGGGCTGGCGGTCGCGGATCTCCCTGAAGTAGGGGCCGTTGAACGCCTCGGCAAGCGACGTGTCGGCGATGTTGTCGGTGGCGAAGTGGGTGAAGATGCAGGGCTCGACCCAGCCTTCGTTGTTGATGTGCATGTAGTGCTTGCCGGCGATGCAGCCGCCCACCCAGGGGGCGTCGCCCCAGAAGTCGACGGGGAACATGGCCTTCGTGTTGCGCAGGCGCTGAATGCCCAGGCGGATCTCGTTGCGCTGCTCCGGGGTGGGCATGAGCGTCGGGTCGGGGGCGCCGCCCACCGGCATGTAGAGAAAGTGCCACGACAGCGCGGCGCCCTTGGCCACCAGCGGATCGACGAACTCGTCGCTCAGGAGCATCGGCCAGTTGTGGCGCGTCACGGTAGCCGAGTAGCCGAACAGCACCCCGTTGGCCCTGAGCAGGTCCATGGTGCGCATGAGCTCGCGGTAGGTGCCGGGGCCGCGGCGCTCGTCGGTGGCTTTGGCATCGCCCTCGATGCTCAGCATGAGGGCCGCGTTGCCGAGCTTAGCCAGCCGCTCGACGTGGGCGGGGGAGACGAGCGTGCCGTTCGTGAATATCTGGAAGTAGGTGTTCGGGTTGGCGGCCACGACGTCGAGCAGGTCGCGGCGCATGAAGGGCTCGCCGCCCAGCACCGTTATGAGATAGACGCCCATCTCGGCGGCTTCGTCGACGATGCGCTGAAGAAGCGGCGCCGGCATGTCGCTTTGCGAGGAGTAGCGGCTGGCATAGCAGCCTTCGCAGTGGAGATTGCAGCGCATCGTCGGGCTCACGAGAACGACGAACGGTGTGCGCAGGCCCGTCTCGGCCGTGAAGTCCTGGCGCTTCTGCGAGCCGCGCAGCAGGGCGTTGACCACGAAGGCGTTGATGAAGCCGTCGCGGCAGACGGGGCTGAGGTCGTGCACGACGTGGCGCGCGATCTTGAGGGCCGGGTGGTTCTCCTTGACCTTCTCCTTGACGAACCGCATCTCGGCCTTGTGGTTGTCCGGAGTGATCTTCTCGGCTAACCCGATGGCGCGCACGATGCTCTTCTTGTCGTCGCTGGCCGCCAGCTTGAACATCTCTTTGATGATGCCTCTCTGGACGGAGCCGTACAGGCCGTCGGTGGTGCTCACTGCGTGCTCCTCTCGGTTCCGCTCAGTTCCGCCTGATCATCGCGCCCGCGCTCGCGGGCGCCCCGGCCGGGCTTCGAGAAAGCGATCCTGCCGGCACTTGTCGCCGGCACAAGTACATTTGTATCACCAATTAGATTGACTAGCCACCATACTTGCGTAAGATGCATGTATTTGGCCGTTGGGGCGGCGCGCCCCCAGGATCGAGACGATCCAGCGCCACCAGATCGAGTCATCTCCGGCGGACCCACCAGATCATGTCATCCCAGCGAGACACCAAAGCGAGAGACGCATGACGAAACCGATCAGCGACGACGCGCCGGCCGCTAGCATAGCCGACGATCTGCACACGGTCTATGCCAATATGCAGCAGTTCTGCGTGCCGATCTGGCTGAAGCTCGACCTGACCATGGCCCAGTTCAAGGCCCTGGTGGCGGTGGAGCGCCACTCGGGGATCTCGGTCTGCGAGGTCGGCCGCGAACTGTCCGTCGGCGAATCGGCGGCCAGCCTGCTCGTCGACCAGCTCGTGCGGCGCGGCCAGGTGGGACGCACGACCGACCCGGCCGACCGCCGGCGTGTGCGGCTGGTCGTCACGGCGCCCGGCGAGGAACTCCTGCGCGAGCTTCGCCAGGGCGGCCGGGAGATCCTGCGCGACTGGCTTGCCGGGCTCGGCGCCGACGATCTCGATGCGCTGGCAAACGGGTTGCATGCTCTGGCCGGCGCGGTGCGCGCGGGCAAACTCCCCGCGGCTCGCGACCAGGCTACGGAGAGCGCGGAGCGCGAAGCCACGACAGAGAGCGTGAAGGCATGACGTCTTCCGGCTCAACGGCGAAGGCAGCGGCCACCACCGCAGGTCCCGCGGCGCCGCAGCCGCAAACGCCCGGACGCGGCCGCGTGCCCTACAAGTGGATCGTGCTCTCTTGCACGACGTTCGGCGTGCTCATGGCCATGATCAACGCCTCGAGCCTGCTCATCGCGCTGCCGGCGATCTTCCGCGGCATCCACCTGGATCCGCTGGATCCGGGCAACTTCACCTACCTGCTCTGGATCCTCATGGGCTACGGCCTGGTGTCGGCCGCGCTCGTGGTGACGGCCGGCCGCGTGGGCGACATGTACGGCCGGGTGCGCATGTTCAAGATCGGCTTCGTGATCTTCACGGCCGCCGCCGTGGGCCTTTCGCTGGTGTGGAGCAAGGGCGGCACGGGCGCCGTCGAGATCATCGCCTTCCGCATGGTCCAGGCCGCCGGCGGCGCCATGATGATGGCCAACTCGGCGGCCATCATCACCGACGCCTTTCCGGCAGACCAGCGGGGCATGGCCCTGGGCATCAACGGCGTCTCGCTGCTGGCCGGCTCGTTCATCGGCCTGATCGCCGGTGGCCTGCTGGCCGCCGTCGACTGGCGGCTCGTCTTTTTGATCAACATCCCGGTCGGCGTCGCCGGCATCGTCTGGTCGTTCTGGAAGCTGCGTGAGATGGGAGAGCGCCACCGGGCGCGCATCGACTGGGCGGGCAACCTCACCTTCGCCGCCGGCCTGGCCGTGCTGCTCACCGGCATCACCTACGGCATCAAGCCATATGGCGCGTCCAACATGGGCTGGTCGAACCCCTTCGTGATCGGCATGATCGCCGGCGGCCTTGCCTTGCTGGTGGCGTTCGTCTTCGTCGAGTTGCGCGTCGCCGACCCGATGTTCCACCTCGCGCTGTTTCGCATTCGTGCCTTCGCCGCCGGCAACCTCGCGGTGGTGCTCTCATCGCTTGCCAACAGCGGCATGCAGTTCATGCTCATCANNTCATCATGTGGCTCCAGGGCATCTGGCTGCCGCTGCACGGCTACAGCTTCGAGCAGACGCCGCTGTGGGCCGGCATCTACATGCTGCCCCTGACGATGGGCTTCCTCGTGGCGGGGCCCGTCTCGGGCATCCTGTCCGATCGCTACGGAGCGCGCCCCTTCGCCACCGCCGGCATGCTGCTCGCGGCGCTCAGCTTCCTGCTGCTGATGGCCCTGCCGGCGAACTTCGTCTACTGGACCTTCGCCTGTGTGCTCTTCCTGAACGGGATCGCCTTCGGAATGTTCGCCGCGCCCAACACGGCCGCCATCATGAACAGCGTGCCGGCGCGCAACCGCGGCGTCGCCTCGGGCATGCGCGCCACCAGCCAGATGCTCGGTCAGCCGCTCTCGATCGGCATCTTCTTCAGCCTCATGGTCGTCGGTCTGACGGCCCACGTGCCGAAAGCCATGTTCGGCGGTCTGACCGCCCAGCACGTGCCGGTGGCGGTCGCGACGCCGCTCTCGCACATGCCGCCGACCGGCTACCTCTTCGCCGCCTTTCTGGGCTTCAACCCCCTGAAGGAATTGCTGGGGGCGCGCGTGCTCGGCGCGCTGCCGGCGAGCGCCGCGCACACCCTGGTGAGCAAGGCGTTCTTCCCGTCGCTCATCGCCGGTCCCTTCAAGGACGGCATCGTCGACGTGCTCATCTTCGCTGCCGCCATGTGCCTGATCGCGGCTCTGGCGTCGTGGCTGCGCGGCGGCAAGTTCGTTCACGAAGAGGCTCACGCCTCGCACGGCCACGGCCTCTCCCGGGCGCGCAGCCGGTCGGAGCAGCGTGCCGAGGGATGAGGTGCGTCGGTAAGGTGCGTGAGTAAGGTGCGTGAGTAAAACCCTATCTCCGTGGTGATAATGCTCAGTAAGCATTAGTAGTGTCTCGGTGCCCAGCAGCAGCCGAGGCGTCCGGAGGAGGGACAAGTCATGAACCGCAAAGTAATCGACTATCTGTTGAGTTCGGCTGGGTTGGTCATCGCGATCGTGCTTCTGGCAGTCGGCGGACTTATGGTGTGGGGACACGTCTTCATCAACAATCAGATCCACGACCAGCTCGCCTCGCAGAAGATCTTCTTCCCGCCCAAAGGCAGCCCAGCGATCGCCGGACCGCGGTTCGCCGCTATGCAGAAGTACGCCGGGCAGGAGCTGACCACGGGCGCTCAGGCTGAGACCTATGCGAACCACTTCATCGCCGTGCACCTTGGTGAAGTCGCCGGTGGCAAGACCTATGCTCAGGTGAGCACCGCGGCGCTCGCCGACCCGAAGAACCTGACCCTCCAGGGCCAGAAGACCACCCTGTTCCAGGGCACGACCCTCCGCGGACTGCTGTTGAATGCCTACGCCTTCGGCACGGTAGCGACCATCGCCGGCATCGGCGCGATCGTCAGCTTCGTTGGAGCCGCCATCCTGCTGGTGCTTGCCGGGCTGGGCTTCGTGCACGCTCAGCGAGTCGGACGCGCCGTCGAGGCATCGGTGGCGGCCCTCGGCGAGCGGCGCGAGGCCAAAGCGGCTTGAGCTCTTCAGGAGCAGCCTCGAAAGGCGGCCCCTCAGGGCCTAAGGGGCGGTCTTCGGCGGCGGCTGTCACAAGACAGTCGACCACAGTGAGCTCGATGGGGCGGGCGGCGCGGCAGCGCCGCCCGCCCCATATCTTCTGGTGAAGGTAGCCGGTGGCGCTCCCCTTTCAGGGTTGCCGGCGGCGCTCCCCTTCCAGGTAGCCGGTGGCGCTCCCCTTTCAGGGTTGCCGGCGGCGCTCCCCTTCCAAGGGTAGCCGGCGGCGCTCCTCTCGGCTTGCCGCTGCCCCGGATGCGGAGCACACTCAAGAGGAATCGTAGCGGCAGGGCGTCGTGTGCTTCAGGAGGGCCGTGGACTCCCGTCATCTTGCGCAGGCCAGACGCGGCGCCACGCTGCACCTGCTGCCTGGTGCCGGCAAAGACGAGACCGACGCCGATCAGGCGCCGGGCTCGCGGTCGTTCAGGCGCTACCCGCTCTGGCGGGTGCTCGGCCTCAACGGCCTGTTCGTCGCGCACTACGTGGTGGGCTGCGGTGCCATCCTGCTCGCGTATCGCGGCTCTCCGATCATCGGCTGGCCCATAGGCGTCGCCTACCTGGTCTTCGCCGTGGTGCAGCTCTACGTGCTCAAGCCGCTCGTCGTGTGTCCCGGCTGCGTCTATCGGAGTGTTCGCGGCGGCCGCTGCGCGAGCGGCCTGAACCTGATCTCGGCCCGTCTCTGCGCGCCGTCGCCGGGCGCGACGGGATTCAAGGAGCGCTCTCATGGAGTGGGCTGCGAGAGCAGACTGTGCTGGTGGTCGCTGGCCTTGCCCGTGCCGCTCGCGTTGCCGGGACTTGCGCTTTCGTTCTCGTGGCGGGCCCTGCTCTTGGTGGCGGCGGTCGCCGGGTTGACGGTGCTCAGGTCGGCCGTCGTCAGGCCCGCGACGTGTCCGCATTGTCTGGCGCGGCGCTGGTGTCCGGTCGCGCGAGCCGGGTAGTCGGCGCAGCCGGGACAGTCTCACTGGGTGAGCGCCTCAGGCGAGGTGGGCGCCTCAGGCGAGGTGGGCGCCTCATGGACGAGGCCGCCTTGGGAGCGTGTCCCGGCGGCCTCACTTCGCCCCTCGGAGGAAGGGCTACGCACCGATTCTCGGTCGCCGGGTTTGGCGCGTCAACCGTTGCCGCTCGCCACGTCGGCCCGGTTCTCAGCTCACCGTCAGCCGGTTGCTTGCCACCTTGGCCTGGGTGTTGCCGGCAGCGTCGGTGGCGTAGACGTAGAAGCGATACTGGCCTGCCGCCAGCCGGCAGACGAAGCTTGCCGCGAGCTTGTGATTGACGGCCACACCGCTCGCTTTGAGCTTCCTCACCAGGTGTCCGGCGGGCGTCGTCACCCTGACCGTCACGCTTGCCGTCGGCGATCCCGGTCGCGCATCGCGGATGTAGTAGGCCAGGCTCACCGTATGGCCCGACGCGACCGTCGCGGGCCAGCTCGCGACCGGCTGCGGGCGACGCGTGTCGATGTGCACGACGCAGGTGCGCGCGGTCTCCTCGTTTCCGGCAGTGTCGAGCGAACGGTACCGGACCGTGTGTGAGCCGTCGCCCGCGTGGCCGGCGGGAGCCGGGACCGTGAGAGTCGTCGCCTGCTTCCAGGAGCCGGCGTCGAGCTTGTAGCGGGTAGAAGCTACTCCGCTCGCGCCCGCCTGGTCGAGAGCGCTGAAGGTCAGGGTCACTGCCGTGTGGTGCCAGCGGGCGCCGGCGCCCTTGACGCTCGTCGTCGGGGCGGCGGTGTCGATCTTCACCGTGCAGCTCTTGACCTTCTCCTTGTTGCCGGTGTCGTCGACTGAACGGAAGAGGATCGTGTGCACGCCGTCGTAGGCGTGACTCACGGGGGCAGGCACCGTGACGCGCGCCGCCGTGGTCCAGGCGCCCGCGCCGATCTTGTACCGAGTGTAGGCGACGCCCGTGCCTCCTGCGTTGTCTTTGGCGCTGAAGGTCAGCGTCGCTGCCTTGTCGTGCCAGCCCGCGCCGGCGCCCGTGACACTCGTCTTGGGGGCTACGGCGTCGACTGCCAGCGGGTTGGCGAAGTACTGCCAGTAGAGCGTCCAGAAGAGCTTGTTGCCGCCGCCGCCGACGCCGATCCAGGGCGTGTAGCAGTAGAGCGCGTAGCTGGCCCTTCCGGCGGCCTTCACAGTGCCGTCGCCGCAGGTCTTGCTGATGCCAGCATGCCAGCCGTTGCCGTCGTTGTGAAGCGATTCGGCGCCGTACCAGATCTGCTTGCCAAAGCCCTCGTAGGTGGCCTGGCGCGACCCTGAATCAGGGACGCCGCAGCCCATGGCCCAGGCGAGCGTGGCGGCGCTCGGCTTGGTGGCGCTCAGCAGGCCCTGCTCCTTCTGCAGGGTGGCGAGAATGACTTTGGGGCTCACCTTCCAGGCATGGGCGGCCCGCCAGATGATCGCGGCCGCGCTGCGTTTGACGCCGGCATGGTCGAGCGTCTTGTAGGAGTCGAGGACGCCGCTCTGGGCGGCCAGGAAGCTCTGCACGCCGGCCTGGCTCAACGAATCGACGGCGGTGAAGTTGACGTCGGTGATCAGATTGTCGGGGGTAAAGGTGGCTCCGCCGAGAGCGCCGAGCCGCAGGGCGGCGTCACGCTGTGCGAGCGGACTGTAGAGGGGGTCGCGTGGCGCCGCCGCGGCGGGCCGGGCAGCGGCCAGCAGACCGGCTGCGACGAGACAAACGAGCAGGCACGAGCTGATGAGAAGGCACGCCGTGGTGCGCCGCGCCCGGGCGTCGGTGATCCTGATGTGGTAGGTCAACTTGCCTCGACTCCTTCGTCTGCTGATAGTTGGGCTGCTGTTTACTCATCGGCAGGGGGCCGCGCGAGGTGAGCAAAACGCCGGTCTGGGCGGGGTGCGGCTGAGCGCCGGGTCCGCCGGCGCGGCCTGGGCACGCCCGAGGAACCAGAAGATTGCGCGGGGTGTCGCCGCGGGGCGGCGGGATGGCGTGCGCAAACGTCGCCGCGTGCGCAACGTCGCCGCGTGCGCAGCGTCGCCGCGTGCGCAACGTCGCCGACCGGCCGGTTTGCGCTACCATTGAGCCGTTTCACCCTGAATCACGAAAAAGACGTAAAGGAGCACCTTGCCTGAACCCGGCCGTCAGGCGCCGCCGCGATTGCGCTTCCGTGTCGCCCCCGAGCCCTCTCGGCTGCTGCGCGCGCGTGACCGCATACGCGATTACCTGACCCTGCACTCCTTCGATCAGCGCCCGATCGACGACGTCGTGCTGGCCATCGAAGAGGCCTGCACCAACGCCATCCGTCATAGCGGCTCGCCCGATGAGATCGAGATCTGCCTGAGCTTCGAAACCGATGGTCTGAGCGCCGCCGTCAAAGACCGGGGCCGTGGCTTCGACATCGACAGTTTCGACCCCGAGAAGCTGCCCGACGTGGCAAGCACCGACGGCCGCGGCCTGTTTCTCATCTCCCGGCTCTGCGATGAGATGGAGCTGCGCCGCGACGGCGGACTCGAGGTCCGCATGCTCAAGAAGGGCGTCGGGCGGCGTGCGGCGTCCGCCCTCGAGAGCGGCCTCGCCGACATTGACGGCAGGTCGAGCCTCACCCGTCGCGACACGCGCCTGCGCGCCTTGCTCGAGGAGATCGACGAAGCTTTCATCGCCTTCGACTGGGAGTACCGCATCGCGCACGTAAACGAAGCGACGTCGCGCGTGCTGGGGCTGAGTCGCGACGGCATGCTCGGTCGGCGGCCGTGGGAGGTCTGGCCGGCTTTCAACGAAACGCCCGCGGCTACCGCCATCCGCGAAGCGATGGAGCTCGGCAAGCCTTCCGTTCTGGAGTTCCTCGCGATCAACTCCGGCGTCTGGCTGGAGGGGCGCTTCTACCCGACCTCCGCCGGGGTCAGCGCCTACTATCGCGAGATCGGTGAGCGCAAGCGCGCCGAGGAGGAGCGCGACCAGCTTCTTCATACGACGAGTCTGCTGCTCGAGACCGCCACGGCGGGGTCGTCGCTGACCGATCTCGACCAGATGCTCGAGTCGTTCGGCGACCTGCTGCTGCGCTCCACTGATCACTCGCGCGTCGAGATCGAGCTCTGGGACGAGCAGCGTCGGGAGCTCGAGGTCACGGTCTCGCGGGGTTCGACGGCGACTCCGAAGCAGCGTTTCGGGTTCGACGAGATGTCCGCCGCGGCCAGGGGCGTGATCGCGACGAGAAAGACGGCAGTCATCGACTACACCGAGGCCGGGCTGCCGGCGGTACAGAAGGAGTACGTCGATGAGTATGCGTTCGTGCTCATGCTGGCGGTGCCCGTCGTCTATCGCGAACGCCTCGTCGGACTGATCACCGTCGACCAGCCCGGCGAACGGCGGCCGTTCAGCTCGCCTGAGATCGAGCTCGTCGAGGCGGTCGCCGCGCAAGCCGCCGCGGCCATCGAGAACGCGCGGCTGTTCGAGCAGGTGCGCGAGACGAGCGAGCACCTGACCGACGTGCTGGAGAGCATGACCGATGGTTTCGTGTCGGTCGACGCCTTCTGGCGCTACACGCTGGTCAATCAGCGGGCCGAGGAGCTGATCGGCCGGCCGGCGGCGGAACTGCTCGGCAGGTCCATGGAGGACCTGTTTCCCGACATGTTCGGCTGGCCGCACTACCGCCGGGTGATGAGCGAGCGCGCGCCCGCGACCTTCGAGGTGTGGTCCAAGCCGCTCGACACATGGCTCGAGGTCCACGCCTACCCGACGTCTTCAGGGCTCTCGATCCTCTTCACCGACATCTCTGCCCGCAAAGCTGCCGAGCAGGCGCTGCGTGACAGCGAGGCTCGGTTCCGGCTTCTCTTCGAGGAGTCCCAGGGCTTGGCTGAGAAGCTGCGGGTCCAGACCGAGACGCTGCAGTCGCAGACCGAGGAGCTGCAGGCTCAGGGCGAAGAGCTGCAAGCTCAGACCGAGGAGCTGCAGTCGCAGACCGACGAGCTGCAGGTTCAGGCCCAGGGGCTCGAGGCCGCGCGTCAGGGCGAGGCCGAGCGCGTCGCGCGACTCTCTGCTCTGAAAGAGGTGGCCGATTCCGCGTCCTCGTCGCTCGATCCGCACCTTGTGGCGGCGAGCGTCGTGGACCTGGTGCACCGCCTGCTGGACGCACGACAGGTCCAGATTCGCCTTGTGGACGAGACCCGGACCGTCCTGGAGTCCGCGGCCAGCGTCGACCCGGACGGAGTGCTCGAACACATCGGGCCGATGCGGGCCGACTCGGACTTCGAGACCGCACGCTGTTTTCAGTCAGGCAGGCGCAGCGTCAGCGAGGACGTCGGCGCGTCTCTGGTCAGCACTGCCAGCCGGCGGAACGCCGACGATGCCGGCGTGCGCTCCTACGTCCTGCTTCCTCTGGTGGTCAGCGGTGAGGCCATCGGTACGTTCTACGTCGCCTGGACCGAGCCGCGGCGCTTCGCGGCCGAGGAGCTGTCGTTTCTCGACGCCGTCGCCGCGCAGTCGGCGACGGGCCTGGAGAACGCCCGCCTTTACGAGGCCGAACGCAGGGCCCAGCAGCGGGCCACGCTGGAACTGGGGACCACGAGCCTGCTGCTCGAGGCGGCTACCATGGCGACTTCCTGGACCGACCTCGGCCCCATGCTGGAGTCGCTCGGTGACCTGCTGGTGAGGTCCACCGATCACTCGCGCGTCATCCTCGAGCTCTGGGACGAAGCGCATCGCGAGGTCGAGGTCGCCGTCTCGCGGGGCGCCGCTGCCGTCCCGCGACAACGTTTCGCCTTTGACGACGTCTCGGATACCGCCAAGCACGTGATCGCGACCCGGACGACCTCCATCATCGACTACGGCAAGACCGCGCAATCGGAATGGATGAGGGGGTACCTGGACGAGCACTCGTTCCTGCTTCTGCTGGCCGTGCCTCTCGTCTACCGCGAGCGGCTCATCGGGCTCGTCATGGTCGATCAACCGGGCGAGTCACGGCCGTTCAGCCCGCGCGAGATCCAGCTTGTCGAAGCCATCGCGGGTCAGGCCGCGGTGGCCATCGAAAACGCCCGTCTCTACGAGG
>PMKK01000205.1:0-24503 GCA_003157715.1 Actinomycetota bacterium
GGCGCCTTCACCGATTTCAGCTACACGAACGCGGAGACGTACCTGGCGTGCGACGACCTGCTGTTCCTCTACACCGACGGGCTCACCGAGGCGCGACGCGACCAGGACATGTTCGGCGAGTCACGGGTCTTCGAGATGATCGGCAAGCTGCGCGTCTTCGCGCCGAACATCGTGGTCAGCCGGGTGATCGACAGCGCCGTGGCCTTCGCCGGCGGCGGGCTGCGCGACGATCTGGCGGTGCTGGCGCTGCAGCGACTCGAGCTGCCGGGACCAAGCCAGCAGAAGCTGACCTTCACGTAGAAGCGGCTCCAGAGGCCGGTCCGTCACGGTCTTCGCTTGACGCACGTCCCACGCAAGCCCCACCATGGGACGGCGACCCATCGACATGCCCCCCGCGGAGGTTACGCTGTGATCGAGGACCTGCTTACCCCCTATCACCTGCTGATTCTCTTTGCCCTTCTGTTCTTTCTATTCGGCGCCAAGCGCCTTCCCGGACTCGGCAAGTCGCTGGGCAGCGGCATCCGTGAGTTTCGCTCAGGGGTCGCGGGTCTGACCGCGGATCATGACGACGAGTTGCCGGGCCCCGCGGCCGGCGAGCAGCCGCCTGCGGCGCCCACCGACGAGCAGCTCACCCTGGCCGCCGCCGAGGGACCACGCGCGCTGGCCGCCGGCGAGCAGCCGCCGAGTCCGGCTTAGCGTCCGGGTCGGGCCTGGCGTCCGAGTCGAGCCGAGCCGCCAAGTCCGGCCTGGCCGCCGGATCGGGCCCGGTGTCCTGGAGGGTGGCGCCTCTGGTGGCCTAGTGCTCGAGGGCCAGGGATTCCAGAGCCGTGGCGCGACTCGGGCAGATCGCGAACACGCCGTCGAGGCCGGTGATCTCGAGGATGCGCCTGATGCTCCCGTCGAGACAGGCGATGGCCAGCACGCCCTGCCGCAAGCGCAGCCGCTTGCCGGCGCTGACGAGCACGCCGAGAGCCGTCGAGTCGATGAAGGTCGCGCCGGTCAGGTCGACGACCACCCGCTGGACACCGTCGTCGATGCTGCGCATGACGACGTCCTTGAACTTGGGGGCGGTATAGAGGTCGACCTCGCCGGCCAGGGCGACGACCGCGACATCGCCCTCGAGCCGCTCCAAGTCGACTGAGAACTGCGATGCGTCCGGCATGATCGCCCCTTCTGCCGCGCGCCCGGCCTGGCTGCGAACGGCAGTCTGACAGGCAGCCGATCTGGCGCGAACGCTCTTCAGGCTGATTCTCCGTTTTTGAGGGTGTCTACGTCAATCCGACTTTCAGCCAACTCTCAGCCGGCTTTCAGCCCCAGACACGGCGCGCGGTCTCGGCGACGACGCGCAGCTTGGCCTTCTCCTGGTCGACCGTCAGGTCGTTGCCCGCGATCGAGGTGGCAAAGCCGCACTGCGGCGAGAGAGCAAGCCGCTCGAGAGCGATGTAGCCGGACGCCTCGCGCACGCGCCGCTCAAGGTCGGCGCTGGTCTCGAGCCGGCCGTGCTTTGTGCTCACCAGGCCCAGCACGACGACCTTGTCGCAAGGTACCTCCCGCAGCGGCTCGAAGCCGCCCGACCGCGCGTCGTCGTACTCCAGCAGCAGGCGCTGCACGTTCACCCGCGCGAAGAGCTGGCCGGCGATCCACTCGTAGCCGCCGCTCGCCAGCCAGCGGCTCATCTGGTTGCCTTTGCACAGGTGCATGGCGAACGTCACGCCGGGGTGATCGCCCACGACCAGGTTGTCGAGCTCGACGCCCAGCGCGATCCAGCGCTCGGGCGGCCAGCCGCGGCTCTCGTAGAACTCGCGGTACGCGGGATCGGCAAGCAGCGGGTAGTGCGGTGCGTCGAGCTGGATGTAGCGGGCGCCCAGGCGCACCAGCTCGTCGACTTCGCCCCGCAGGATCTCGGCCACGTCGCCCAGGAAGTCCTCGAGCGTGGCGTAGGCGCCCCGCGAGCGCTGCGGATCCCAGAAATTGGCAAACAGGCTGGGGCTGGGCAGCGTGACCTTGACGAGCCGGTCTGTGCGGCCGCGCAGGTAGGTGAACTCCTCGGCCGACAGAAAGCGCCGCCGGCTGAGCTTGCCGACGACGCCGAGCGGCGGCCGCGCGATGCGTTTGGCGCCGAGCTCGTCGCTGCGCCAGTCGCCCCACAGGAACGCGTCGAGGTCCCACTCGCCGAAGCCGTCGACCGCCTCGGTGAGCTGGCTCTGAAACGACAGGCGGCGCATCTCGCCGTCGGTGACGACCTCGAGACCGGCCTCGACCTGCAGCGCGAGGGCCCAGTCGACCGCCTCGTCCTCGATCGTCTTGAAGGCGGCCGCGGTGAGCTCGCCGCGGCTCAGAGCCTCGCGCGCGGCAAGCAGCTCCGCCGGCCGCAGCAGGCTGCCGACCACGTCGCTGCGAGCGATCGGGGCTGAGTCTTTGGGGGCGCTGCGAACGGTACGGTCCATCGGTCCTCCGTCGGTCGTGGCGAGAGCTCGAGGGTGGGTCAACGGGTTAACGGGTCAACGAGACGAAGTGGAGCGCGTCGCGGCGAGCGCTCGCGGCAAGGCGACGACCGCTCGCGGAAGGTCGCGACGCGAGCGGGCGAGCGCCTCGCTTAAGGCGGCGGCCGTCTCCGGGCCGTGCAGGGCGGGGCCGTGGCCGACCAGCAGATGTTCGGGCCTGAAGGGCCCCAGACGACGGGGCGGCCACAGCCGCAACCCGATGTGAACGCCGGCGCCCAGGCGACCCGGCGCATACATGGCGGCCGTGCCGATCGCCTCGGCGACCACCAGGGTCCGCGCCTCGGGCCACCACAGCGCGATCTCCCGCCAGACGTGCACGCCGACCACCGGGATCACCTCGAACGGCGACTCCGGCAGCGCCGCCGGCACCTTGAGGCGCGGTACGCCGAGACGCGCGGCCAGCGCCGCGCAGTCGCGGTTGTGACGGTCGAGAAGCTGCACCACCGCGACCGGGCGGCCGAGCGCCAGCGCACGCTCCAGCGCCGTCGCGTCGTCGGTGGGATCGACGAGCCACACCCGGCCCTCGTCGACGAGCGCGTGCGAGGTCCGCGCGATCGGCTCGTCGGCCACCCACGTGAGGCCGATCCGGCCGCCACCCAGCGACGTTTCGTCGAGCCTTGAGTGAAGGCGACCGGTCACAGCCATCAGGACATCCTTTCGTCGCTTCCCTTCACGCCGGCGCGGCGGCCGGCGCGGCGCGCGGCCGCTGTCCGCTGGTTTCCCCCGTGCGGGATATTCGTAGACTGATGTGACAGACAGCACGCGTTCACGCGAAGGAGGCAAATCTCATGGCAGAGCCAGACGAGGCCGCCGGACAGGTCGGCCTGCAGTTCTCGGTCTACCCGCTGCGCCAGCCGCACCTTCGGCCGGCGGTCCAGGCCGCCGTGGCGGCGGCCAACGGAGCGGGACTTCAGGCCAGTGTCGGACGGCTGAGCACGTTCGCCCCGGGCGACGAAGAGAAGGTGTTCCGCGCCGTGCGAGCGGCGTTTCGCGCCGCGCGAGAGTACGGCCCGACAGTGATGGTGGTCACCCTGTCGAGCGGCCTGCCGACCGACCAGACGATCGCCGAGATCCAGGGCGCGGCCGGGGCCTGAGCCGGCGAGCGGCCGGGGCCTGAGCCGGCGAGCGGGCGGGGCCTGAGCCGGCAAAGCTAACCTGAAGGCGGCGGCTCAGTGCCCGGTGGCGATGAACCGCAGGGCACGCCGCAGAGCCTGGTCGACCGTGCTCTTGGGACTCTGCGCGACCGTGATGGTGGGCACGATGCCCTTGTGGTTGAGGTTGCGCCCGAGCGGTGTCAGGTAGGAGGCGATGGTGATCTTGAGGCTCGCCCCGCCGGCCAGGGGCAGCACGGTCTGCACGACGCCCTTGCCGAAGGTCTTCGTGCCGATGATGGTCGCGCGGCGGTAGTCCTGCAGGGCGCCCGTGACGATCTCGGAGGCGCTCGCCGTGTTGCCGTTGACCAGTACAACGAGCGGCAGGTGGGTCGGCTTGCCGCCGATCGCTTTCAGGACCTCTCTGGGCGTGTGCAGCCCCCGGGTCGTGACCACGACTTTGCCGGCCGGCAGAAAGTCGCCGGCCACCCTGGTGGCCTCGTCGACCAGCCCGCCGCCGTTGTCGCGCAGGTCGAGGATGAGCCGCTGGGCGCCGCGCTTGCGCAGGTCGGCGAACGCCCGTCCGACCTGCCGCCCCGCGCCGTCGGCGAAGACCGACAGCGACACGTAGCCGACCTTCGTGCCGTGGTCGTTCAGCATCCGCGAGCTCGTCAGGGGGGTCGTGATCTTGCGCCGCGTGAGCGTCAGGTCGATGAGGCCGGCGCTGCCGGCGCGCCGCAGCTGAAGGCGGACCTTGGTGCCCGCCGACCCGACGATGCGAGCGACGTTCGCGCTCACCGACTTGCCGGCGGTCGGCACGCCGTTGACGGTGACGATGACTTCTCCGGAGCGGATGCCCGCTTGCGCGGCCGGCGAACCCGCGAACACCTGTGTCACGGTCAGCCGACCGTCCTTGGTGTCGACCCCCGTGCCGATCCCGGTGTAGGTGCCGGCGAGCTGCGCGTCGAAGGCCTTGGCCTCCTGCGGCGTGAAGTAGACGGTGTAGGGATCGTGCAGGGCGGCCAGCAGGCCGGTGACGCCGGCCTGACCCAGCTTGGCGACGTCGACGGGCCGGTAGTAGTCGCGCTGCAGGTCGCGCACGACCTGTCTGTAGAGGGCGACCTGACCCCGGGCGCTCGCGGTCGAACCGGCGCGAGCCAGCACCGTGGCAAGCTCGAACCCGGCAGCAAACGCGAGCACGACCGCGGCGGCGGCGATGAATCTCTTCGAGACGTGCATGCCCCCGATAGTACCCGCTCGCGGCCGGCTTCGCCCAGCCGGCCGCCTCACCGGGCCGCCGCGCGCCGTTTCTAGCGCGGCGCGAGACCGACGATGGCGTCGAGGCGGGCCATGTCGAGATAGGCCTCGACGTGGTCGGCCAGGCGCTCGATCTCCGAACCGTGCACGGCCGGCGGGCGCGCCGGCAAGCCGGCCGCGGCCCGCAGGCGGTTCAGGAAAGCCGCCCTGAAGGCCGCCTCGTCGAACAGACCGTGGAGATACGTGCCGCAGACGCGGCCGTCGGCCGAGACGGCGCCGTCGGGGTGAAGCGGACCTTCGGCGGCACCGCCGCCGTCGGGCTGAAGCGGGCCGTCGGCGGCACCGCCGCGGCCCGAACCGCCGCGCGCCGCCGCGCGCACAAGAGCCAGCGGACGCACACCGGGCGCGACCGCGGTGCGGCCGAGGTGGATCTCGTAGCCGCGCAGCGCCGTGCCGGCGCCAGCCAGAGCGGCGCCGCTTGCCTTCCCGACGACCCGCACGGTGCGCTTCTCGCCGGCGAACGTCGTCTCGACGTCGAGCAGGCCGAGTCCGGCCGTCTCCCCCACGCCCGACTCGATCCCGTCGGGGTCGAGGATGCGACGGCCGAGCATCTGGTAGCCGCCGCAGATGCCGATCACCGGCACGCCGGCGGCGGCGGCTCGCGCGAGCGCGGCCGCCAGGCCGCGCTCGCGCAGCCAGGCCAGGTCGGCCACCGTGCTCTTGGTGCCCGGCAGCACGACGGCCGCCGCGCCCTGCAGCCCGGCTGGGGAGCTCACGAACTCGACCGTCACGTCGGGCTCGGCGGCCAGCGCCTCGAAGTCGGTGGTGTTGCTGAAGTACGGCAGACGCACCACCGCGACGCGCAGCGTTGCGACGCGCGGCGGCGCGCCGCGCAACGCCGCGCCCGCGCCGCCGACCGGACGCGCGTCGAGCGCCAGCGAATCCTCCTCGTCGCCGCGCCAGCCGTCGAGGAACGGCACGACGCCGAGCGTCGGCACGCCGGTGCGCTGCTCGAGAAGGGTGAGCCCCGACTCGAGCTGCGCCGCGTCGCCGCGGAACTTGTTGATCACGAAACCGCGCACCAGGGCGCGTTCCGGCGGCCTGAAGAGCTCCATGTGGCCGACGAGCGCCGCGAACACGCCGCCGCGATCGATGTCGCCGACCAGCAGCACCGGCGCCTGGGCGTGGCGGGCGACCTTCATGTTGACGATGTCCGAGTCGCGCAGGTTGATCTCGGCCGAACTGCCGGCGCCCTCGATGACGACGAGCTCGCCGGCGGCCCGCAGGCGGGCCAGCGCCGCCGTGACGACGGGCCACACCTCGGCCTGATAGGCGTGGTAGGCGGCGACCGACATCTGCCCGACCGGCCGGCCCATCACGACGACCTGGCTCTCGCTGCCGCTCGACGGCTTGAGCAGCACCGGGTTCATGTCGACGTGCGGCTCGATGCCGGCCGCTTCGGCCTGGTAGACCTGAGCACGCCCCATCTCGTCGCCGGCGGCCGTGACGGCCGAGTTCAGGGCCATGTTCTGCGCCTTGAAGGGCGCCACCGCATAGCCGCGGCGCGCGTAGATCCGGCACAGCGCCGCCGCCAGCACCGTCTTGCCGGCATGCGAGGCGGTACCCTGGACCATGACGACGCGCGCGGCGGCAGGCTCGCTCATCGCACCACTGTAGCGCGCCGGCGCGCCTGCCGCACGGCGCGCCGCGGACGGCGCCCGGTCGCCGTCGACGACGCCCCCCTATTTCAAGCGTGCCCCGTACTGGGCCGATAGTCTTAACGATGGGTGCGGACATCCTGACAGGCGTACCGGCCCACGTGTGGCAGCAGAGCTCGCCCACGTGGGCTCTGGTGGCGATCGCGTGCGGCCTCACGGCCGTGGGCGTCGTGGCCTGGCGGCGCCGTGCCGTGCCGGCCGCGCCCTGGCTCGCCGGTCTGTGCCTGGCCGCGACCGTCTGGGCTCTGGCCGACGGGCTCGGCGCCGCGGCGGTCCCGCTGGCGCTGAAGCTCACCTTTGCGAAGGCCGGCTGCCTCGGCGTGCTGGCCATGGGGCCGTGCTGGCTGCTGATGGCGAGAGCCGTGGCGCGGCGTCCGCCGTGGCGCCGGCGCTCACTACTGGCGCTCTGCGCGGTTCCGGCCCTGCTCGCCCCGCTCATCGTGACCAACTGGCACGGGCTCGTCTGGCCGCGCGTGAGCGTCGTGGTCACGGCGGCCGGAGTCGAGGGCCGCTACCACTACGGAGCTGTCCTGTGGTCCGTGATCGGGCTCACCTACCTGGCCGTGAGTGTCGGCGTGGTCTGGCTCGTACAGGCCTCGCGATCGGGGCCTCCGGCCTACCGGCGGCAGGCGCTGGCGCTCGTGGCCGTAGCCGCGCTGCCGCTGGCGGCCGACATCGTCGATCAGGTCGGCGCCAGCCCCTTTGCTCAGGACATCGACCTGGCCCCGCTGGCGTTCGGCCTGGGCGTGGCGCTCATCGGCTGGATCCTGCTGCGTGAGCGCTTCCTCGAGATCGCCCCGCTCGCCCGCGACACGCTGCTGCGCACGCTGCCCGACGGCGTCCTCGTCGTCGACCAGCAGGAGCAGTTGGTCGAGGCCAACCCGGGAGCCTGCGGCCTGCTCGGCGCGCGCGCCGGGGCGCTGGCCGGACCGCTCGAGACCGCCCTGGCTTCCTGGCCGGTGCTGCTGGAGGCTTGCCGGGGGTCCGCGCCGGCGCGGCGCGAGCTCACGCTCGGCGGCGGGGCCGTCCCCGAGCGCCGCCTCGAAGTGCGCGTCATGGCCATCGTCACCAGCGGCGGCCGGCCCCAGGGGCGGCTGGTGACCCTGCACGACATCACCGAGCGCGCTCAGGCCCTGACCGATCTGCGCCGCCAGACCGCGCGCCTTACCGCCCTGCTGCGCTCGGGCCGGGCGCTTGCCGGATCGCTCGACTACGCCGAGGTGCTGCGCCAGATCGTGGTGCAGGGCCGGTTGGGCCTGGCTGCCGGCGCCTGCCTGCTCTACGAGTACGACGACGCCGGGGACACGCTGCGACTGCGCGCCCGCGACGATGCCCCGCGCGGCAGCGAGCCGCCGCTCCCTGCTCCCGCGCGACGTGACCCGGCCCACCTCACCTGCCCGGACGGCGGTCGTCCCGGCGTCGAGCCCCTCATCAGGACGAGCGGCGGCGACTTGAGCGCGGAGGACCTGCCCGCCGAGCTGCTCATGCCGCCCGGCAGCAGCGTGATGCTCGTGCCGCTCAGACATCGCAGCCGCCTGCTGGGCGAGCTCGTCTGCGTGGCCGACCAGGGCAGGCGTTCGTTTTCTGCCGCCGAGCGCGATCTCGCGCGCGGCCTCGGCGAGCAGGCCGCCCTGGCGCTGGCCAATGCCCGCCTCTACGAGCAGATCCGCCACCTTCACCTCGGCAACCTGCGCGCCTTGAGCTCCGCCCTGAACGCCAAGGACTACTACACCCTGGGTCACGCCGGCCGGGTGGCCGCCTACATGACCCTGCTCGGACGCGAGCTCGGCTGGCCCGAGGAGCGCCTGACCCGGATCCAGGACGTGGCCTACCTGCACGACATCGGCAAGATCGGTGTCTCCGACCGCGTCCTGCACAAGGCGGGACCGCTGAACGCCGAGGAGTGGGAGCTCATCCGCCAGCATCCCACGATCAGCGCCGAGATCGTGGCGCCGCTGTTCGACCAGCATCTCGTGACCGGCGTGCGTCACCACCACGAGCACTTCGACGGTGGCGGCTACCCGGACGGCCTCAAGGGCGAGGACATCTCGCCCATCGCGCGCGCCCTGTGCGTCGTCGATGCCTACGACGCGATGTCCTACCAGCGCCCCTATCGCGGCGCGCTCTCCTACGGCGAGTGTCGCGCCGAGCTGCGCCGCTGCCGCGGCACGCAGTTCGACCCCGCCATGGTAAGCGCCTTTCTGCGCGCCCTGGAGCGCCTCGAGGCGAGGCGCCGCCAGGTCGTCGATCTGGCCGCCGCGGCGGCCGGCCTGGTCGATCCGGCCAGGCATGCGTCGCTGCGCAGCCGCGCCGACGAAGCGCGACCGGAATACGTCGAGATGGTCGCGGCGCTGCGCGGGTTCCGCGACACCCACCCGAAGGTGCGCTTTCTGACCACGTTCGCGATGGTCGACGGCCAGTGCGTCACGGTGCTCGACACCGGCGAGACCGCCGACGACTTCTCGCACTGTGGCGATCAGTGGTTTCCCAGCGACCAGCTCGCGGCCGTCTGGGAAGACCGCGACCTCGACACCAACATCCTGAACGCCGACGAGTTCGGCGTGTGGATCACCGGCGTCGCCTCGCTGCGGGCCGCCGACGGCAGCCTCGCCGGCGCTCTGACCGTCGACCTGCCGGCCGTCGAGTCGCCGGGCCTGCAGCAGCTCCACACCGACTTGTCGCGCACGCTTGCCTCGATGCTGCACGCCACCGCCCTGCGCGTGAGCCGAGCGGAGCTCGAGGCCCTGAGCGACGGCCTCACCGGCCTCTACAACCACCGCTACCTGCACGAGCGCCTGCAGGAAGAGCTCGAGCGCGCCCGCCGGGAGGACGCCGAGCTGTCGCTGCTGTTCATCGACCTCGACCAGTTCAAAGGCCACAACGACGCCCGGGGCCACAAGGCCGGCGACGAGGCCCTGCGCCGCGTCGCCCGCATCCTCGAGCAGTGCAGCAGGCAGGTCGACCTGGCCGCCCGCTACGGCGGCGACGAGTTCGCGCTNNATCGCCACGTTCCCCGCCGACGCCCGCACCAAGGACGAATTGCTCGACAAGGCCGACTGGGCCCTGTATGCCGCCAAACGCGCCGGCCGCGACCAGGTCGTGCATTTCGCGCCCGCGGCGAGCCCGGTCTCGTCGGACGGCTAGAAGACTTTCACCATGCGCACCAGCGTGCCCGGGCCCGCGGAGGCGCGGCTCACGGCCCCCCGGACCGCGCCGCGCGAGCGCACCTCGACCTCGTCCATCAGGTGGTGGATGAGAAACAGCCCGCGACCGTGAGCGCTCTGAGGGTCGGGCCGGGAGCGCACGTCGAGAGCCTCGACGTCGAAGCCGCAGCCGTCGTCCCAGATCGTCACCAGCACCCGGTCGCCCCGCACGTCGGCCTGCGCGGTGACCGTGCCGCCGACGTCGCCGCCGTGCATGAAGGCGTTGACGAACGCTTCGTCGGCGGCTAGCAGCACGTCCCTGGCGGCGCTGCGCGGCACGCCGCGGGCGGCGAGATGCTCGGCCAGCGCCACGCGCAGCTGACGCGCCGAAGCGCGAGCGAGCGGCAGCCGCAGAGTCAGCTCCGGGCCAGGATTCACCAAAGCCGTCTGTTTCTGTTCGGACCCATACCCACGGCCCGCAAATATATACGGCAAGCACGCGCCCGTCTGCCACTTGTCGTTTTGATCTCGGGACCGGCGGTGAGCGCGCGTAAGCTGAACAGACAACACCCCCCGGCAAGTGTGACTGGCGAGGCTGCACGGAGGCGCTGGCGAGGCTGCGGGGAGGGCGCCGGCCAGGCTGCGCGAGGGTGCCGGCGAGCCGACCCTTCGTTGTGAAAGCGGTGCTTAGAGCGTCAGTCCAGCCTCGAGCCGCGCCATGGCGGCGTCGAAACGCTCGAGAAACTCGGCGCTCAGAGAGTCGCCGCCGGTGAGCCAGAGGGCGATGCCCACACCGAACACGGCGCCGACGAGAGCCAGCACCGCCACGTCGTCGGCGTCGCGGCCTGCCCGCCTGGCGAGCACCTCGGCGTACCAGCGCACCGACCCGGTGAAGCTGTCCAGCATCTGAGCGCGCAGCTCGGGGATGGTGCGGATCAGCGCCTCGCGCTCGCGCTCTTCGGCGAGCTGCCGCGCGCTCAGTCCACCAAAGACCGCGCGCATCGACGCGCGCATGGCCTGGACCGGGCTGAGCTCGGCCGGCTGGGCCTCGAAGGCCGCCAGCATGATGGGATCGAGCGAGTCGTGCAGGACCACCTCTTCCTTGGTCGCGAAGTAGCGAAAGAAGGTGCTCGGCGAGACCTCCGCCGCCTCGGCGATCTGCTCGACGGTCGTGGCTTCGTAGCCCTGCTCGCGAAACAGGCGCAAGGCGTGCGCCTGGATCGTGGCGTGGGTCTGGGCCTTCTTGCGCTCGCGCAGGCCGACGGGCAGCGGCGGCGGCGACACGGGAGCCGGCGATCGCTCAGGCACTGAGCTCACCGTCCAGCCGTCCGGCGCCGGCCGCCGCCCCGTCGAGCCGCCGAGGCGCCATGACGGACGACTGCCCGGGCAGGAACACGAGCGTCAGCACGAGACCGGCCACCGCGATGCCGACGCAGACCAGGAGCATGACGTCCATGCCGTGCACGAACGCGACGCGGACCGACCCGAGCAGCGCGAGGGCGTGGTTCTGGGCGGCCCAGCCGAGCCCGGCAAAGACGCTCTCGTGCGCCGCTGCCGCCCCCGCCGCCGGCACGCCGCCGAGGTGCAGCCCGCTGTGGTAGGCGGAGTTCAGGATGGAGCCCAGGATGGCCGCGCCGAACGAGCCGCCGACCATGCGCACCGCCTGCAGCAGCGCCGAACCGACGCCGCTGCGCTCAGGCGACAGCGCGCTCAGCGCCGCGTCCATGCACTTCGGCATGGCGAGGCCCAGGCCGGCGCCGGTGACGGCGATCCAGAGGCCGGCCATCGTGCCGCCGCTGCTGACGTGGGTCGTGGCACCCAGCAGCAAGCCCGCGGCCAGCACCGCGAAGCCCAGGGTCACGGCGACCTTGGCGCCGAATCCCGAAAGCAGGCGATCGGCCGCCATGGCGCCCACGATGAGCCCGCCGATCATGGGCAGCAGCCTGAGGCCGCTGCCGAAGGCGTCGGCTCCGAGGATCGCCTGAAAGAACTGCGGCGCCGAGAACATGAGCCCGAACATGGCAAACGACACCATGGTCAGCAGGATGGTGCCCCAGGTGAAGCTGCGCGAGCCGAACAGCGTCAGGTCGACGAGGGGATGGCTGACGCGCCGCTCCCAGAGCACGAAGACCGCCAGCACGAGCGCGCCAGCGACCATGCAGGCCAGCGCCGTAGTGCTGCCCCAGCCGTTCTGGCCGGCCTCGATCACGCCGTAGGTCGTGACGGCCAGGCCGACGCTCGAGGTGAGGATGCCGATCGGGTCGAGCCGCTCCGGCCTCTCGCTGCGCGACTCGGGCAGCAGCAGGACCACGGCGATGAACGCCAGGACCACCACCGGTACGTTGATCAGAAAGACCGAGCCCCACCAGAAGTGGGTGAGCAGCCAGCCGCCCAGGATCGGGCCCAGCGGCAGCGCCACCATGGTCATGCTGACGATGACGGTGACCGCCCTGCCGCGCTCCTTCTCCGTGAAGAGCACGGGCAGCACCGACAGAGTGAGCGGCGTCACGAAGGCCGCCGCCAGCCCCAGCGCGGCGCGGGCGCCGATCAGGGCGCCCGAGGACGGCGCATAGGCGCAGGCCAGCGAGGACGCGCCGAAGATGGCGAGCGCGATGAGCAGGCACTTCTTGCGGCCAAAACGGTCGCCCAGCATGCCGCCCGGGATCATCGCCGCGGCCAGCACAAGGCTGTAGGCGGCCACGAACCACTGCAGCTCGGCGGTCGAGGCGTGCAGCGCCGTCGCCAGCGTGGGCAGCGCCAGGTTGAGCACGGTAGCGTCGATACCGACGCACAGTCCAGCCAGGGCAAGAGCGCCGAGCGCCAACCAGCGGCGCACACCGAAGTCACTCATAACAGTCACCACCTTTCACTAGTTACTTGTGTTTCACAGTATGATTCATTAGATAGTTACTGTCAAACTCGTCTTCCGGCATGCCCATGTGAGAGAGCGCCGTCGGTGCGCGCGGTCCGGCCGCTTCGGTGTCGCGACCGGCGCGGCCCGGTCGGCGGCCTAGACTCATGCTACGATCGGTCCGCATTCGGTCGGCAGGAAGGCGTGACAACGCGTGACAATGTCTGAGGAGGCAGCGTGCCCGAAGTCGTGATGACGGTGCGCGAGCTCAACCGGGCGGCGCTGGCGAGACAGCNNGTCTCGCCAGCGCCGCCCGGTCCTGGAGACCATCGAGGAGCTCGTGGGGCTTCAGGCCCAGGTGCCGATCGCGCCGTTCGTCGGCCTGTGGAGCCGCATCGCGGGGTTTCGCGGCGCCGAGCTGCGCGAGCTCATCGGGCAGCGCCACGTGGTGCGCGCCACGATGATGCGCGCCACCCTGCACCTGGTGACGGCCAGCGACTACTGGCTGCTGCGCCCGGCCCTGCAGGAGGGCTTGAGCCACGAGTACAACACCCTCCTGCGGCGCCGCTCGCTGGGACTCGACATTCCCGGCGCGGTGGCCGCCGGCCGGCAGTTCTTCGCCGAGCCCCGCACGTTCGGCGAGTTTCGCAAGCGTCTCGAAGAGCTGGAGCCCGGCAAGGACATCAGCGCTCTGGCCTACGCCGTGCGCACGCACCTGCCGCTCGTCCAGGCGCCGTCGCCGGCGGCGCCCTGGGGCTACCCGGGCGCCTCGCGGTTCGTCACCGCCGAGGCGTGGTTCGGCAGACCGGTCGTCGAAGGCGCGCCGCTGCGCGAGCTGATCCTGCGCTACCTCGCCGCCTTCGGGCCGGCCAGGGCCGTCGACGTACAGGCGTGGGCCGGCCTGCCGCGGCTGCGCGATGCGCTCGACGAGCTGCGCCCCGAGCTCGTCGTGCTGCGCGACGAACGCGGCGGCGAGCTGTTCGACCTGCCCGAAGCGCCCTGCCCCGCCGCCGACACGCCCGCGCCGGCACGCTTTCTGCCCCCCTTCGACAACCTGCTGCTCGCCTGGAAGGACCGCTCGCGCATGATCGCCGAGCACCACCGGCCGCGCATCATGGCCTCGCCGGTGCTCATGCACCCGACGTTTCTGCTCGACGGCTTCGTGGCGGGCACCTGGAGGATCGACCGCGCCAAGGACGCCGTGACGCTCGCCGTAACACCGTTCGAACTGCTCTCGAGCACCGACCGCGAGCAGCTCACCGCCGAGGGCGAGCGGCTGGCGCGCTTCATCGAGCCCAAGGCGAAGAGCATCGAGGTCGAGATCAGCGGCTAGCACCGGCGGCCGTGACGAGCGCGGGCCGGCGGCCGGCGGCCGCGCAGCAGCGCAGGCGTGCCGCCGGCCGCGGATTGCCGCGTGCGCGCCGCCGGCGACGAGCGCGCTATCGGCGCCGGCCGCACTACTGGCGAGCGCCGGAGTCCTGCTGTAGGTTTGCGCCAAAGCCGTGCAAGGACTCTGGGGGGTTTTGATGAGAGCGTTGGCAAAGTCCATCTGTCTGGCGGTCGTGGCGAACGTACTGGCCGTCTCGGGGGCGACCTGCCTGGCCGGCCCGGCCCAGGCCGCGGCCGGTTCGGCCCAGGCCACGGCAAGCTCGGTACAGGTCACGGCAAGCTCGTCGCCGTCGGCAAGTTCGCCGAGTTCGGCGAGCTCGGCGAAGAGCGGTTACCCCGTCTACCGGGTGCCGCCTCGCGTGCCGACGGCCCACACGGCCCACATCAAAGCGCTGCTGCGCGGTTCCAGCGTCACGGGCCAGGGAGAATGGATCGTGGCCACCCTGCGCGGCGGCCCCTACCAGATCGGCTTTCAGGACGGCTACCTCACGGCTCAGTCGGCCGACTACTGGATCCTCGTCGACCTCGGCAAGCCGGGCAGCGCCACGCGCAAGACGGGCGAGCTGATCGCCAAGAAGTTCGTCTGGCCGAAGATCCCCAGGCAGTACCAGCTCGAGCTCAAGGGCATCACCGCCGGCCTGCGCGCCGTCGGCTATGGCCACGACACGCTCTGGGACGTCGTGGCCGCCAACGACTGGGCCGACCAGGTCTGCTACGCGAAGGTGCTTCACGGTCCGGTCGCCCGGACCGCCTTCTCGACGAGCCTCTCCGGCCGCGCCCGCAAGGGCGGCTGCAGCGCCTTCATCGCGACCGGCACGGCCACCGCCGACGGCCTCCCTGTCATGGGCCACAACACCTGGTCGTCCTACGACGAGCAGTTCATGTGCAACATCATGTTCTACGTCCACCCGCGCTCCGGCCACGCCTTCTGCTACCAGGCGCCCGGCGGCCAGATCTGGAGCGGCCAGGACTGGTATGAGAACAGCTCCGGCCTGCTGCTCGCCGAAACGACGCTCGCCGACACCCGCTACCGGCCCTCCGGCACCCCCACGTTCGTGCGGGCTCGCCTGGCCGCCCAGTACGCGAGCACCGTCGGTCAGGCGGTCAAGCTCCTGCTGACCGGCAACAACGGCGCTTACTCCAACGAATGGCTCATCGGCGACAGCAGCGGCGCGATCGCCTCGCTGGAGATGGGCTACAAGGTCCACGACCTGCACATCAGGCACGACGGCTTCTTCGGCTCGTGCAACTACGTCTGGGGCAAGTTGACTCGCAAGGAAGAGGGCTCGATGGCCGATCCGGCCGATCCCGCCAACGACGACTACGCGCGCTTCGTGCGCTGGGGGCAGTTCAAGACCCAATACTTGGGTTCCGGTCTGATCGACGCCGACGTCGGCAAGACGATGGAAGCCGACACCTTCGACACCTATCTCGGCAAGATCTGCCCCGACGAACGCACGCTCTGCGGCGAGACCGAGAACGGCACCACCGGGACGCCCTACAGCAGCGACTACGAGGGCGGCGCCTACGACGCCAAGGTCTGCACCGAGTCGATGGCCCGCCACGGCCTGCAGACGTGGGCCCGCTGGGGACACCCGAACGGCGACTCGTTCAGCGCCACGGCGTTCCTGCAGGCCTTCCCAAAGTGGGCCGCCGAGAACGGCTCGCTCGCGGTCTTCGGACTGCGCACCTTCTCGGCGCAGACACCCAACCCGTGGGTGCTGCTGGGCAAGTAGCCGGGCTCGTAGAGCCGGGCGGCGTCTTCTGCCTCGGCGACAGCCCCCGGACTGTCGCCGAGGCAGCGCAACGCCGCGCCGCGCCACGCCGAACTTGAAGCGCCGCCCCGATAGTGCGAGTCTTGGCGCCGTTGTGGCACGCGCTGTGGCACGAACGGGCGGCGCCCCGGTCGTGCCCGTTCGCAAGACAAGGAAGGCTGGAAGGACACATGGCGATCCTGCTTGACTCAGCATCTCTCGAAGACGCCGCGACAGCGGCCGAGCTCGGTTTCGTCTCGGGCATCACGACGAACCCCGCGCTCATGGCTCGCGAGACGTCGCAGCCGCTCGCGCATCTCGACGGCCTGCTGGCCGTCTTTCCCCGCGGCCCGATCTGCTACCAGCCCACCGGCGGCACCTTCTCGCAGATCCTAGACGAGGCGCGCGCCGCGTCGGCCCGGGCGCCGCAGCGCGTCGTGATCAAGCTGCCGGCCACGCTCGAGGCCATCCGCGTCGCCACGCCGCTGGCGGGCGAGGGCATAAGCTGCGCCCTCACCGCCGTGTACTCTCCCGCCCAGGCGCTGCTCGCCCACGAGACCGGCTGCAAGTGGGTGATCCCGTACGTCGACCGGGCGGCCCGGCAGTCGGTCGGCGGCCTCGTCGTCGTCGACGCGCTGGCCGCCGTCCTCGAGCGCCTGCAGAGCGGCACGCGCATTCTGGCCGCCAGCCTGAAGAACGCGCCCCAGGTGGTCGACGCCATCCTCCATGGCGCCCACGACGTGACGGCGCCGCTCGACGTCCTGCTCGGTCTGCCGGCGCACCCGCTGACCGAGTCGGCCGTGCGCGAGTTCGCGGCGGCCAAAGCGGCCTCGTAGGCTATTTTCAGGCGGCCTCGTAGGCTGTTTTCAGGCGGCCTCGCGGGCTGGCTTCGGGCGGCCTCGCAGGCTCTTCTTCAGGCGTCGCCGTCGGCGGCGAGCATGCGGGCCAGCGCCGGACGCATGATCTCGGCCCACAAGGCGAACAGCCCGGGCAGGTCGACGTTGTCCGGGTCGAGCATCTTCTGCAGGGCCAGACCGTCGCCGACGGCGATCATGAGCGAGGCGATGCCGCGCGCCCGCGCGGGATCAGGCAGATCGGCGAACTCCGCGGGGCGGCGCCAGAAGTAGTGCGCGTACAGGCGCCGGTACCACTCGTAGTCCTCGGCCTCGTGGCCCCTCCATTCGGGATCGGCGAGAATGTGGGGCAGCAACTCCCAGTACACCCGGTAGCTGTCGGTGTCTTCGGCGATGGGCCGGTTGACCGAGGCCACGACACGCAGCTTCTCGTCTTCGTCTTCAATGGCCCGCACCGACTCGAGAGTCAGCAGCCCGACGTCGTGGCTGAGATCGAGCGCCACGGCCCTGACCAGCCCGCTCTTGCCGCCGAAGTAATAGCGGATCGAGTCGGCATACACGCCGGCTTCGGCGGCGACCGACCGTAGCGTGAGCCCCTGGTAGCCGTCTCTGAGGATCACGCGCGTGGCCGCCGCGACGATCTCGCGGGCGATCGGCGGCAGCTTGCTCAGGCCGTGCTCGGCGATGAACGGCTCGGCGGGTTCCGAGGGCTCCGCCGGCTCCGCGAGTTCGGCGGGCTCGGCCGGCTCCGCTGGCTCGGGCGGGCGGGACGGCCGCGCCGGTCCTTCGATCCGTGGCATGTCCGCTCCCCGTGCCGTCCCGCTCAGGCCGCGCCGCGCAGGTAGCCGGCGATCAGCCGATCGACGTGGCTTGCGACGTCGTCGGGCAGCGGCGGCACGTCGTTGGCCGCGATCAGCTCGTGGGCCCGCTCCCAGGCGTCCTTGACGAGCGGGGTGCCGACGTACTGCTCAAAGGTGCCGCGATGCCAGAGCCGCGGCTGCCAGAGCTCGCCGTCCCTGAAGCGCCGCCGCGTGCTCTTGCGCGTCAGAAAATGGCCGCCGATGCCGACCTCGATGATGTCGTCGATCAGCGCCGAGACCTCGTCGACGGGCTCCTCCCGCACGAAGCGCTCGATGGCGTTCACCGTGTCGGCGTCGAGCACCGTCTTGGCCAGGCTCGCCGTCTGGGCGCTGTCCATGAGCCCGAACGCGAGCATGACGTCGGCGCCGGCGAGCGCCGTCGCCAGGCCGGTCAGCATGCCCTCGGCGCCGGCCTGCAGGTCGCAGGCCTTGGCGTCGCAGCTCACCGCGCTGCCCTGCACGCACAGACCGTAGAAGTGGCTCATCTCGATACAGACGGCGTTGATCAGGGCGTCCTCGGGGGCGCCGCACAGGTACAGCCCCGAGCGCATCTCGGCAACGGCCGAGCCGACCCCCGACACCATGGCGCAGCCCGGCGCCGCGAGCTGAAAGAGCACGACGGCGCTGAGCAGCTCGGCCATGTTGAGAATAGAGGTGCCGAGCACGCTCATCGGACCAGTCGTGCCCATCTGGGGCATCGGCAGCACAAAGACGGGGCAGCCGGCCTTGGCGAGCGCCACGTGGGCCTCGGTCATGTCGCCGTCGTGCTGCAGCGGGGCGATGGTGCAGTTGGTCGTCGAGTAGATGGGGCGCTCCCGCAGCGAGGCCCCGGCGATCGCCTCGAGCATCTCGATGAAGACGGGCGCCTGGTCGGGATGGCGGACCTCGTCCTGCAGATGCTTGCGCGAGTTGGCGTAAGTGATCCGCGCCATCTCGAGGTTGCCGGCGCGGGCGTCGATGTCGTGCGGCGTGATCGTGGCCCAGGTGAAGTCGATCTCGGGGACGGCGTCGTAGAGACGCATCATCTCGGCGAGATCGGCGACCGTGCCCACGTGGCGCTCGCCGGTCAGGTCGTTGAGCATGAAGGTGGCGGCGCCGTCTGTCGTGTAGAGCATGCCGCCGGCGCCGACGCGACAGTCGTAGGCCGGGTCGCGGCCGGCGAGCAGGGTCTCCTTGGGCACGGTCGCGAGGCAGCGCTCGATGAGCTCCCAGGAGAGCTTGGCCGTGAGTTTGTCGGGGTCGACGATCGCCCCGGCGTCGCGCAGCGGTGCCGTCAGCGTCGGCGTGTTGTAGGCGACGCCGACCTCGGACAGCACGCGCAGGGTCTGCTCGTGGACGAACTGCCTGTCGGCGTCGTCCAGGTAGCGCAGGCTGGGCCTGGCCATGGCTTACACCTCCCTCGCGAGCGACGGACCGGGTGTCGCTCTGTCTTCGAAACGTCCGCTCGTCGCCCGGCTTCCCCCGTCGCCCAGCCCCGTCATCGCGCGGTCCCGTTCATGAGTGAGCTCCTTTGTCGTCGGGTCAGGTTTCAGTCCGCGACCCCGCACCAGCGCATCAGCACCAGCGCGACGGCGGCCGCGTGGTCGATCAGGTCCTGGACCGGCACGTACTCGTCGACCGCGTGGGCGCGCAGGATCTGCCCCGGCCCGAAGGCCACCGTCGGCGTGTGACCGTGCAGGGTGTAGGTGGCCGCGTCGTACCAGGAGTCGAAGCCCGCGACCCTGCCGGGCCGCCCGATGTCGGCGCCGGCGCCGAGGGCCGTCGTGACGATCTCGTGGCCGGCGGGCACCTCGGCCGGCGGGCAGTCGTCGATCCACCGCCAGCGCGGAGGATGCTCGGCGAGCCACGGGTCCGTGGCCGCGACCGCCGACACCCAGGCTTCGACCTCTTCGTGAGCCGGCCGGCCGGTGCCCGCCGCGTCGACGCTGCGAGGCAGGTACTCGAGATCGCAGGTCAGCTCGCAGGAGTCCGGGTAGGTCACGCTCCAGGCGCCGCTTCTCAGGACCGTCGGGACGATGCCGCTCGGGCTCAGCAGGGGATGCTGCTGGTCGGGCCGCGTGCGCCACTCATCGCGCAGGCGCCGCAGGGAGTCGATCAGCGGGAGCGCCTTCTCGATGGCGTTCACGGCGCCGCCCTCGCGCCAGTGCGGCTGCGGCAGCTCGGCGTGACCCGCCCGGCCTTCGACGGTAAGCACGCCGGTCGACGTGCCGCGACAGGCGGCGTACACGTCGAGACCGGTCGGCTCGGCGCAGATGCCGGCCGCCGCCCCGACGCCGTGCCGGACCGCCGACCAGGCGCCCACGCCGGACGACTCCTCATCGGTGTTGGCGCAGTAGACCACGTCGCCGCGCAGCTTGACGCCGGCGCGCCGCAGCGCCTCGACGGCGAACAGCAGGTCGGCCAGGCCGCCCTTCATGTCGCACGCGCCGCGACCGTACAGGCGCTCCCCGCGCACCTGAGCGCGAAACGGATCGCTGGTCCAGTCCCGGCGAGAGCCGGCCGCGACGGCGTCGACGTGTCCGTTCAGCAGAAGGCTGCGGCCGCCGGCGGCGGCGGCGGCAAGGCGCGCCACAAGCTGGGGACGGCCGCGAAAGTCGAGCTCGGCGGCGACGTAGGGGTGCCCTATGCCGATGGGCTCGGGCTCCCACAGCTCGGTCGCCGCGCCGATACCCCGCAGGCGCTTTTCGAGGATGCGCTGCAGCCGGTCTTCTTCGCGCGCCTCGTCGCCGGGATCGCGAGCGGTCGTGTCGCAGGCGATCAGCTCGCCGGCGAGCGCCACGAGCTCGTCGCGGCCGCCGGCCACGGTGGCCACCACCTTCTCCTCGAGACCGGAGCGCAGCTTCACCGCAATCCCTCCCTTGACGTCCGGCAGCCCGCCGGCCGCCTGGCGCGCGCCGACCCCCGAGCTTGAGCGGCCACTTCGAACGCCACGCGGATGCGCCGCGCGCACACGACTCGTTCGTGCGACCGAACGAAGCCTAGGCGAAGAGCCGAACGGCCGTCAAGCAGGACCCTCGCCGCCGGCCGTTCGTGTCCCGCTCGTGTCGTGCCGAGGGCCGATAGGGTGTAGGTTCGCCTGGCCGCCGGCACCTGGCGCGGCGGCGCTGCAAATCACGGCACTGGAGGACACCCATGATCGGTCACGTCGCCGAGATCGAAGGCCAGCCGCTCAGCGGCGAGGGCATCGAGAAGGTCGTCAAGCGGCTGCTCGTCGGGCCGGCCGACGGCTGGGACGGCTGGGCCATGCGGCTCTTCGAGCTCGAGCCCGGGGGTCACACGCCGCGCCACCAGCACGCCTGGCCGCACATCAACTACATCACCGAGGGACGCGGCACGCTGTACCTGGACGGCGTCGACCATCTGGTCGACGAAGGTTCGTTCGCGTACGTGCCGGCCGGCGCGATGCATCGCTTCAGTAACGTCGGCGACGAGGTCTTCGGGTTCATCTGCATCGTGCCCGAGGAAGGCGAAGCCTGAGGCTGGTCTAAGGCTGAGCCTTAGGCTCAGGCAGAGCCTGCGTCGCGCCTGGCCTCAAACCTCTCGCCTGCCGCCAGGACCGCTTTGACGAGCCGCGCGTCCGCGGCGGCGCCGGACGCGTCTGCTGCCGCGCCGGGCACATCCGAAGCTGCGCCGGACTCACCTGCGGCAGCGCCGGGCTCACCAGGTGAGCCGCCGGCAAAGACCTCATAGACTTTGACCGCCAGGATCGCCACGTGCACGGGGTCGCGCAGCGCCGCGGCGGCGGGAAACTCCCCCGCATGCGTCCGCAGGAAGGCGGCGGCGGCCCGCACCGACGCGTGCCGGTCGCGGTCGTCCCGCGCCGGGTAGTCGAACTTCCAGCGGCGCGCGCGCAGGGTGATCGCCTGCTGGTCGGCGGCAATCCCGGCCGCCGCGAACACCCGGCAGTCGTAGTTGCGGCAGGTCAGCGGGCGATGTTCGTAGATCGAGCAGCCGTCAGCGACCAGCATGGGGCAGCGGCCGTGCTTGTCGTAGCCCAGCAGCACGTTGCCAGGGGGCAGGCCCGGAGCGGCGAAAAGCAGCTCACGGGGGATGCGGGCGAGCGTGCCGGTCTCGTCGGGCCGGACATGGACGAAGTGAGACGTCGTGCAGCAGGCGGTGCACTCACCGCACGCCACGTCGGCCCCGCTGTCGTCGACCAGCGCGGCGCGCGTGCGGTCGAGCCACGCCGAGAACCCGCCGGCGGGCAGATCGGGCAGTCTGGTCGCGCGTGGCGATCGCGGTTCGCGCGGTGTGCCGGTCATGGGGCCGCGCGCCCTTCGGCGACATACCACGACCAGGTCGCCGCCAGCCCCTGAGCGAAGGTCACCGCCGACCGAAAGCCCAGCACCTCGGCGGCCCGGTCGCACGCGGCGCGCGAGTGCCGGATGTCGCCCTGCCGAGCGGCGGCGAACCGCACGACGGGCTCCCGGCCGCCGGCCCCGGCGAGCGCCGCGAGCACCTCGAGCAGGCTCGTTTCGACACCCGTCCCGACGTTGATCGGCACGGCGTTGAGCTGCGCGGACTTGAGCGGCGCGGCGTTGAGCGGCGCGGGAGTGATCGGCGCGGCGTTGAGCGGCGCGACGCTGAGCGCCTGCCCGTCGGACGCCCGACCGTCGAGGGCCGCGCGACAGGCGGCGACCACGTCGGTGACGAACACGAAGTCACGCGTCTGTCGGCCGTCGCCGTACACCGTGCACGGGCGTCCGCCGGCGAGCCGGTCCATGAAGACCGCGATGACCCCCGAGTAGTCCGACGCGGGGTCCTGCCGCGGACCGTAGACGTTGAAGAAGCGCAGCACACGGGCGTCTATCGCGCCGTCCTCGCAGGCGGCCCGGCAGAGCTCCTCGCCGTCGAGCTTGGACCGCGCATACGGCGACTCGGGGCGCACCCGCGCCGCCTCGTCGACGGGCAGCACTGTGGTCGTGCCGTACACCGCGCACGACGAGGCCAGCACGACCCGGCCCACGCCGGCGGCGCGGGCCGCCGCCAGCACGTTCGCGGTACCGCCCACGTTCACGGCCTCGGTCGCCGCCGGATCGTCGAACGAGCGGGCCACCGACACGACGGCGGCCAGGTGAAGCACGCGATCGCAGCCGCGCATCGCCGCCGCCACGGCCGCGCCATCGCGCACGTCGCCCTCGACCACCTCCAGCGCCCCAGGCATGCCGGCCAGGTTCTCGCGCCGACCCGTCGAGAAGTCGTCGAGCACCCGCACCCTCTCCCCCGCGGCGAGGAGGGCCTCGGCTGCGTGTGAGCCGATGAAGCCGGCGCCGCCGGTGATGAGTACGGTCGCGGTCATGAAGCTGAGGATTGCGGTTCGCGCGCTGCCGTCATCCTCGAATGGTAGCACCGCGCGGCGGCGCGGCGAGCGGCGAATCGAGCGGGCCACCGGGGCGCTCACCGGCGACGTCGCACGCTCGGCCGATCCTCTACCTGCAGAAGCGCGTGATCCGCAGGAAGGGCAGCCGGGCTACCGCGAACCAGATGGAACGCTGCCAGAACGCCGTGCTCGGCGACGGTGAGGCGCTGGGTGACGAGACGCTCGGGCTCCCCGACGGCTTGGGCGAGAGGCTCGGGGAAGCGGTGGGGCTCGGGTCGTTCGATGGCTTTCCCGACGGACTTGGCTTTGGCGTCGTCGAAACAGTGGGCGAACATATCGGGAGCGGGCTCGGACTCGTTGTGGCGCTCACGAGGTCGAGGGTGATCGGCAACCGCATTTCCTGGGACCGACCGTCGGTAAGACTGGCGGTGATCGTCACCGTCGACTGGTAGTCTCCGAGCGCCGCGCCTGAGCACGCGCGGAACTCGAAGGCAAGCCGTTGTGTTTGTCCGGCCTTCAGCTTGAGGCCGCTACAGACAACGCCGCTGCCATCCCAGAAGCCGACCCGCTTGACGAGCTTGGCGACCGGTCCCGAGAGGGCAAGACTCACGGTCGTCGTGCCGCTGACCTGGGACGCCATGCGCACTACGTCGTTGTAGGTTGTGTCCTTGGCGCGCGGCACTTGGCCGAAATCGAGTCTTATGCTGCCGTCTGCCTGCAGCGCGGCCACAGTCGGCGGCGGTGACGGCTTGCCAGTCGAGGACAGGACTCTTGATTGGCCGGGGGTGAGCCCGAAGACTCGTGCGGCAGATGGCGTCGGCGACGGGCTGACACTGCACGACGGCGATGAGCTTGGGCTGCACGACGGCGATGGCGACGGCGTCGGCGACGAGGTGGGCGTCTTGCCCAACACCCTGACCGTCATCGGGATCACGTGGCTCTCTCCACCGGCCACCGCCACGGTCAGCGTACCGGCGTAGGTGCCGGCGGTGGCCGTTTTGAGCACCGCGAACCGCACCGCCACGCTGCGGGTCTGCTTGGTGTTCAGGACGCCGCCCGTCTTGTCGGCGGCGAAGCCGACAGCGGCGATGAAGGGCGCCGGCGCGCCGCTTGTCGTAAACGAGACCTTCAGTGAGGCCGGCGCGGCCGAGGTCACGCGGAAGACGTCGCTCCAGGTGATTGAGGCGCCCGGCAGGGCGTCGCCGAAGTCGAGCGCGAGACTCCCATGCCTGTCGAGTGCGGCGATGAGAGCCGACCGCGGGCAGCCGAAGACCGAGTAGTGGGTCGCCCGCGAGGTGCCGGGGCAGAAGGCGAGGTGGTTTCCCCAGGTGCCCGCCGTCGCCCTGGCCGAAATCGATGCGGAGGTTGTCCACCAGGCTGCGGCCGGCGACGTCAGAACCAGGATCGTGAGCAACGCAGCCGCCGCGAAACCGAGGCGCTTGGCGGCCGACTTCTTGACTGGGCGACGTGCCGCCACCTCGTCTACCGTGGAGGACTTGGCGGGAAGGTCGACGCGCCACCGCCTCGAGAATTCGGAAGGAATCGGCACCACACGCCGTTTGACGCCTGCCGGCCGGCCCCACTCCACCGGGGCGACAACACCGTGTTCGAGGAGATGCGCCCGCAGGCCCCAACGATTCGAAAAGGCGGCGGAGCAGTGCGAACAGACGAACGTCAGAGGATCCCGGACGTGAGACTGTGGCGCGCCTTCACTCAGGTCGTCACACCTCCGCGCCGCGTGCGCCTTCAGGCCCTCGCTGTC
>PMKK01000205.1:24511-28380 GCA_003157715.1 Actinomycetota bacterium
CCGTTGAAGTTGATCGAGAAGCTCAAGCTCTTTGCCTGTGTGTCGTTTCCGGCACTCGAGTCGAGCCAGCAGGCGATCTTGTACACGCCGGTCTGGCCGGCAAGGATGGGCGTCTGGACACCGGTGCCATTCGGGCCAGAGGTGCTGCCGAGGTAGTACTTGCCCTGGGCCGCGCTATTCCAGAGTGTGTTGATCACGCCGTTGAAAACAAGGTAGTTGCCGGTGTTGTTGAAGGTATCCGTCCAGCCGCTGTTGTTGGTCGCAGGATTCAGCCAGATACGGATGTGAACGTGATTCAAGAGCGCAGCGTCGCCGCCGGGGTTGGCGAGGTAGGCGTAGAACATCAACGGAACGCTGCCCTGGTTCTGGACATAGATGTAGCTCACGCTCGGATAGGTGCTGTCCGCCAGACTCCCCGTCGGGTCGGCAACCGGGTCCACCTGCGGCACCAGGTTGGCGATGCTGACGGGCCCGCCGCCCGCGACGAGCGTTGCGGTACCCGTGCTGACTGAGTTGCCCGTGATCGGCGCAGCACTGGTCGTCCACCAACCGAAAGCAGCCCCCACAGAGAAGACTGCGAGCGCCAGCAGGGCGGCCGAGAACAGCGGGATCAGGACCCTCTTGCGGAGAAGTTTCTTCATGGTTCCCCCTTCAATTGACCACAGAAGAAATCGGGCCGCGCGACAGGCACGGCCGTGACGGCTAGCTCCTTACACCGGCACCCCCCCTTCGCCAGAGCCGAAGCTCTGCGCCAGCGTCTCGCCCGAAGCGAGCAACGCGTCGGCAGACAAGACGCTCACGTCGCAAGACGGCGTCGTCACGAGGGAGTCTTGAAGAGAACAACTGCACCCGGTCGCGAACTGACTAGCGGCGACCTCAACTGCGATCGCGCGACGCTTTCCCACCGTCAGCGTCGCTTTCCCAGACCCCCCGTCTGCAGGGCTCTAGTTCTATTCCAAGAATGTGAAGTGTTCAAGGGTTGGTCGTTGACTGCCGATACGTATTAGTTCATACCAACCGAAGAGAGCTCGGCCCCGGCGCACTCACGCGGGTGTTGTCGTGGGGCCGGCGGGCGCGCGATACCGCGAACGTCAGAGCAGCGACGCCGGTCGCACTGTGGGTCTTCGGGCCCCTCGCCGCCCTCGCAAAGACAAGCGTAACCAGAATGGGCTACGATCGCTGGGCCACCACCGTCGAGCTGAAACCGATGCCTCGCCGGGCGCGCAACCCCGCTCTACGCCCTCTCCCCCCCGCTCCCGAGCAGATACACCGCGAGGTAGACGAACAGAAACAGCGCCGCGAACAGCGCCGAGAAGCCCAGGAACCGCACGTCGACGTCGGGTCCCTCGGCGCCACCCAGGGCTCTGTGAAGGAGCGATCCGGGTGCCTGGAATGCCTGCCAGCTGTTCCAGCGCAAAAAGCGGCCGATGTAGATGCCGATGCTCCCCAGCACCGTCACCGCCACCACCAGAAACCAGCCGGCCACGCGCCCCGCGGCGCGCTGCATGATGTCCTGCATGAGGCGCAGCGAGAGGATGCCGAGCAGTATCCCGGTCAGGGCGTACCAGGCGATCAGGATCACGTCGTACCAGAGCGGCACGTGGTCGTGGATGTCGACGAGGTGGGCGAAGTCCGTGAGAATGTAGGGCGCGTTCGGAAAGAACGCGAGCCAGACGACGGCCGTCAGGACCAGCGCCAGGCGCCCCACCGCGCCCCGCCTGAACGACACCCTGTACGCGAGCGCGGCCAGCGCCACCGGCACCCAGGCCAGGAACAGGTTCCAGATCAGGAACTCGTAGTGCGACGTGTGGCTGCGCGCAAAGCGAGCGCCCACCAGCGCGACGGCCACGGCCGATGAGATCCCCAGCAGCAGCAGCACCGCGGCGTAGGGATTCCCGGCGTATGACTTGGCCTTCATGCAGCCTCCCGCGACGACCCCGCGACGACCCCGCGACGACACGTGGCCGAAGCCTATCACCGGCGCCCGTCGCTCGATCGTTCGCGCACGCGCCCCTCGACGCCGCCAAGAACCGTTGTCAGGCTTGGCGGCAGAGCGTTGAACCTGCCCCGGCAGGGGAATAGCATCGTGTGCCCGCGGGGGCCCGGTCGCAAGCGACGTGAGCGGGAGTGCGGGAAAGCGCTGGATGGGAAGCACCGCATGGGCTGTGCGGGCCGCCCACCACACGAGGTTTGCGAGGGGGGAGTCCACCATGAGGGACAGCGTCGCAGTCGCCGCGACCTTCAAGAACGTGCCGGCGGTCAAAGACCAGCCGGCGCGCCGTCACGCTCATACCTCGCCTGTGTTGCCGGCCGAGTCGCGGACCACCCCGACCGCCTGGCAGCTCGTGGTGCGGCGCACCATGCGAGAGCTGGGGCCCACCCGCCTGACGTTCGAGCAGGTCAGACAGAGCCGGGTGCCCGCCATCTTCCAGAAGTACGGTGAACGCGTGCTGTTCCTCGACGACAGGGTGTTCCTGTTCGACGAGGACGACGGCGACCTCGGCCCCGGCGCGGGTCCCACCGTGATCGATGCCTCAGCCCTTGAGGAGGTCGGCATCGAGTACGGCTGGCGGCACGCCTACGACTGCCACTGCCGCTTCTGCGCGGCGACGGGAGAGTAGGCGCCCACAGCGACCCCGCGCCGAGGTCGCAGGCGCCCGCTCCTCGCCCGCGGCGCGCGCGGCTAGGCTACGATCTCGGCCTCGGGCTCCAGCCCTGGGTCGATCCCCGACCCTCGCCCGGTTTCGGACTTCGCCCCGGCGCCCTGCCGCGGCCCGGCCTCGCTGTCGTCCTCGCCGCTTTCGGGATCGAGCTCGTGCGTGCGGCGCAGGGGATCCTCGCGCAAGAAGAGCACGACGACGAGTCCGGCCAGACCGACCACAGCGGAGATCAGAAAGAGGTCGCTGATCGCCGTGCTCAGGCTCAGCCGCACGGCGTGCATGAAGGCGCGAAAGAGCGCCTCGCCGGGGGCGCCGGCCTTGGCGAACATGCCGTGGATCTTCGTGCTGGCGGTCGGCGAGAGCAGCACCTGCGGGTTGTCGAGGGCCGCCGAGCCGTTGTACTTGGCCAGCGGCGCCGGCAGGTTGGCCTTCATCGAGGCGGCGAACTGGTTGTTCAGGATGGTGCCGAACACGGCCAGGCCCACGGTGCTGCCGATCGAGCGGAAGAACTGCAGCCCCGCCGTCACCTCTCCCAGCCGATGTGACGGGTACTGGTTCTGGACGATCACGGTGAAGGAGCTCATCGCCACGCCCAGGCCCAGGCCCATGATCACCATGTTGCGCGTGACCGTGGGCCAGGTGGTGCCGGCACCCATGCGCGAGAGCAGCCAGGCGCCGATCGCCGCCAGCACGAAGCCGATGATGACGATGACCTTGTAGCGGCCCGTCTTGGCGAGTATCTGCCCCGCGCCGATGCTCGTGGCGATGGCGCCCAGCATCATCGGCATGAGGATGATGCCCGAGTTGGTCGCCGACTTGCCCAGCACGCCCTGCACGAACAGCGGCAGGAACATGATGGCGCCGAACATCGCGGCGCTCTGCAGGGCGGCGGCCGCCGCCGAGACCGTGAAGACGCTGTTCTGAAAGAGCCGCGGATTGATCACAGGCTCGGCGGCCCGCAGCTCGCGCGTGAAGAACGACACCCACATGACGAGCGAAAAGACGAACATGCCGACGATCTGCCACGACAGCCAGGGGTAGGTGTTGCCGCCCCAGCTCAGCCCCAGCAGCAGCGGCACGGCGGCCGCCACCAGAAGGGTCGAACCGAGGTAATCGATGGCGTGCTTGCGCAGGCTCACGTGACCGGGCAGCGCGAAGGCGGCGAAGATCAGGGCGATGATGCCGACCGGCACGTTGACGTAGAAGGTC
>PMKK01000309.1 GCA_003157715.1 Actinomycetota bacterium
GCGTGGCCGAGCGTGTAGTAGTCCTTGGCGGAGAGCGCCGAGCTCAGCGCCCGCAGGTTGCCGAGGTGGAGGCGCTTGACCTCTTCGTAGAGCTGGGCATGCTCGATGGCCAGAGCCACCAGTTTGGCGACGGCCTCGGCGACGCCGATCTCGGCCCTGGTGAATTCCCGCACCCGGTGATCAAGCAGCTGGACCGTGCCGATGACCTTGTCACGAGCGATCAGTGGCAAGGCGATGAAGCTCCGCTGGCCCCAGGCGAGCAGGCTCTGGCGCTGGGTCGCCGTCAGGCGGGGATCGTCGGCATCGCGGAACGTGACCGCCGCGCGCGTCTCGATGGCAAGGCGATTGGACCGCCACTCGTCGAGGGCGAACTCACGTCCCGTCCACGAGGCGTCGAAGACGCCGCCGGCGTTGGCGGCTACGCAGACCAGCCGGTCGTCGCCGATCAGCCGGTAGATGTCGCAGTCGGGGAGCTCCAGGGTCTGGCTCAGGCGCCGCGCCGCGGATTGAAGTACCTCGTCGAGGTGCAGCGTCGAAGCCAGCTCGAGGCTTGTCTCGAGCAGCAACCGGTAACGCTCCTCGGCGGCGTCGCGACGCTGCCTGCCGGCGGCCTGCCGTCCGGTGGAGGCAAGATGGCGCACGAGGTCGTCGCGGCGAAACCGCCGCTGGCCGCCAGGCGTGCGCCGGCAGGCGAGGCGGCCGCTGTCGGCCCAGCGCCGGGCGGTGCCGGCGCTGACGCCGAGCAGGTCGGCGGCCTGCTCCATGCGCAGCCACTCGGAGCTTGATGTCGGGGCTATCACGAAGATAGATATCGGTGTCAGGGCCGCCATTCTTGATCGACCATGGCGCCGGCCGTCGCGGCGGGCCGACCGGCCGGTCCCGATCGGCGCGCGAGCGGCCGATGCTGGTCGGCGCGCCGCCGGCACGGGTCGCCGCCCGGCGCGCTTTTCGATAGCCTTGGGCCAAGGATCGTCGTGCACAAGGCTGGACAGAGTCCAAGGAGACGGCGGCTGGGGCGGCAGCTGCGGCTCTTCCCCCGCCAGTTCTGGCTGCTCGTCGGCGGCACGTTCTTCTACCTGCTGGTCATCGGCCTGGCGTTTCCCTACACCGCGATCCTTATCAAGGAGCGCCTCGGCGTCTCGATGGCCGTGGTGGGCGCGATCATGGGTGGCACGGCGCTGGCCGGCTTGCCGCTGCAGCCTCTGGCCGGCAGCCTGAGCGATCGGTTCGGACGGCGGGCGGTGATGATCGTCTGCTGCTGCTGCTCCGGGGTCATGTACGGCGGTCTTGCTTTCGCGCACGGGTTCTGGCCGATCTGTCTCGCGGTGTTCTGCGATCGTGCGCTGGGCTGGCCGCTGTTTCTCACCGCCAGCAACGCCATGGTCGCCGACCTGGTCCGCACCCGGCTACGACCCGAGGGGTACAGCCTGGTGCGCCTGATGATCGGCGCCGGCGAGGTCGTGGGCCCCCTGATCGCGGCGGCCCTGCTGGCCGCCGGCTTCGGGCTTTCGCTGCTGTTCGTGCTGGCCGGCGCCGGCTGCTTTGTGTTTCTCGTCTTCGTCGTGGTGGCGCTGCGCGAGACGCGGCCCAGAGCGGCCCGCCACGTGCGCTCGACGACGGTGAGCGAAGGTCCCGCGGTGTACGGCGTGCGCGACGTGATCCGCATCCCCAGCCGCCGTCGCCTGCGCCGCAGGCGCGCGGCCCGTCGCCGCGCTGAGCGCCGGCGCTCAGCGCGTCTCGCGCCGCAGGGCTATCGGCGCGTGCTGGCCGACCGGCACTTCCGCGCCTTCTGCGCGGTCTCGCTGCTGCCGCTGTTCATCTTCGGGCAGATGTATTCGACCTTCCCAGTGCTGGTCACCGGCGATCGCTATCTGCACCTCAGGCCCGCCGCCTGGGGGCTGCTCATGTCCTACAGTGCCCTCGTCATCGTCGTCAGCCAGTATCCGATCGTGCGCGCCGTCCGGCGCTTCGACCCGATGTACCAGGTGGCGCTCGCCAGCCTGCTCTTCGGCTGTGGCGTGGGTTTCACGGCGTTCGTGCCGGCGAGCTGGCCGCTGCTGCTCACGATCGCCGCGCTGTCGCTGGCCCAGGCGCTCTTCGGTCCCGTCAGCTCGGCGATCGTGGCGCGCCTCGCGCCCGTGGAGCTTCGGGGCCGCTACATGGGGGCCTGGACCCTGGTCTGGCAGGGAGGCCAGGGGTCGCTCGGCCCGATCTTCGGGGGGCTCGCGCTGGCTCGGTTCGGGTCGCATATCACCTTCGGCGCGATCGTCGCCATGGGTCTCGCCGGCGCCTGCCTCTACCCGCTGCTGCGCGCCGCTGCGACCAGGACCGTCACGGTGGCTGTCCGGTAAGCGGACCGCGCCGTGACGGCGCTCGCGAGAGGAACCCGCCGCCGTCCGGCGAACAGGCAGGTAGGCCGGCCTCGGTGGGCGGGCCTGCTCGCCCTGTACGGCCGTGTCCCTGGCGGGACGTCCGGCCGGCGACCGGGCGGACGCGGCGCACTCTGTGAGCGCCGTCGGCAGCGAGAAACGATTTGGAGAAGCGATGAGCGCGACCGACTCCTGGGACTGGGCGCGAAGCCGGCTGGGCACGGCCCTGGCTCGAGCTTCAGGCAGAGACGACGACCACGGCGGTGTCTGGGACGAAGAGGAGCTCGCCGACGAGGCCGACTTTGCCGGCGACGATCCCGGCGAGCCCCGGCTCACGCTCGTCTCGCCGGCGCGCGCCGAGCTGAAAGTCGTGTCGGTCACGACCTTCGACGACGCCCAGGCCATAGCCGACGCCTTTCGTTGCGACAAGCCCGTCGTGATCGACCTGCAGCACTGCGAGACCGAGGTCGGCCGGCGCGTGGTCGACTTCTGCAGCGGCCTCACTTATGCCCGCGACGGCGGCTTGCGGGCCATCGCCGAGAAGGTGTTCCTGCTCGCGCCGCCTCACGTCGAGCTGTCCGGAGACGATCGTCGCGGCTTGTCGGGCAGCGAGTTCTTCAATCAGACCTAGCCCATACCGGTCGCGCCCGATGTCACCGAACGAGAGCGGACCGTGAGCGCCGGCGAAACCCGTGGCGCCACGGGAAACACGAGCGCCGGCCAGGCCCGTGGCCCCAGGGGGATCGCGGCGTGAACGAGCCACGTCCTCGCGGCGATCTGCCCGGCGAGCTTCACGCCCTGGCCTGCGAGCTCGCTCGCGAAGCCAGCCGCATCCATCTCGAGGGTCTTGCCGGCGCGCTCGAGGTGTCCACCAAGTCGGCGCCGAACGACTTCGTGAGCGACGTCGACCGGCGCGCCGAGGCAAGGATCGTCACGCTGCTCTCCGCGGCCCGGCCCGGCGACGCCATCCTCGGCGAAGAAGGCACCGCCCAGGCCGGCGGCAGCGGTCTGCGCTGGATCGTCGATCCGCTCGACGGCACGACGAACTACGTCTACGGCTACCCCGCGTTCTGCAGTTCGGTCGCGGTCGAAAGGGACGGCGAGACCGTCGCGGCGGCCGTCGGCGAATCGCTCACCGGCGCCGTGTTCTCGGCTGTGCGCGGGGAGGGTGCCTGGCGCGACGACAAGCCACTCGCCGTGCGCTCACCGGCGGCGCTGCCGGCGGCCATCGTGGCGACCGGGTTCTCCTACGACGCCCGTCAGCGCCGCCGGCAGGGTCAGGTGATGGCTCGCCTCCTCGAGCGCGTGGGCGACATCCGGCGCAGCGGCTCGGCGGCCCTCGATCTCTGCCGCCTGGCGGCCGGCCATCTCGACGCCTACTTCGAGCTCGACCTGTCTCCCTGGGACTACGCCGGCGGGCGTCTCATCGCCCAGGAAGCCGGCGCGCGCGTCGTCGAGCTGCCGGCGGCGCACGGCAAGGGCCCGGCCGTCGTGGCCGCCGGCCCGGCGCTGATCGAGCCGTTCGTCGAACTGCTGCGCGAGGCCGGAGCGCTCATCGCCTGACCGGAGCGCTCGTCGCCTGACCGGAGCGCGGTCGCTGGGCGAGGCTGGATTTGGGCGCGGCCGCGCCGGGTAGAGACCGGAGTGCCGGCCGCGAACGAAGGTCGCATGGGCGTCGAAGACTCGCGATCCGGCTGCGGAACGATTCCGACAATGACTGTACCGCCGGCACAGACGCGAGACGCTGCCGCCCCTGGCTCCGGCCGAGGGCGCTCTCAGCTTGCCCTGATCGCCACCACCGACTTCGCGGTGTGGCTCGGCGCCGGCACGATCATCCCCTACCTGCCGGTCTTCCTGCAGGAGCAGGCGCACGCCTCGGTGTCGCTGATCGGCCTTATCGCGGCCGCCTACTTCGTGGGTGTGTTCGCCCTCTCGGGCTACCTCGGCCACCTGAGCGATCGCATCGGCCGCAAACCGATGATCATCACCGGGACCGTGCTGTATACGGTGGCCACCGCGCTGTTTCTGACGACCACGCACCCGGTCTGGTTCATCGTCTTTCGCTTCGTGGAAGGCGTCGGCGCGGCGGCCGTGGTGCCGGCCGCCCAGGCTTTCGTGGCCGACATCACCGAGAACGAAAGCCGCAGCCGCGCCTACGGCTGGCTGACCTCGGCGCAGTTCTGCGGGCTCATCATCGGGCCGGCGCTGGCCTGGCCGCTCTACGCCCTGGGCGGCGGCCACGGCATCTGGGCCTTCTACACGATCTTCATCTTCGACGCGACGCTCACGGCGATCGCGGCGCTGGTCCTCGCCGGCTTCCTGCACGAGCCCGCGCACGCTCGCGCCGCGCGCCGCGACGCACCCGCCAAGCGTCCGCCGCTGCGCACGCTGCTCTCCCGGCCGGTGATCGCCATCATCGTGGTGGTGGCTTCGTCCGAGTTCGCCATGGGCGGCTGGGAGGTGGTCTGGAGCATCTGGCTGCGCCACCTCGGCGCGTCGTTTCGCGTGATCGGCCTCACCTGGGTCGCCTTCAGCGTGCCCGTGGCCTTCTCGTTCGTGGGCGGCCGGCTTGCCGACCGCCACAGCCGCTACTCCCTCATGGTCTGGGGCTTCGCCATTACCGGGGCGAGCTGGATCGTGTTCTCGCTGACCCACGACCTGACGGCCTACCTGGTGGCGATGCTGGTCGGCGGCGCCGCCTTTGCCGTGGCGTTCCCGGCAAAACAGGCGTTCCTCGTCCAGGTCGCCGCGCCGCGCTGGCTGGGCTCTATCCAGGGTGTCGAGCAGACCGCGATGCAGCTGGCGGCGCTCGTCGGCACGCTCACCGCGCCGCTGATCTACTCAGTGATCGGCGGCTACATCTTCGCCTTCGGCGGCGTGGTCGCTCTGCTTGGCATCGTGGCGGCGGCCCCGGTCCTGCGCCGCGAGTGGGCGTGCGTCGCGGGCGATAGCAACGCGCGCAGCTGCGCCGACCTGCGCCGGCTTGGGCTCGGGCCCGACTACGCGGTCGAATACTCGAGCGACGCTGAGCCTGGGGCCTTGAGCCGCGCGCGTCGCAGCGACCGGAACGGACCGCCTGACTCGATCGCCTGACTCGATCACCCGGCGGGGTCGCCGAGGCGCACGGCTGCCCCGGCTCGCGGCCCTCCGACACGCCGGCCACATCCGCGCGAAGGCCGCGCGCCACGCCGTTGGTGAGTCCCCCGGCGCCCGGTTAAGGCTCTTCGGACTATCCGGTTAAGGGTTGTTAAGACCGGCTGGACGAGGCGGGGAAGGCTGCTATCGTGTCGAATCGACTCGGTGACCGAGCGAGGAGATGCGCATGGGCGTATGGCACAACGACAAGAGACCCGACGATCCCTGCGAGGCGGCTCCCCGGGCCTCGGCAACGGCCAACGTCGATGCCGTGCGCGCCTATCTGCATGAGATCGGCCGGGTGCCGCTGCTCTCCGCCGACGAAGAGGTCTGCCTGGCCCAGCGCATCGAGCAGTCCGACATGACGGCGAAACGCAAGCTCACCGAGGCCAATCTGCGCCTCGTGGTGTCGATCGCCAAGCGCTACGTGGGCCGTGGCATCCCGTTTCTCGATCTGATCCAGGAAGGCAACCTCGGGCTTGTGCACGCGGTCGAGAAGTTCGACTGGCGCAGGGGCAACAAGTTCTCGACCNNGTGGATCCGCCAGGCGATCACCCGAGGCATCGCCGACCAGAGCCGCACGATCCGCATACCGGTGCACATGACCGAGAAGATGAGCGGTCTGCTGTACGCGCAGCGTCAGCTCACGCTCGAGCTGGGTCGCGAGCCCACCCCCGACGAGGTCGCCGCCGAAATGGGGGTCGAGCGCGAGCGGGTCGAAGACNNCAGCCAGACGCCGCTGAGCCTCGACACGCCGGCCGGCCCTCAGGGCGACGCCCAGATCGGTCAGCTGATCGAAGACGAAAACGCCGTGGCGCCGTTCGAGGCCGTCGGCGAGGTCCTGCGCGGGGAGCAGCTCAAGGAGATCCTCTCGAGCCTGAGCCATCGCGAGCGCAGCGTCATCGAGTTGCGCTACGGCCTGCGCGACGATCGGCCGCGCACCCTGGACGAGGTCGGCCAGCGCTTTGGCCTGACCCGCGAGCGTATCCGCCAGATCGAGGCCAAGACGCTGGCCAAGCTGCGCAGCCGCGGCGAGTCGCAGCAGCTGCGCGAGTGCCTCGACTGACGAATTTACGCGCCTTCGAAGGGAGTGACGGCGTGGCCCGCGTTCGCGTCCGGGTCCGTCGCGCCGGCAACGCTTTCGTCGTGACGGCGGTCGCCGTGGCTGCCGTCGCCATCGGCGGTCTTGCCGTACCTGCTACCGGTCGTGCCGCGGGCTCGGTCTCACAGGCCAAGGCTCAAGCCGGTCGTATCGCCGGCCAGATCGCCGCGCTCGACGGCCGTATGGCCGTCGTGGCCGGACGCTACGACGCCACCGCCCAGCGCCTCTCGCTGGTCGACGCCCGGATAGCCGCCAATCGGCGCCGCCTCGTCGCCGCGCGCTACGATCTGGCCGTCGCGCATCGCACGCTGGCCGAGCGCGTCGTGGCCATGTACAAGGCGCCGGCAAGCGGCTTTCTCGACGTAGCCCTGTCGGCAAGGAGCTTCGACGACCTGGTGAGCAGGGTGAACCTGTGGAACGGAGTCTTTCGTCAGGGAGCGGCGGCCGTGACGAGCGTCAAACGCTACAAGGGCGAGGTCCAGCGGCAGGCGGTGCGGCTGCAGGGTGACCAAAGGCAGGCCCAGGCGCTGCTCGCCCAGGTCGCCGCGCAACGCACCGAGATCGCCGCCGAGGTGCGCCAGGGCCAGACGCTGCTGGCCGCCGCGCAGGCCAGGGTGACGACGCTCGTCAGACAGCAGAAGGCGCGCAAGGCGGCGGCTGCTGCCGCCGCCCGGGCAGCGGCGGCGGCCGCCCGGCGGGCCGCGGCCGCGGGTTACCACCCGGTCTCCGGCGCCGCCGGCGCCTATTCGCCGGCAAGCTGGGCGCGGGCGCTGCTGGGCTATCTGGGAATGCCCAGGACCTCGCAGAACCTGACGGCCATCACCGCCTGGGAGCTCGCCGAGGGTGGCAACTGGTTCAACTCGGCGCGCTTCAATCCGCTCGATACGACCATGCCCGAACCCGGCGCCACCGACATGAACAGCGTCGGGGTCAAGGCCTACACGAGCTGGGCTCAAGGCTTCACAGCCACCGTCGCGACCTTGCGCAACGGTCGTTACGGCCCTATCCTCGCCGCTCTCCAGAAGGGCGACAGCGCGCTGGCGGTTGCCGAAGCGGTGGCTGCTTCGCCGTGGGGCACCGGCGGCTTCGGCGTCTAGCATTCTGGTCTGACAGGTCGCCGGCACGCGAGCCGCGAGGCGCGAGCCGGCGCCTGGGCGCGGCTGGCCGGCCTCAACCTCCTTGGGCCATCGTCCGATACTGCTGTGGTGCGTGCCGGCCGTGCCGGGGCGCGAGTCGACAGTGGCGCCTGCCGCCTATGACGGGCGCGCCGGCGAACGAGTGGTTTTCGGGCAGCGGGCCGTTTGCGGCGCGAGCCCGCAGGGAGGGGTCAGATGGACATCGCGGGGGTCTTTGACAGCGCTTGGAGCCTGTACAGGCGCAACGTCGGCTGGCTGATCGTCGCCGGCATCATCGCTGGGGTCGTCTCCGGTGGTGTAGCCCGGCTCTCCGCGGCGCTCGGCGTTGCCGCGGGCCTGGCGACCTTTGGCGGCCTTTCCAGCAGCGGCTCGAGCGGCGGCGTCTCGCTGGCCGGCGCCCTGGGCGGCACGATGCTCGTCGCCGCTTGCGGTTTTCTGGTCGCCCAGCTGCTGGTGCTCGCGCTCGAGGGGGGCATGCTCAAGATGGCCATCGACAGTGGCCGCGGCGGACGCAGCGCGCAATTCGGCGATCTCTTCGCCGGCTTTGCCCGCCTGCCGGCCTACCTCGTGTTCGGGCTCATCGCCGCCTTTGGGGTGCCCGCGGCTTGTCTGCTGGTCTTCGCGGTCACGGCCAAGCTCGCGCCCGCGCTGCTCCTGCTTGCCGTTCCCGTCTGCTTCGTCGTGGCCGTCTGGCTCTTCGTGAACTGGGTGTATGCCGTGCCGCTCATCGCCGATCGCGGCCTGGGCCCGATCGAGGCCCTCAGTCGCAGTCGCGAGATGGTCACCCGGGTCGGCTGGTTTTCGACGTTCGGCCTGCTTCTGCTGGTGAGCATACTGCTGTGGCTGGGCTCTTTTGTGATCTCGGCCGCGACCGCGCTGCTCTTTGGGCGCAGCGCCGCCGCGAGCGTCGTGGGGATGAGCTTCGCTGCCGTCCTCGCCATGCCCTATGTGGTGTGCTATCTGGCCGGCATGTACCTGGGCTCCGAAACGCGAGGAACCGCCCCTGCGTACGGGGGCTCCCCGTCACCGGGTCAGGGCTTTGGCCCGTACGGCGGCGCGCCGGGCGGTCCCGCACCCTTCACCTCCTCCTTCGCGAGCCCTCAGGCGAGCAGTCAGGCTGCGGCGTCGTTCGGTCTCGCGCAGGCGTCCGCGGTGTCCGCGACTCCGCCACCCGCAAGCGACCCCGGCGTCGGCTCGGCGCCGGGGCTGGCGCCGTTGCCGCCGGCGCCGCCCGACAGGGCGGCCGAGGCGGCGGCCTGGGCGAATGCAGCCGATCCGCTGGCCCGGCCGCCGGCCCCGCCCGGCCCCGCACGCGCTTCAGGGGCTGCTGACCTGTCCTGGCTCTCGGAGTAGGCCGGCGGCCGTCCGCGGGCGCGGGCGATCTTCCGTCCGGGGAGGCAGTCCCGAGGCCGCTGACGGCCGGTCGTCGCCGCGGGCCGGCCCCGGCCGGTGCGGCGGCATGGTCGCGCCGATTGACGGGGCCCGCGCACGGCTTACCATGAGACGGTCGTCGTCGGTCGCGGAAGACCGAAAGGAGTCCGACCCTGAACCTCGGCCGTGTGCTGATAGCCGCCTTCATGGTGGCGATCTTCCTCGGCCCCAGGCGCTGGATGGCCTGGGCCGCTGAGCTGCATGACCGCGCTGGTCTGATCAGGGCGGTCATGCGTGCGCGGCGCGCACCCGGTGTCGAGCCTTGCGAACCGTCGCGAGCCGCCGTCGAACCGTCGCGAGCCGCCGTCGAACCGTCGCTAGCCGCCGTCGAACCGTCGCACGGCGCCGTCGAATCGTCGCGAGCCGCCGTCGAACCGTCGCGAGGCGCCGGCGAGTCGCCGCTTCGCGACTAGGGCAGACCGCCTCTCACCGTCAGAGCGGGCCGATCGGCGTCTCGCCGCGGCCCTTCGGGCACGCTGCCGGCCGCTCGCCGGCGAAAAGCGCCTACGTGTCGCTCGCGCGCCTCTCTTCGTCCTGCCTGCCGAGCGGCGGGCGCGGCGCCCCCTCGTTTAGGACGAAGCTGCCTGTCACGTCGCCCAGCGGCACGGCGACGTCGGCGGGCAGAAGCGGCTGAGCGGCAGAGTCCGAGTAGCCGGCGGTGTCTTCGCGGTTGCGCAGCCGGGGGTCGAGGATCTGGTCGAAGGCGGTGCCCATGAACGTGAAGGCCAGCACCACGAAGACGATGGCGATGCCCGGCGGCAGGATGTACCACCAGGCCGGCAGGGTGGCGGCGCCCGATCCCCAGGCGTTGTGGAGCATGGTGCCCCAACTGAAATTGAGCGGGTCGCCCAGGCCGAGGAACGAGAGCTCGGTCTCGGCGGTGATCGCTTCGGCCACCACCAGGATCGTGTTGGCGAAGATCAGCGGGAAGACGTTGGGCAGGACGTGCCGGTTCATGACGTGGAGATCGCTCGAGCCGATGGCCTTGGCGCGCTCGATGTAAGGCAGCTCGCGGACCCGCAGCGCATCGGCCCGCACGACGCGGGCCGTGCCCGGCCAGCTCGTGACCCCGATGATGACGATCACGATCACGTAGTTGTGGCCCCAGGCGGCCGCCAGCACCATCGCCAGAGGTAGCCAGGGAATGACGAGGAAGGCGTCGGTGATGCGCATCCAGATCTCGCCGGCCCACCCGCCGAAGTAGCCGGCGGCGATGCCGATGCCGGCCCCGAGCACCGTCGAGATGACCGTTGCCATGAGGCCAACGACCAGCGATATGCGGGCGCTCCAGATGAACTCGGCGAGGATCGACAGCCCCTGCTCGTCGGTGCCCATGAGGTGGTAGTAGCTCGCGGTCGGGTGCTGGAACGCGGGGCCGATCTGGGCATCGGGCGCCAAATGGGCGTGGCCGGCCAGGAAGGGCGCGAAGAGGGCGATCGCCACGAACACCGCGATGATCCAGAGGCCGGCCATGCCCTGCCGGTTCGAGCGGTAGAGCTGCCAGGTGTGGCGCGCGTTGCGCACGGCGAGCTGGGCGCGCTCGGGATGCGCCCGGCCCCACAGCCACACGCACGCCGCGACCAGCACCACCGTCACGGTCTGGCACAGCCAGGTGACGGTGCCGGTGCGGTGGGCGAGGCTGAACCCCTGCGAGCTCAGGAGGCCGCCGTTGAGAAGCCCCCAGAGGGCAAGCGACAGGCCGGTCGCGATCACGGCGGCGGGAAGGCTCCACGAGGCGGCGCGACGGATCAGCAAGGCCGTTCCCGCGGCCAGTACCGCCGCGCCGGCGATGAGCAGGTACAGCGGCGGGAAGTTGCCGATCGACGGCGAGAAGAAGCCCTTCACGACCGCCCCGAGCCCGTTCGAGACGGGGATGGTCTTGGGGTATCTGATGAGCTCGAGGGCGAGCCAGACGACCGGTGTCCAGAGTGCGATCCACAGCTTCAGCCGGCGCGGCATCAGGCGTTCACGCGTGGATCGATGTAGTACATCATGATGTCAGCGATCAGGTTGGCGACGATCACGGCTACGCTGCCCAGCAGAAAGACGGCCTGCATGACGGGGTAGTCGTGGGCGTCCATCGCCTGGAAGGACAGCAGGCCGATCCCCGGCCAGTTGAAGACGCTCTCGATCAGGATCGCACCCGAGACGATGAAGCCCAGGTTCATCATCACGAGGCTCACCGTGGGCAGCATGGCGTTAGGCACCACGTGGTGCCAGAGCACGTTGGTGGAGCTCAGGCCCTTGGCCTGCGCGGTCAGGACGTAGTCCTCTTTCATCACGCCGGTCAGTGAGCTGCGCATGATCAGGTGGTACTCGCCGTAGTAGCCCAGGGCGAACATGATGACCGGCAGCGTGATGTGGTAGAGCAGAGTCTTAAAGGTCGTCCAGTCGAGTGGGAACGGACCCCACATGGCGAAGTGCTCCATGGGGATCGACATGCGTCCCACCGGAAACCAGCCCAGAGCCACCGAGAAGAACATGATCGCCAGCAGGCACTGCCAGAAGGTCGGCATGGCGTACATGATCATGCTGAAGTCGGTGCTCGCCGTGTCGAAGGCCTTGCCGCGCTTCCAGCCCGCGACCACGCCCTCGACCATGCCGATGATGGTCGCCAGGATCGTGCCCAGCCCGCACAGGAGCACCGTCGCCCAGATGCGCTGTTCGACGATCTGGGTCACCGGCACCTTCTGCGAGAACGAATAGCCGAACTTGAGATGGATCGTGTCGGACCAGTAGTAGATGAACTGCTCCCACATGGGCTTGTCCAGGTGGAACGCCGCGCGTTGCTGGGCGAGCGCGCTGATGGCGACCTTGCCCTTGGGCAGCAGCAGCCTGGCGGGGTCGCCCGGCATGATGCGAAACAGGACGAAGTTGAACGAGGCGACGAGGACGATGGTGAGCAGCGCGTTGGCGATCTTGCGCGCGAAGTAGGCGCGCTTACCCACGGCTTAGGGGGCGGCGCGTCCCGTGGCGTCGGCAATCCGGCGGCGGCACCGTCTCGCGCCCGCCCATGCCCTTTGTGTCTGAAAAGGAACGCCCCATTTGTGTCTCGCCCTGATCGCCCCGTGCGCCAACATATAGGACGTCCCAGCGCGTCGCAAGGGCAGCGCGGTCGCCCGGCAAGGCCCCGCGCGCGGGTGGTGGCCGGGGCTGTCCTCTGTGCGGCAGCCGCCCTGGTGACCCTTGCGACGCGTGACGACGCGGCTAGAATGGCGTCGTGCGGACACGGCCGCCGGCCGGAAAGGCGTCGGCCGGAAAGTCGCCGGCCCGCAAGACGCCGGCCCGACGGACGTCGGCGCAGGCCCGGGAACGTCCGGTCGAGCGGGGGAGGGGCGCGTGAAGAGAACGCCGGTAGCCTTGAGCAGGGCGGCTCTGGCGGTCGCGGCGCTGGTCCTGTCGGCCGGCCTTGTGTGGGGTATGACCGCCGCTCTGGCCTCGAGCGCGAGCCCGTCTCCGGCTGCCGGCAAGGTCATCCTGCGACTCGGCTGGCTGGCCGGCCCCGACAACCTGAACCCCTTCATCGGCACCAACTCGTCGGCCTTCACGGTCTGGTACATGAACTACGACACGCTGGTCGGGCTGAACACGACCGACCTCACGCCGAACCGCACCACCGGTCTCGCCACCGGCTGGTCCACGAGCGCCGACGGCAAGGACTGGACGTTCCAGATCCGCCACGCCGCCACCTGGCAGGACGGCCGGCCGCTGACCGCTCGCGACGTGGCCTGGACCTATAACGACATCGTCGCCAACGACATCGCCAACTGGACGGGCTACACGGCGAACATCGCCAAGGCCACCGCGGTCGGCGACTATACGGTGCGGATCGTCTGCTCGGCTCCCCAGCCGGCGTTGCTGGTCAACCTTGCCGAAGTACCCATCCTGCCCGAGCACATCTGGGCCGGGATCTCCACCAAGACGGCTGTTCACACGTACGCGAACTCGCCGCCGATCGTCGGCAGCGGACCGTTCCAGTGCGTCGAGTGGAAGAAGTCCAACTACATCGTCATGCAGGCCAACAAGAGCTACTGGCGCGGCGCGCCGCACGTCGACGACGTCGTCTTCGAGGAGTACACCAACGCCGACACGATGGGCGAGGACATGAAGTCCGGCGCGATCGACGGCTGTCTCGGGCTGCTCCAGGCACAGATGCAGATGCTCTCGTACGTGCCGGGTATCAAGGTCAGGCCGGTGTACGTCAACGGCTACGACGAGCTCGGCTTCAACTGCTACTCGGGCGGTCCCTCCCTGGGCAACCCCGTCCTGAAGGACTGGAAGTTCCGCCAGGCGCTGCAGTGGGCGGTCGACAAGAACAAGCTCTGCTCGATCGCCTACGGCGGCATGGCCAAGCCGGCCGACACGGTCATCACCGCCGACTACTACCGCAACCCCGACTGGCACTGGACGCCGCCGGCCGGCCAGGCCTACAGCTTCGACCTGGCCAAGGCCTCGCGCCTGCTGACCGCCGCCGGCTACAAAGAGGTCAACGGCGTTCGGCTCGACCACAACGGCAAGCCGATCTCGCTGCGCCTCTATGCTCGCAGCGACTACCCGCAGGGCATCACCTGCGGCAAGTTCATCACGGGCTGGTTCCGCGAGCTCGGCCTGAAGATCACCTATTCGACGCTCGACGACGGCGCGCTCGAGAGTGCGCTCTACAACACGGTGAAAGGCGTCTTCACGCCCAACTACGACATGTTCGAGTGGGGCTGGTATAACGACGTCGATCCCGGTCCGTCGCTGAGCTACTTCACGACCCCGCAGATCGACAACTGGAGCGACAGCGCCTGGTCGGACCCGCTCTACGATGCCGCCTACAAGGCGCAGTCGACCGAGATGGACCCCGCCAAGCGCCTGCAGCTCGTCTACAAGTGCCAGCAGCTCATCTATCAGCAGACGCCCTACATTCCGCTGGCCTACTCAGACGACACGGAGGCCTGGGACACGGTCCGGTGGACCGGCTGGGTCGAGATGCCGGCCAACGTGGGCAACGTCGTCTACCCGCCCTATGGGTACGAGACGTACTTCGATGTCCGGCCGATCGCCGGCGGCGGAGCGGCCGAGCCCGGCCTCATCGGCGTGCTCGTCGTGTTCGGCACGGTGGGGGCCGCGGGCGCGGCGGGGGCGATCTACGTCCTGGTCAGGCGCTGGACCAGGGCAGGCGAGGAGGCCCTCGAGGAGCTGCCGTCGAGCACCGCCGACGCCTCGTCGTAGGTCGCCGCCGCGGGCCGGGGCTCTGGCCGACCGGCGAGGTTCGCGCGTCGCCGTGGCGCACGATCCGATGGTATCCTCGCAGGTAGATCTTGTTCCGTACGCGTCAGCGCGTGGTGTCTACCAGGGGGGCTCGCCTTGAAACGGTGTCTGTTGGGACTGTCGTGCGCCGCGCTTGTCGTGATGGGGACGGCCGCCTGGCCGGGCGCCGCCTCGGCCGCGACCAGGCCGGCTACCCACACCGATCCGCTCGTGAGCACGCAGCCGGCCGCCGGCGCGCGTCCGGCAGTCGGCACTCGCCCGTACCACGGCACGACGGTCACATCGTCGAACTGGGCCGGCTTCGACGACTCCACCGACGGTCCCTTCACGACCGTGACGGGCACCTGGGTCCAGCCGCGCGTGCGGACCACCGGATCGATCACCACCGACGCCGCCTTCTGGGTCGGCCTCGACGGCGACAATTCGGACACCGTCGAACAGATCGGTACCGAGGGCTACAGCGAAGGCGTCGCCGGCTACGACGCGTGGTACGAGATGTACCCGCTCTATCCGGTGACCATCGACATGGCCATCCACGCCGGCGACGTGCTCACCGGCACCGTCACCTGGGCGGCGCCGGCGGCGTTCACGCTGACGCTCGTCAACCACACGACCGGCAAGTCGTTCACCACCGGCCAGACGATGAGCACCACGCCGCAGCTCACGTCGGCCGAGGCGATCGCCGAGGCGCCGACTGACAGCAGCGGCAATGTGATCACGGCCACCAACTTCGGCATCGTCGCCTTCAGCGGCTGCACCTTCGACGGTCAGCCGATCAGCACGTACGACTGGAACCAGATCAACATGACCACCGAGTACGGCGACGCGCTGGTGGCGAAGACGTCGGCGCTGGGCTCAGACGGCGAGAGCTTCACGGTGACGACCGACGTGACGGCGCCGACCACCGCGGTCTCGGGAGCCGGTACAGGCTGGCACGGCAAGGCGGTGACGCTGCGCTTCAAGGCGACCGACAACTCCAGGGGGCAGGGCGTCGACTACACCGAATACTCGCTCGATGGCGGCGCGACCTGGACGCGCGGCACCGCCGTGACGGTCGCCGCTCCGGCCGACCATAGTGCCGACGGTGTCCACAAGGTCCTCTACCGTTCCGCCGACAAGGTCGGCAATCTCGAGAAGAAGCGCGCCTGCAGCGTGCTGATCGACACTCGCCGGCCGACGCCGGTCGCCAAATGGGCGGCCGCCGGCCGCCGCGGCGCTCGCACGGGGGTGCGGTTCTTCGTGAGCGATCCGCGTCCCGGCAGTTCCACCGCGACCGTGACGATCAGGTTCCACAACGCCCGTGGCGTACTGGTCAAGAAGGCCGTGCTGGCAAACGTGGTGGTCGATCGCACCGTGAACTACGGCTTTACCTGCCGGCTTTCCAGAGGCAGGTACCGGTTCTCGGTGGCAGTCACTGACGGCGCCGGCAATGCCGCGCGCACCGTGGCTGTCAACACGCTGGTGGTGCGCTGATGCACCGCGCGGCGGGAGCCGCGCGGCCGGCATCGTCCACTCGTTGAGGAATGAAGGTCGCCCTGGGGGGTCGCACATGAAACGCGCGTGGCTTGTTCTCTGCATCGCTGTGGCGCTGACGGCCACGGCCGCCGTCCTGGCCGGTCCCGCTTGGGCTCTCGTGCCCGACGGCGCCCACGGCTGGTACTGGCAGATGCCGCAGCCGTCGACGGGTCTGGACGACGTTACCTTCGCCGGCGCCGGCCAGGTCTGGGCGGTCGGTTACGGAGGCATCATCCAGCACAGCACCGACGGCGGCGCCACGTGGGCGGGCCAGCCGTCCGGCCTCGACGCCTACCTCTGGTCGGTCAGCTTCGGCGACGAGCGGCACGGCTGGGTCGTCGGCGCCCAGGCGTCGGGTACCTACGACGACCTGGTCCTCGGCACTACCGACGGCGGCATCACCTGGACCGACGACACGCCGAGCGGCCTGACCGATTCACTCACCAACGCGAGCTTCGTCGACGCCGCGCACGGCTGGATCGGTACGGACGACGGGAACCTCTTGAGGACCAGCGACGGCGGCGCTACGTGGCAGACGCTCAGGCTCGCGGCCACCTACAAGGGCGACGTTACGGTGGACTTCGTCGACGCCACCCACGGCTGGGCGGGCGGCACCCGGGGCCGTATCTGGAAGACGGTCGACGGCGGCCGGACCTGGAAGAGCGGCTCGTTCACCGGCCTGGACCCGCAGAGCTCGGTGGTCCAGCTCGATTTCGTCGACCGCAGCAACGGCTGGGTCCTCGGCCAGGACGACTATGGCGACTCCAGCGTGATGACGACCAGCGACGGCGGCCTCTTCTGGCGCCCCGTGGCGACCGGCGCCCAGGCCACGACCGGCATCTGCGCCGCGAGCGTCGCGAACGTCTGGCTCGTCGGCCAGGACTGGACGGACTACAGCGATGCGCAGGCCCCGACGATCCTCATGCACACGAGCGACGGCGGGTTTGAGTGGCAGACCTCGGCGGTCTCCGCGCCGGCCCCGTCGTACGCGATCGCGGCGCGGGGCGACTCGGCTTGTGCCGTGGGCGACGGCATCCTCGTCTCGAGCGACGCCGGCGCGACCTGGCAGTCGGGCAGCTCGGGCCAGCAGTACTGGTTTGCCGGAGCCGACGCGGTCTCGGCGACCGACGTCTGGGCGGTCGACTCCGCCGGCGCCTTGCTGCACAGCAGCGACGGCGTGCGGTTCGCCGAACAGCCCGTGCCGGTGCGGGGGACGGCTTCTCTCATGGGGGTCAGCTTTCCAGATGCCGGCGACGGCTGGCTGGTGGGGGCCGGCGACAGCTTGGGCGACGGTGGCGTGATCTACCACACGAGCGACGGCGGCGCGACCTGGGGTCCGCAACAATCCAACCTGGGCGGCCGACTCGATGGCGTCGACTTCGTCGATGCGCGCACGGGCTGGGCGATCAGCGACGACAACTCGGGCATGAACGCCGGGGCGAACCTCACCATGCAGCACACCACCGACGGCGGCGCCACCTGGATCCCCCAGTTCGTGGCCGGCAACACCGCCCTCAGCGCGGTCGACTTTGTGGACGCCGACACGGGCTGGGCGGCCGGCGGCTTGAGTTCGAGCATCGGCTCCACGGGAGCGGTCTTCTCGTCGACCGACGGCGGTTTCACCTGGACCAGGGAGAAGCTGCCCAAAGGCACGCCCGCCATCAAGGGGCTGCAGTTCCTGAACAAAAGCGACGGCTGGGCTGTCGGCACGAGCTGGACGGTGGACGTCGCCGCCGAAACGGCCACGTCCGATGAGGGCTGGGTGCTGCACACCACCGATGGCGGCGCGACGTGGCTGCGCGTGCCCGGCCTCGAAGACAGCCTGGCCACCACGGTGCATTTCAGCGATGCCGGCCACGGCTGGGTCGGCGGTCTTGACGGCGTCTATGCGACGGCCGACGGCGGCTCGACCTGGCAGCGCGTCGCCGCCGGCGACGGGGTCGAAGCCATCGCCGCCACCGACGCCCAGCACGTCTGGGCCTTCGGCGACGGTTTTCTCGTGTCGACGGTCGACTCCAGCGTCGACTCGGCCGCGCCCGTGACTCTCGTTTCACACAGCGACTCCGTCTGGCATCGCAAGCCGGCGACCATTCACTTCTCGGCCAACGACATCGGCGGTTCAGGGGTCAGCCTGACGCAGTCCAGCCTCGACGGCGGGGCCTGGCAGTCCGGCGCGGCCATCACCGTGCCGGCCTATGGCGACCACCACTTCGACGGCCTGCATACCATCCGCTACCGCTCCGCCGACAACGCCGGAAACCAGGAACAGACGGAGAGCCTGACCGTCGGCGTCGACACCCTGGGCCCTGCCTGTGCCGCGCCTCGCAAGAGCGTGGTCGACACCGGCACGCGCGGCACGCTCTACTTTCTGGCCACCGACAAGAACAGCGGTGTCAAGGAGGCGACGGTCGCGATCCTCGGAGCCCGCGGCCGCGTGCTGCGCCGGTTCGTCGAGCGCGCGGGTGACTGGGGAACTTCTCCGGCTCCGTCCTACTACTGGCTGCGCTTCAAGTGCACCCTCAAGCCCGGCAGCTACCACGTCGAGGTGCGGGCCACCGACTGGGCCGGCAACCGTCAGGTCACCGTCGGCCACAACACACTGCGCGTGGTGCGCAGCGGGGCGCCCGACGTCTCGCCGCCGTCGTGGCCGTCGGGGCTACCGGGTTCCATGAGCAGCCGTCTGAATCACGGGCCGCGGCCCGCCTGGCTGCTGCGTCAGCCNNCACTAGCTCGGGCGGGCGACATCGGCGGCCGAAGGCCGCCGATGTCGCCCGTTCAGGTGACGCGAGGGGAAGCCGCGGGGGCATCGCCACCCTAACTATGTGGCCGCATCGGCCGATGACCTGCAAAGGAGAAGCGCATGTCATCCGCGATGCCTGCACACGTCGGCCTGCCTGGAGAAGAGTCATGAAGTACTGCCACAACTGC
>PMKK01000211.1 GCA_003157715.1 Actinomycetota bacterium
GGGACCGACGACACGCCCGACGCCAGGACCGACGCCAACCGCGCCCTGTGGAACGAATGGACCGGCGTGCACGAGGCCTCGGCCTTCTACGACCTCGCCGCGTTCAAGGCCGGGCGCGACACGCTGCGTCCCCTCGAGGTCGCCGAGCTCGGCGACGTCGCGGGCAAGACGCTGCTTCATCTCATGTGCCATTTCGGGCAGGACACGCTTTGCTGGGCGCGCCGGGGAGCGCGGGTCACCGGCGCCGACCTCTCCGACAAGGCGATCGACCTCGCGCGCTCGCTGACCACCGAGCTCGGCCTCGAGGCGCGGTTTCTGGCCGGCGACATCTACGACCTGCCGGCCAAGCTGGACGAGCGCTTCGAGATCGTCTTCACCTCATGGGGCGTGCTCACCTGGCTTTCCGACTTGCCCCGCTGGGGGCTGCTGGTGGCCGACTTCCTGGCGCCGGGCGGCAGCTTCTACCTGGCTGAGATCCATCCCTTCGCCATGGTCCTCGACGTGCACGACGACGGCGCGCTCGTGCTGGACTACAGCTACCTGTCGGAGGGCGCCGCCGGGTGCTACGAGTCCGACACCTCCTACGCCGACCCCGACACCGTCTGCGCGAACACCGTCAGCTATCAGTGGGACCACACCCTTGGTGAGATCGTAGGCGCCCTCATCGACGCCGGTCTCGTCGTCGAGTTTCTCCACGAGTGGCCGTTCAGTGCGTATCGGCGCTGGCCGTCGATGGTCAAAGACGAGGACGGCTGGTGGTATCTGCCCGACCGCCGCGACGTGCCGTTGAGCTTCTCGCTGCGGGCGCACAAGCCGCGGTGAGCGCTCGGCGAAGAGGGCGGCCGCCACAAGGAGAGAGGAGCGCGTGATGGAGGCGATGAGGGTCGACTTTGAGGGCTTGCCGTGGCGAAGCCCGGCCGCGGGCGTGCGCGAGAAGGCGGTGCGTCGCGGCTCGCAGCGCCTGCGGCTGCTCGAGTTCACCGCCGGCTTCGAGGAGCGTGAGTGGTGTCGCAGCGCGCACGCCTTCACGGTCGTCGAGGGTTCGTTCGCGCTGCAGTTCCGACACGGCCGCGAGCGCTTCCGGGTCGGCGACTGCGTCCTGCTGCCCGCCGGTGAGACCCACGCCCACCGGGCGGTGGTCGGCGCCGACGAGCACGTGCGTCTGCTCGTCTTCGAGGTCTCCGAGGTCTCAGAGGTCTCCGAGACCGGCGAGACCGGCGAGACCGGCGAGACCGGCGAGGCCGATGGTGCCCGCGAGGCCCAAGGGGCCGACAGTGCCCGCGAGGCCCACGAGGTCCGCGAGGCCGATTGACGGCGACCGCCCGCACAGAGGCGCGCGGCGCCGGGCGTGGCCGCGGTTACGCCATGGCGATCTCGGCCTACCTCATCTTCGGGGCTATCGGGGCGCTCGTCGACTGGACCACGGCCCCCGAGAGCCTGCTGCTCGTGCTGCGTTTCGGCATGGCGGCGACCGTGCTGGCCGTCTTCTTTGCCCGCCGTTCGCTGCTGGCCGAGCTGCGACGTCCCGGAGTCGTGCGCCTGCTGCTGCTCATGGGCGCGCTCGACGCTGTCTCGCAGCTCTGCTTCTTCGTCTCCCTGCGCGCCGCCGGCGTGGCCGTGGGCATGTTCCTGTTCTACTCTTCTCCGATCGTCATCGCGCTGCTTGCCCCGCGCCTCGGCGGCGGGCGTACCGAGCCCATCGTCTGGCCGGCGCTCGGCCTGGGTCTCGCGGGCCTGGCGGCGATCGTGGCGCCGAGTCTGCTCGGTGGCGGCGCTCACTGGTCGCCGCTGGGACTCGCCTGCGGTCTGGCCGCGGCCGTCCTCTTCGCCCTGTACATGCTGCTCGTCAAGGCGCTTACGCGGCGGCTGGCCGCCACCACGATCGTGCTCGCGGACTGCACCTTGAACGCAGTGCTGCTTCTGCCGCTGGCGCTCTTTCAGACCATCCACTCGGGCTATGCCCTGACCGGCCGCGACCTGCTCTCGGCGGCCCTGCTGGGCGTCGTTTGCACCGCCTTCGCCTACTGGCTGTGGGTCGCCGGCGTCGAGCGCATCCCGGTGCAGCACGCCTCGATCCTCGGCTACCTCGAACCGGCCACGGCGCCGCTCTATGCGCTGCTGCTGCTGGGACAGGTGCCGGCGCTGGGCACGGTTGCCGGCGGCGCGCTGATCATCGCCGCCGGCCTGCTGCTGGTCGTCTTCGGCGGTCGCGCCCAGGCTCTTGCCGAACAGACCGCGGGCGCACCTCTGCTCTAGCCCCCAATTCAGGGCGCCGCTCGCGGAGGGTAGCCGTTGGTATGGAGTCACGTGGGCCGGTCCGCCGCGGGCGCCCAAACCGCGGTGAGCGCCGGACGCAGGCACGCCGGAACGTTGAACTCCGCCCGCCCGGCGGCCGATACTGGGGCAAGACAGTGGGCTGGTGGGCAGCACGCGCGACCCACAGCCACATCCTGATCTTTCACAGGAGAGAGTATGCCAGCGTCCCCGCCGCCTGCCGGCTCCCCCGGCCTGCTACCCCACGACCGACTCCTCGCCTTCGAGGCCATCCTCGCGTCGTCGCCGCTCAACGTCACGATCTACGACCGAGACTTCGTCATCCGCGAGGCCAGCGCCGCGGCAGCCAAGGTGGCCGGCAGGTCACGTGCCGCGCTGGTCGGGCGCAGCCTGCGCGACGATTTTCCGGCGAGCTACCTGGCAAACATGGAGCGCGTGCTGGCCGGCGAGTCGGTCGAGGTGGAGGACGCGGGAGCGGCGCGGCTCTCTGCCGAGGAGCGCTGGACGCGAGTCCTCATGGTCCCCATCCGCGACGCCGCCGGCGCCGTTCAAGCCGGCATGACGATCGCGGTCGACGTCTCCCAGCAGAAGCGCGCCGACGAGCTCATCGAGAAGCTGGCCTTCATCGACCCCGTCACCGAGCTGCCCAACCGCGCCATGTTCTCGATGATGCTCTCGCGGACCCTCTCCGGTGAGGGGGCGAAGAAGCGCCAGCTCGCTCTCGTCTGGCTGAATCTCGACCGTTTCAAGGATGTCAACGACGCCCTGGGACTGGAGGCCGGCGACCGGCTCCTGCGCGCCGTCGGCGAGCGTCTCCACGAACATCTGCGCACCAACGACGTCGTGGCCCGCAGCGGGGCCGACGACTTCGTGGTGCTGCTGGGGCGCATCGCCTCGCGCAAACACCTCGACTGGCTGTTATGGCGCATCCACGAAGTCTTCGCGACGCCCTTCACCGTCGGTGACGATCAGGTGCTGCTCAGTGCGAGCTGCGGCGTCGCCGCGCATCCGCATGGCAGCGGCGAGGCGCGGCGCCTGCAGGAGAACGCTCACTCCGCGATGCGCGCCGCCAAAAAGCTGGGCGGCGGCGCCGTCGAGTTCTTCGACACCGATATCGCCGCGGGGGGTTCCGCGCGGCTGTGGCTGGCACACGAGATCCGCGACGGCATCAAGCGGGGCGACTTCATGCTGCACTACCAGCCGCTGCTGAACCTTGAGACCATGCGGGTGGAGGCAGTCGAGGCGCTGGCACGCTGGCAGCACCCCGAGCGCGGACTGCTCTCACCGGCGGAGTTCATACCGTTCGCCGAGGAGACCGGGCTGATCGTCTCGCTGGGACGCCACCTCCGCGCCCGGGCCTGCACGCACCTCAGGGGCTGGCAGCAGTCTCTGGCCGCGGCGCCCCGTCTGGCGCTCAACATCTCCGCGCGCGAGGTGCAGCGCTCAGATGTCTGCGGCGAGGTCACGCGGGCCGCCGACAAGGCCGGGCTTGCCACCTCGTCGCTCGAGGTCGAGTTCACTGAGACCGCCGTGCTCGCCAATCCGGAGCGCGCGGCCGGAGTGGCGGCCGGTCTGCGGCAGGCCGGCGCCACCGTGGCGCTCGACGACTTCGGCACCGGGTACTCCTCGCTCACCCATCTTCGCGAGCTGCCCATCGATCGTCTCAAGATCGACCGCTCGTTCGTGGGGAGCTGCCTCGAAGACCGCTCGGCCTCGGCGATCCTGGTGGCCGTGACCCAGCTCGCCCACGACCTCGGCATGAAGGTCGTCGCCGAGGGCATCGAGACGCAGGCGCANNCCCTCGCCCACGACGCGACCCTGATCGTCGGTGAGCACGTAGCGACCGTGGTCGGGGGCGTGCGCCTTCGAGGTGTGCGACTTCTTCAGGTGAAGGCCCTGATGTGCCACCTTGCGGCGTATGCGCGCCTCGCGGATAGCCTCGGCGTCATCCTCGTTGGTCGAATCGGCGTCGGCCATGTCGACATCGACCTCAGCCACCAGGGCCGCCAGCAGGTCGTCGGTAGTCGCCTCGCGGTCGAACCCGTGCCGGGCGATGACCTGCTTCATGGCGTCGATGGCGACGCTCGCGGCAGCGCTGTCGTCGTAGACGCGGGCGTGGCGCGCCAGCATCGGGTCGTCGTCAGGCAGGGCCGCGATCTCACTTTCCGCTTGCCTGAGCGCCCGTGCCGAGCGCCAGTTGCGCTCGTCGTCGGGGTGCTGCTCGGCTTTGCCCTCGCGCCAGGCGGCTGTGTGACCGATCCGTTCCAGAAGCCGCGCGGTCGCATCCTGTACATCCATTGCGTTCCCTTCGCCTGAGTTCGTCCTGCTGTTTCGGAAACGCTCGGAAACGCTCCGATCTCGTTGCGCGGTCGCGGACGTTCGAGGGCGGGAACGTGCGGCCACGAGATCGACCGGCACACCCGAAGCGCTCAGATACACTCTACGCCGATTCCAGCGGCGGCCGCGTCTTGCGGCGGGTCAGGGGCGATCCCAACCCGGCTGGGCCGGCATCCGCGCCCTTGAACGCGACCGGATCGGCAGCTCTTCGTCCGCGCCGCGATTCAGCCGTCTTCGGCCCTCTGGTATAGAGTCACCTGAGCCGGCCGCGCGAGCGAGCTCCCGCGAGCGAGCCCCCGCGGCCGGCCGATCACGATCGTCGGGCGATCCCGGAGGCCGTCCATGGAGCATGACAACACAACCGGCGCGGCCGGTCTGGGACACGCCGTCGCCGAGCAGGTGGGGCGCGTCATCGTCGGCAAAGCCGACCAGACGCGCCTTGTCACGGCGGCGCTGCTGGCCGGCGGGCACGTTCTGTTAGACGACGTGCCCGGCGTCGCCAAGACCCTCCTGGTGCGCAGTTTCGCGGCGAGCCTCGGCCTGAGCTTCGCCCGCCTGCAGTGCACCGCCGATCTGCTGCCGGCCGACGTCACGGGTTCGACCGTCTTCGACCAGCAGCACGGCACGTTCGAGTTTCGTCCCGGTCCCCTGTTTGCCAACGTCGTCTTAGCCGACGAGATCAACCGCGC
>PMKK01000036.1 GCA_003157715.1 Actinomycetota bacterium
CGATGACAAACTTCGCGCCGCGAGCGACCGGGACGAGACGCGGCGCACGGCTTTTCGATAGGCTGGGCACCGTCATGAACGAACCGCCGCGAACCCCGGCCGACCCCGCCCCGGCCGGCGCGTCCGTGCCGCCGCCCGGCGGCCGCGCCGCCGGGCTCATCCTGCGCGGCGCCGAGTCGCTCGCCGCGGCCATCCGGGCGGCCGCTCGCGAACCCCGCGCGACCGCTCTCTTCTGCGACATCGACGGCACGATCTCGCCGATCGTCGCCGACCCGTTCGCGGCGGTCGTGCCGCCGGCATTCCGCGCGATCCTGGCCGCGCTCGCGCCCCGGCTCGGCCTGCTGGCCTTCGTCACCGGCCGCGATGCGCACCGGGCGGCGGCGATGGTCGGCATCGGCGACGCCCTGTACGTCGGCCTGCACGGCTTCGACGTTCTGGCGCCCGGCGGCGCCGTGAGGCGCGACCCCGCTGCCGGGCCCTACGTCGCGCGCGTCCGGACGATGGCCCGGCGGGCAGCCGCGCTCGACGCCGACCGCCTGGGGCTCGTGATCGAAGACAAGGGCCCGGTGGTGGCGCTGCACTACCGCCGGGCGCTCGACCCGGCAGCCACTCTGGCCGTCCTGGAGCGCGAGATCCTGCAGCCGGCCCGCCGGCTCGGCCTGGCGATCGCCAGCGGGCACTTCCTGGTCGAGCTGCGCCCGCCCGTGGCGGTCAGCAAGGGGACCGCGGTGCTGCGCCTGCTGAGTCCCAGCGGCCGCGGTGGCATGGCGATGCGGACCGCCTTCTTTCTGGGCGACGATCTTACCGACCGCACCGGGTTCACGGCGGTCCATGCTTGGGCAGCCGAGGCCGGCGGCGGCGGGCGTCTCGCTCTCGCGGTGGCCGCGCTCACCGACGAGACTCCGCCCGAAGTGCGCGACGAAGCCGACGTCGTGGTCGCCGCGACGCCCGGCGTGTTCGAGGTGCTCGCCGGGCTGCTCGAGGCGCTCTCCGCCTAGCGAAGGCCGGGCGCTCGAGGCCCTTCGGCTCAGGCCGCTCCGGTCGGCTCAGGCGGGCTCGGCCGGCTCAGGCCGGTCCGTCAGGTCCCCGTGAAGCCTTTCGGGGCGCGCTTCTCGAGAAAGGCGTCCATACCCTCGCCGGCGTCGTTGCTGGCGAAAGTCAGCGCGAACAAGTCGCGCTCGATCTCGTGGCCCGCCTCGATGTCGACGTTCAGCGCGTGATGGATCTGCGACTTGACATAGCGCACGGCGAGCGGCGGCCTGGCGGCGAGCTCGCCGGCCAGCTTGAGCGCCTCGGCGTGCAGCTCGGCGGCCGGGAAGACGGCCTGCACGAGCCCTATGCGCAGCGCTTCGGCGGCGTCGATCAGGCGGCCGCTCAGGCACAGATAGCTCGCCCAGCCGTTACCCACCTCGCGGGGCAGGCGCTGCGTGCCGCCCCAGCCCGGCGTGATGCCCAGGCCGACCTCGGGCTGCCCAAAACGGGCGGTGTCGGCGGCGAAGCGGATGTCGCAGCCGAGGGCGAGCTCGCAGCCGCCGCCCAGCGCGAAGCCGTTGATGGCCGCGATCCAGGGCTGCGGTGAGCCTTCGATGGCTTCGATCACCTTGCGGCCCAGCCACGACGACTGGCGCGCCTGCTCGGGCGTGAGGCCGCGAAACTCGGCGATGTCGGCGCCGGCCACGAAGGCCTTCTCGCCGGCGCCGGTCAGCACGACCGCGCGCACCGCGGCGTCACGCGAAAGCTCGCGGGCGACGCGCAGCAACTCCTCGTTCGTCGCCCGGTTCAGAGCGTTTCTTACCTCGGGACGGGCGACCGTGACGACGGCGACGGCACCATCGCGTTTGACCTCGACTGCCATGAGAGAACCCTCCTCGCGCTGCTGTGGGGCCGCGATCGGCCCTGCGCAACTCTACCTCACGAGCCGGCGGGAGGCGTTCCGTGGGAAGGGCGTCCCGCCTGAGAAATCGCGGGCGGGCCGGCGGCATCTGGTGCCACCGGCCCCACCCTCGCGACATCCGCGGCCCGGGGGGGCTCGACTGGTCCCGGGGGGAGGGACAGTCTGCCGCGGACTGTTCGTCGGGCCGTACTGGCCTCGACCGTTTTGGGGCGACCAGCGTGGCCGGCGGACGCGTCAACTTCCCGCTCGCTCATCCAGCGGACTACCGCATCGCGCGAGTACATCCCACTCGCATCCGCCTACCACGCGCATCGATCACCCCGACGCTGTTGCGACGGTCGTGACAATCAGGCGTGCTCGATCACGTGCCATTGTAGTACCGCGCGAATGTGTGGTCAATCGTGCGTTTTCGTTCGGTTTTCCACAGCCGATGCTCGAGGTGTTGAACGCTCAGGCTCAAAGCCGGACGCCATGCGTCTAGCACAATCGCACAGCGCCGCGATCAAAGAGCGCAGCGCGACGCCGTGCGGCGGCCGCGACATTGTCATCCTGTACAGCCCGGCGGCGGTGTGATGGGGTTGGCTTGCCCGATCGCCAGCGAGAAGGGGACTCACATGACTCGGCGTCGCCGCGCCGGAACCGCGGGTCGTGTCCGCAAACCAGGGGGAGCGCCGGCCGTCGTGTGTCTGGCAGCCGCCATCGCCACGCTCACCTGCGCCTGCGGCAGCGGCGCGGCCGCTTCCCAGAGTGCCTCGAGTCCGGCCGTCTCGCCGGCGACGTCACCGTCGGCCGGCACCGCCGCGCCTTCGGCCGCGCCGGTCGGCATCACCTCGCCGACGCCCCGGGTCTCGCCGCAGATCACCTCGGGCGTGGCGCCCGTCGGCGCGGTCTGGGCCGTGCGCGAGTTCTGGCGCCTTCTGGGGGAGCGTCGGTTCGACCGGGTGCGCGCCGCGGTGGCTCCGGGCTCGCCCCTCGCCGACCCCGATCTCGTCTGGGACGTGGCGGCGGCCCGCCTGCTGGCCGTCTACCGCCGAGCGACCAGCGTGGTGCCGCCCTACGCGACGGTCGAGTTCAAGACCGACGTCTTCGTCAAGCCAAGCACCGGCCACGGCACCTGGGGCGCGGCGGGCAGCCACGCTCTCTGGATGACGGTGACCCGCATGAGCGACCACAGCTGGCGCGTCTACGAGTACGGCACGGGGCCCTAGCCCAGCCCAGCCCGGCGTCGCCAAAAGCGAGCGCGGCGCTGGCCCGGAGCGCGACCCGAGGCGCGGACCCGGGGCGCTGGCACGAAGCGCGGACCCGAGGCGCGAACCCCAAGCGCGGACCCGGGGCGCGCCGTGTCGCCGACCGGGCCTACGCCCTGAGCTTTCGCAACGGCGCGATGGTCGCCATCAGGCGCCGCTCCGAGCCGTCGTTCTCGAAGCGCACCACGATGATCCCGCCCTGCTCGGCGGCCTGCACCGTGCCCTCGCCGAGCGTCGCGTGCAGCACGCGGTCGCCGGGGGCGAAGAACTGCTCGACCACCGTTTCGTCGAGCTTCTTTTCGAGGCCGGTGATGCGCTTGCCCGAGCCCCCGATACCGTCGTCATCGCGGTCGCGCCACTCCGATGACCAGTCGTCACTTCCCGGACGGCCGCGCTCGCGCCCCCCGGCGCGGGCGCCCCCACCGGCGCCGCCCGACCAGCCGCCCCCGCCCGACCAGCCGCTCCCCGAGCGGCCGCCGGCGGCATACGCCGGCCCACCGATGCGCTCGACCGAGACGAGGTCGGCGGGGATCTCGGCAAGGAACCGCGAGGGCAGGCCATACAGGCTGCCGCCCCAGAGGTTGCGCGCCCGGGCGTGCAGCAGGTAAAGGCGGTCCATCGCCCGCGTGATGCCCACATAGGCCAGGCGGCGTTCCTCTTCGAGGTTCTGATCGTCGAGAGCGCGCTGGTGAGGAAACACGCCCTCCTCGAGGCCGGTGATGAACACGACCGGGAACTCGAGGCCCTTGGCGTTGTGCAGGGTCATGAAGGTGATGAGCTCGCTCGTGTCGGCCATGGTGTCGATGTCCGAGTACAGTGAGATCTCCTGCAGGAAGCCGTCGAGGGTGGGCTCGTCGGCACGCTGGTCGTATTCGGCCGCGACGCCCACGAGCTCTTCGAGGTTCTCCATGCGGCCCTCGGCCTCGAGGGTGTCCTGGCCCTTCAGCGCCGCCGAGTAGCCGCTCTCATCGAGCACGCGCCGCACCAGCGCGGCCACCGACGCGGCCGCCGGCGCCTCTGCCCGCCAGACGCTCACCAGAGCCGCGAACTTCTCGAGCGAGGCGCTTGCCGCAGGGGTCATGCCGGGCACATCGCCGGCGCGTTCGATCACGTTCCAGAGCGGCTCGCCGAGCGTCCGCGCCTCGGTCTGGAGGCGGCCGACGGCGGTCTGCCCCAAGCCGCGGCGCGGCACATTGACGATGCGCAGCAGGCGCTGTTCGTCGGCGGGGTTGTTGATGATCGCAAGGTAGGCGAGCGCGTCCTTTACCTCGGCGCGCTCGTAGAAGCGCGTGCCGCCGACGACCTGGTAGGCGATGGCGTAGCGGCCGAACTCCTCCTCGAGAACGCGTGACTGGGCGTTGGTGCGGTAGAGCACGGCGATATCGTGGGGAGCGAGAGGGCGTCCCAGTCCCGGCCCCTCACCCCCCACGCCCTCGTCTAACAGCTTGCGGACCTCGCTGGCGATGTACTGCGCCTCGGCGTGTTCATCGGCGACCTCGACGACGTGCGCCGGCCGGCCGGTGCCGCGCGCCGTCCACAGGTTCTTGCCCTTGCGCCGGCGGTTGTTGGCGACCACCGCGTTGGCGACGTCGAGGATGTGGGTGGTCGAGCGGTAGTTCTGTTCGAGGCGGATCACCTTGGTCTCGGGGTAGTCGCGCTCGAACTCGAGGATGTTGCGAATGTCGGCGCCGCGCCACGAATAGATCGACTGGTCGTCGTCACCGACCACCGCCAGATTGCCGCGCTCTCCGGCGAGCAGGTTGGCGATGCGGTACTGGGCGTGGTTTGTGTCCTGGTATTCGTCGACCATGACGAAGCGAAACGTGCGCTGGTAGTGCGCCAGGCGGTCGGGATAGAGCTCGAGCAGGTTGACCGTCTTCATCAGCAGATCGTCGAAATCCATGGCGCTCATCTCGATGAGCTTCTTCTCGTAGAGGTCGTAGACATCGGCCGCGGCGCGCTGATAGTGCCCGCCCATCTGCTCGCGAAAGGCTTCCGGGTCCTGCAGGCGGTTCTTGGCGTCGGAGATGGCGCGCGCCAGGGTGTCGGGCGTGTAGCGCTTGTCGTCGAGGTTGAGTTCGGCCAGGCAGCGTTTGACGAGCCGCTTGGCGTCGTCGGCATCGTAGATCGAGAAGGTCGACCTGTACCCCAGCCTTCCGGCCTCGCGGCGCAATATGCGGGCGCACATCGAGTGAAAGGTCGAGATCCACATCAGGCGCACGACCGGGCCGACCAGCGAGCCGATCCGCGCCCGCATCTCGCCGGCCGCCTTGTTGGTAAAAGTGATGGCGAGCACTTCGTCGGGGCGCACTCCACGGACCCGCAGCAGATAGGCGACGCGGTGGGCCAGCACCCGCGTCTTGCCCGAGCCGGCGCCGGCCAGGATGAGCAGCGGGCCCTCGAAGTGCTCGACCGCCTCGCACTGGGGCTCGTTCAGCCCCGCCAGCAACGCCTCGGCGGCGGCCGAGCGGCCGCTCCGCTCACCCGCGCCGGAGCCCGTGGGAGATGCGCTCACGACCGGCTCACCGCAGTCCATAGTCGAGGAGCGCGCTCAAGACCAGACACAGGATGCCGGCCATGGCCAGCTTCATGCCCGACCACACGAGCCGCTGGCGCGAGACGCGGCCCAGAAAGATGCCCAGCGCGAAGAGTTCGACGAAGGCGATCGCGACCCCGGCGATGTACGCCGAGTGCAGACTCGAGAAGCCCACGAGAAACGGCGCCAGCACGAGCCCCGCGGCGACGAAGGGCGACACCCCGTCGACACCGGCGATGACGATGGTGGCATAGGTGGAAGCGGCGGCGATGTCGGAATCCTCGAGACTCGAGAGGGTGACGTCTTCGAGCTCGCGCAGCGAGCGGTCGCGCTCGGCGCGTTCGATCAGGTACGAGCCGTAGAAGCCCGAGACTCCCATCGCCACCGCCGCGCCGAGCCCGACGGACACGACCTGGCGCGCCGAGTGGGCGTGGCCGAGATAGCTGCCGACCAGCACGCCCAGTGTGGTGAGCACGCCGTCGAAGGCGTTCATCGCGAAGTAGCGGCGGGCGATCTTGCCGACCTCGGCGACGCGGTGGTAGTGGCGCAGCGTCTCTATCCTGCCGCGCAGCCAGGCGGCGGGGCCAGGGGCCGTCTTGCGACTCATGTGCTAAGCGGGTGGCGGGGGGTCACCGCATCCAGCGGGCGCCGGCATCCTGCGGGGTCTCGGCCTCGTCGATGATCTGACGGCCGGTCGACACCTTGTCGATCGAGTGGATGCTGCCCCCGGAGTCCTGGATGACCTCGGCGACTTCCTGGTAGTCGATATCGCTGCCTTCGAGAGTGATCTTGATGTTCTCGACCTTGTTGTCGATCTCGAAGAGCGTGATGTCGACGCCCACGATGCCTTCGAGGTCGCCGAGCTTGTCGGCCAGATTGAGCATGGTCGGCATGTGCGGCTTGAGGACGTCTAGGACGAGACGTCGGACGTGGCTCACGGCGGGATCACTCTCCCCTTGCGCTGTCGTTGACGCGGCGATAGTAGCATACCCGCTGGCGCGCCGGCGCGACGCTTGACCTGTCCGCCGGCGCCTGCGCGGCGCTTGGCTCAGATGCCGGCGCCGTCGCTGAAGTGCAGCAGGCGGTCGAGCGTCTCCGTACTGCGGGCGATGCGCTGGCGGCGCCGCGCCTTGCGCTTGGGTTCGATCTCGTCGAGCTCCTGCTCAAGCGCGATGATGCGATCGACGACGCACTTCAGAGCCTCGGCCACGGGGTCGGGCAGATGCGTGTAGTCGATGTCGGGGATACCGACCCGCTGGCCGTCGAGCAGCACCGGATGGCCGGGGTTGCCGACGACCGTCGCGTTGGCCGGCACGTCGTGGACGACCACGCTGCCGGAACCGATCTTGGCGTTGTTGCCGATCTTGACTGAGCCCAGCACGCTGGCCCCGGCGCCGACGACGATGTTGTTGCCCAGAGTGGGGTGACGCTTGCCGTGCTCCTTGCCGGTGCCTCCCAGGGTGACGCCCTGGTAGATCGTCACGTTGTCGCCGATCTCGGCGGTCTCGCCGATCACGACACCCGAGCCGTGATCGACGAAGAAGCCCTCGCCGATCAGCGCCCCGGGGTGGATCTCGATGCCGGTCAGGAAACGGTTGAACTGGCTGATCCAGCGCGGTACCACCGGCATGCCGCAGCGATAGAGCGGGTGGGCCAGGCGGTGCAGCCAGAGGGCATGCAGACCGGCGTAGGAGGTGACGATCTCGAAGGAACTGGTGGCGGCCGGGTCGCGGTCCCTGACCGCCTGCACGTCGCGCCGCATGCGTTCGACGAAATGGCGTGGGCGGCTCTTGCGCGTCGCACACCAGGCGCCGGCGACGACATCGGCGGCGGTCCCCAAGGTACGGTTCACTGCTACAGGCTCCTTTCGGAGGATGGCGCCTCGTTCATGCTTCCCGAGCGAAACCCCTGTAAATCGAGAGTGATATACGTGAATCCGAGAGCTCGCATGCGGTTGACGAGCAGGTCGCGCAAGGCAGGTGCCGCGGCACGCTCCACGGCGTCGGCCGCGAGCTCGATGCGCGCGATGTCGCCATGGTGGCGGACGCGCAGCTCGGGTCCCAGGCCAAGGCCGCGCAGCATGTCCTCGGCGACCGCCACCTGGCGCAGCTTGCCGGCGGTCACCGGCTCGTCGTAGGCGATGCGCGAGGCCAGACAAGCCTCGGCCGGCTTGCTCCAGGTGGGCAGGTCGAGGGCCCTGGCCAAGGCTCGCACCGCCGCCTTGCCGAGCCCGGCTTCGATCAGCGGGTGGCGCACGCCGTGTTCGGCGCAGGCTCGCAGACCTGGTCGCTCGTCGCCCAGATCGTCGCGATTGGCGCCGTCGACCAGCACCGCTATGCCAGCCTCGCTCGCCGCGCGTTCCATGGCCGCAAGCAGCGTCGCTTTGCAGTAGTAGCAGCGCTCGCGGCTGTTGGCGACGAAGCGCTGGTCGTCGAGCTCGCGGGTCTGCCAGGTAAGGTGGCGCACGCCGAGTGACTCGGCGAAGGCGCGCGCCGCGACGAGCTCGTCGTCGCGGTAGGTCTCGGAGACGGCGGTGAAGGCCAGCACCTGACCGGCCCCCAGCACGCGGGTGGCAAGCGCCAGCACCACGCTCGAGTCGACCCCGCCGGAGAAGGCCACACAGACTCGCCCCAACGGCTTGAGCACGGCCTCGACCGGATCGAGCAGCGAACCCAGGGTGGCGATCAGCGCCGCGCTCGCGGCGCCTTCGTGCGACTCGGCGATCATCAGCCCCCGATCATCGCCGGTGCGCCCTGCTCGGCAAACAGCGGCGTCGACAGGTAGCGCTCGCCGGTGTCGCACAGAATAGTGACGATCAGCTTGCCGCGGTTCTCGGGGCGCGCCCCGAGCTCGGCGGCGGCGAACGCGTTGGCGCCCGCCGAGATGCCCACCAGGATGCCCTCGTCGGTGGCCAGGGCCCGGGCCACGTCCATGGCCTTGTCGCCGGGCACTTGCACGATCTCGTCGTAGACCGCGGTATCGAGCACGCGCGGCACAAAGCCGGCACCGATGCCCTGAATGCGGTGCGGGCCGGGCTGACCGCCCGACAGCACGGCCGACTCGGCGGGCTCCACCGCATAGACCTTGACCGCCGGCTTGCGCTCCTTGAGCACCTGTCCGACGCCGGTGAGGGTCCCCCCCGTGCCTACGCCGGCCACGAAGACATCGACTTCGCCGTCGGTGTCGCGCCAGATCTCCTCGGCCGTCGTGCGCCGATGACCATCGGGGTTGGCCGGGTTCTCGAACTGCTGGGGCA
>PMKK01000092.1 GCA_003157715.1 Actinomycetota bacterium
CCTGGCAATCACGACCGAAGACAAGCAAGCGATCATTTCGCGATTCTCCAAGCACGAAGGCGACACCGGGTCGCCCGAAGTGCAGGTGGCGCTGCTCAGCAAGCGCATCGACGACCTCACCGAGCACCTCAAGATCCACAAAAAGGATCACCATTCTCGCAGAGGGCTGCTCATGATGGTCGGCCACCGTCGTCGTCTGCTCGACTACCTGCAGGCGAAGGACATGGAGCGCTACCGTACCCTGGTGAAGGATCTCGAGCTGCGCAAGTAGCGCCGCTTTTCCGTCCTCGCCGCGACTGGGCCCGACCCGAAGCGTATGGGAATGGCCAGAAAAGGATTCGAAGGTATTTCATGACAACCGTCCACACCGTAGAAGTAGAGGTCGGAGGGCGCACCATCACCCTCGAGACCGGCAAGCTCGCCAAGCAGGCGAACGGCGCGGTCCTCATGCGTTGCGAGGACACCGTGGTGCTGGTCACCGCGGTGGCCCGCGAGGAAACGCGCGAAAACCAGGACTTCTTTCCGCTGACGGTCGACGTCGAGGAGCGCATGTACGCCGCGGGCAAGATCCCCGGCGGGTTCATCAAGCGCGAGTCGCGTCCCAGCGAGAAGGCCATCCTGACCGCCCGGCAGATCGACCGGCCCATCAGGCCGTCGTTTCCCAAGGGCTTCATGAACGAGGTGCAGGTCATCGGCACGGTGCTCTCGTTCGACCAGGACAACGCCTACGACGTGCTCACGATGACCGGCGCGTCGGCCGCCCTCACGCTCTCCGAGATCCCGTTCCTCGGGCCGCTCGGGGCCGTGCGTGTCGGTCTGATCGACGGCGAGTATGTGGTCAACCCGCTGCTCTCGGAGCTCGAGGACGCGACGCTCGATCTCGTCGTCTCGGGCAGCCGCGACGCCATCGTCATGGTCGAGGCGGGCGCCATGGAGGCAAGCGAGCAGCAGGTCCTCGAAGGCCTGCGCATCGCCCACGCCGAGATCCAGAAGCTGATCGACGCCCAGCTGCGTCTGCGCGAGCTCGCCGGCAAGCCCAAGTGGGAAGTGCCGGCCTACGAAGTCGATCGTGGTCTCTACGACGCGATCGTGAGCTCTTTCGGCGCCGACGTCGACCGGGTCACCGCCATCGAAGACAAGAAGGCTCGTCAGGACGCCACCGTCGAGCTGCGTCAGCAGATCGTCGAGCGGCTCACCCAGGATGTCGACGAGGCCGAGGTGCGCGACCGCGTGACGCAGGTCAAGCGGGCCTTCGCGCAGCGCGAGAAAGACGTCATCCGGCGGCGCATCGCCGTCGACAAGCGGCGCCCCGATGGTCGTGGCACCGACGAGATCAGGCCCATCACCTGCGAAGTCGGCCTCGTGCCGCGCACCCACGGCTCGGCCCTGTTCACGCGCGGCCAGACGCAGGCTCTCACCCTTACCACCCTCGGCGCCACCGGCGACGCCCAGCGCATCGACACGATCAACCCCGAGACCGGCAAGAAGTACATGCACCACTACAACTTCCCGCCGTACTCGGTAGGGGAGACCGGCTTCATGCGCGGTCCCAAGCGGCGCGACATCGGTCACGGCGCGCTTGCCGAGCGGGCGCTCGCGCCGATGCTGCCCGACGACAAGGAGTTCCCCTACACCATCCGCCTGGTGTCGGAGATCCTCGAAAGCAACGGCTCTTCGTCAATGGCCAGCGTCTGCGGCTCGACCCTGTCGCTCATGGACGCCGGCGTGCAGATCAAGCAGCCGATCGCCGGCATCGCCATGGGGCTCATCAAAGAGGGCGACGACTACGTCGTGCTCACCGACATCGCCGGTGTCGAGGATCATCTCGGCGACATGGACTTCAAGGTGGCGGGCTCGCGCAACGGCATCACCGCCCTGCAGATGGACATCAAGATCTCGGGCGTGAGCTTCGAGATCCTGGGCGACGCCCTCGAACAGGCGCGCCGCGGCCGTCTGTTCATCCTCGACAAGATGCTCGCCGCGCTGCCCGAGCCGCGCGCCGAGCTGTCGCCGTTCGCACCGCGCATCTTCACGATCCAGATCAACCCCGACCAGATCGGCCTCGTCATCGGCAAGGGCGGCGAGACCATCAAGGGGCTCTGCGAGGAATTCGGCGTACAGATCGACATCGAAGACGACGGCACGATCTACGTCGCCGCTCCCGACATGGAGGCCGGCGAGGCCGTCACCGAGCGCATCGTCTCGATGTGCAAGGACATCGAGGTGGGCGACATCATCACCGGCAAGGTGGTCAAGACGACCGACTTCGGCGCCTTTGTCGAGCTCAAGAAGGGCGTCGACGGGCTGATCCACATCTCCAAGCTCGGCGGCGGCAAACGGATCGACAAGGTCGACGACGTCGTGAGCCGCGGCGACACGATCACCGTCGAGGTCGTCGAGATCGACAAGGCACGCAATCGGATCGGCCTGCGGCCGGTCGAGGCGCCGGCGGAACACTAGCCGTGCAGCGTAGTCACACCTGGCTGAGCGACGACGACGCAGTCGCTCGGCGGTACTAGGCCGGAGGAGGCGAGCCATTCAGGGCTTCCAAATCGCCAAGCTGGACAGCGGGCTGCGGGTCGTCACCGAGCCCATCGACAGCGTGCGGTCGATCGCTCTCGGCTTCTGGATAGGGGTCGGGTCCCGTAACGAGGACCCGACCCGCGCCGGCATCTCGCACCTGATCGAACACCTCATCTTCAAGGGCACGGCCGACTACTCCGCCTGGGACATCGCTCGCATCTTCGACCAGATGGGCGGCGAGCTGAACGCCGCCACCTCCAAGGAGTACACCCTGGTCCACGCGCGGTTCCTCGACGCCCATCTCGACGAGGCTTTCGCGGTGATGGCCGACATGGTGGTGCGGCCCCTGATGGCCGAGCTCGACGCCGAACGCGAGGTCGTGCTCGAAGAAGTCGCGCTCTACGAGGACTCGCCCTCCGATCTGATCCACGACTACCTCGCCGAGACCGTCTTCTGGGAGCACCCGCTCGGTCGCCAGATCATCGGCACCGCCGAGACCCTGCAGAGCCTGGACGAGGCGACCATCAAGGCCTATCACCGGGCGCACTATGTCAATCCGGCGATCGTGGTGGCCGCCGCCGGCAACCTGCGCCACGAGCACGTCGTCGACCTTGCCCGCAAGCACTTCGGTCCCGAAGCCGGCGTCGCCGACCCGCCCGCACCGTCACTGCGTCTGCCCAAGGCGCGCCACGACGCCTATTTCATGCACAAGGAGACTGAGCAGTTCCATGTCTGCCTCGGTGCGCCGGCCATGTCGCGCGACGACCCGCGACGGTTCGCGCTGTCGGTGCTCGACACCGCCCTGGGCGGTTCGTCGAGCTCACGGCTGTTCCAGGAGATCCGCGAGAAGCGCGGCCTGGTGTACTCGGTCTACTCCTACACCTCGCTGTATGCCGACACGGGGCTCGTGGCGATCTCGTTCGGCTCGCGGCCCGAGGGCCTGGCCGAGGTCATGGAGCTCTGCACGGCCGAGCTCGAACGCCTGCCCGAAACGCTCACCGTCGAAGAGATCGAGCGCACCAAGGAACAGATCAAGGGCCAGATCGTGCTCAGCATGGAAAGCCCGTCGGCACGCATGAACCGGCTCGGACGCAGCGTCCTGCTGGGCCTCGAGATCCGCACGCTCGACGGCATGCTGGCCCAGATCGAAAGCGTCGACTGCGACGCGGTGGTGGCCCTCGCGGGCGAGTACTACGACGTCGCCACCTGGTCGGCGGTGTGCGTCGGGCCCGAGCCTGAGCCGTTTCACGCCACGGTGGCGGGCTACAGCTGGGATTCCGAGTGAGCGGCGTTCTCGTACTCGGGGCGCTCGGTCGCATGGGCTCGTTGCTCTGCGCCACGATCGCCCGCCAGGACGACCTGACCCTGGTCGCCAGGGTCGACCCGGGCGGCGGCCTGAGCGCGGTTGGCCGGCAAAGCGAGCCGGCAACCGCTGCCGGCCCCTCGTCGGCGCCTCTGTATGCCACCGTCGACGAGGCGCTCGCGAGCGTCCGGCCCGACGTGGCGGTCGATTTCACTCTGCCGGGCGCGGTGTTTGCCAACGTCTCGGCGACGCTCAGCGTCGGCCTGCCGACGGTCGTCGGCACGACGGGCCTGAACGACGAGCAGATCGAGAGTCTGGCGGCGCTGGCCGCCGCCCACGGGGCGCCGCTGCTCGTGGTGCCGAACTTCGCCCTGGGTGCCGTCCTGCTCATGGAGTTCGCGGCGCGCGCGGCGCGCTACTTCCCGTCGGCCGAGATCATCGAGGCGCACGAGCAGGGCAAGGTCGACGCGCCGTCGGGCACTTCGCTGCTGACGGCGCGACTCATGACCGAGGGTGGCGCCGCCCACCCGCACGGCGCCGCCGAGACACGACCCTCGCGCGGGCTCGCCAGCGGCGGCGTGCGCATCCACAGCCTGCGGCTGCCGGGCTTCGTCGCCCACCAGGAGGTCGTCTTCGGGGGCGCGGGGGAGACCCTGTCGATCCGCCACGACTCCCTGGCGCGCGAATCGTTCATGGCCGGCGCTCTGCTGGCCATCCGGCGGGCGCCTTCGCTCGAGGGCACGACCATCGGGCTCGAGAGCCTGTTGGGCGACCCTGTCGCCGACCAAGGAACGGGGGAATAGGATCGTGGAGTCCTTCGGAGACATTCTGACCGCGATGGCCACGCCGTTCGCCCTCGACCTGCAGGTCGACCAGGTGGCCTTCGCCCGGCTGGCCGATCACCTTCTGTCGAGCGGCTCCGACGGTCTCGTGGTGGCCGGCACCACCGGCGAAGCGCCCACCCTGACCGACGACGAGAAGGTCGGCCTCTTTCGTCAGGCCGTCGAGATCGCCGACGGACGCGGTCCGGTGATCGCGAACACGGGCACCAACGACACCGCCCATTCCGTGGCCCTCACGCGCCGCGCCGAGGACGCCGGCGTCGACGGCGTGCTCGTCGTGGCGCCCTACTACAACCGGCCGCCCGACCGTGGCTTGCGGGCCCATTTCGCCGCCGTGGCCGCGGCCACCAACCTGCCGGTGATCATCTACAACATCCCCTCGCGCTGCGTCGTCAACGTGTCGCCCGAGCTGCTGGCCGAGCTTTCGGGGATCGACAACATCGTCGCCGTCAAGCAGGCCAACCCCGACCTCGAGCAGTCGCGCCGGCTCATGGAGCTGTGCGACCTCGGTCTGTATGCCGGCAACGACGACATGACCCGCGAGGTCGCGGCCATGGGTGGCTGGGGCTGCATCTCCGTGGCAAGCCATCTGGTGGGCTCGCGACTCAAGGCGCTCGTGACGGCGGCGCGCGGCGGCGACCGTGCGCGCGCCGCGGCCCTCGAGACCGAGCTCGAGCCGCTGTTCAAGGCGCTCTTCGCAACGAGCAACCCGATACCGCTCAAGGCGGCACTCAACCTGCTCGGCCACGAGGTCGGCGGCCTGCGGCTGCCGCTCGTCGAAGCCTCCGACGACGAACAGCGCCTGATCGAAGGCGAGCTCGAGCGCCTCGGACTGCTCTAGAGCCGCCACGCAAAGATTCGATGGTCTCCGGCAGACGGCGTCAAACGCCGGCGCCGGGGGCCTCATGCACGACCGACAAAGAGGGATAGAAGAAGACCATGGCTGACAACACACTGAAGATCATCCCGCTCGGCGGGATGGGCGAGATCGGCAAGAACATGACCGCCGTCGAGTACCGCGGCAAGATCGTGGTCGTCGACTGCGGCCTTGCCTTTCCCCGCGACGAGATGCTGGGTATCGACCTCGTCCTGCCCGACATCACCTACCTCCGTGAGCACAGAGACGACGTGCTCGCCTTCCTCATCACGCACGGTCACGAGGACCATTTCGGCGCGCTGCCCTACGTGTTGCGCGACATCAACGTGCCGGTCTACGCGAGCCGGCTCACGCTGGCCTTCGCGAAGTCGAAGCTCGACGAACACGGCCTGCTCAAGGTCGTCGAGATGAACGAAGTGAGCGATGATTCGGTCATCGACCTCGCGCCGTTCACGGTGCGTTTTTGCGCCATGACTCACAGCGTGCCCGACGCCCTGGCGATCATCATCGAGACGGCCGAGGGCCGCATCGTCTTTTCGGGCGACTACAAGTTCGACCAGACGCCGATCGACGGTCGCACGACCGACGTGAACAAGCTGGCGCGGCTCGGGCAGGAGGGCGTGCTGGCCCTGCTCGGCGACTCGACGAACATCGAAAGCGAGGGCAGCACGGGTTCCGAAAGTCAGGTCGGACAGGCCTTCCATCGCATCTTCGCCGACTCCGACGGGCGCGTGCTTATGGCCTGCTTTTCGTCGCATATCCATCGCATCCAGCAGGCCATCCAGATCGCTCACGTGCACGGTCGCAAGTTCGCCGTCTCGGGCCGCTCGATGATCAAGAACGTCAACATCGCCCGCAACCTGGGGTATCTGCAGATCCCCGAGAACGCGCAGATCAAGCTCACCGACATCGACAACTACCGGCCCGAGGAGTTGCTGATCCTGACCACGGGCAGCCAGGGCGAACCGCTCTCGGCGCTGTCGCGCATGGCCTGGGACGACCATCCCCAGGTCGAGCTGCAACCCGGCGACACGGTGGTGATCTCGGCACGACCGGTGCCCGGCAACGAAGTCAGCGTGATGGATACCGTCAACCGGCTGCTGCGCTGCGGCGCCAAGGTCGTCTACGGCCAGGCGAGCGGCGTGCACGTCTCCGGGCACGCCTCGCGCGAGGACCAACGCATGCTGTTGAACCTGCTGAATCCGCGGTACTTCGCGCCGGCCCACGGCGAGTATCGCCACCAGTACCTGCACCGCGAGCTGGCTCGCGAGGCGGGCCTTCCCGACGACCACATCTTCCTGCTCGACAACGGCGACGTCCTTGAGCTCAACGCCGACTCGGCGGCCATCACCGGCAAAGTCGCGGCCGGCATGATGTTCGTCGACGGCCTGCAGATCGGCGGCGCCGAACACGTGGTGCTGCGCGAGCGCCAGCAACTTTCGGGTGACGGCATCCTGATCGCCGTGGTTACCGTAAGCGTGCAGACGGGCGAGGCGCTGGCTCCACCCGAGCTCGTGGCGCGCGGTTTCCTGTACGACGAGGCGCACGAGCACGATCTGCTGGCCGAGGCGCGCGACGAGCTCGTTACCCGGCTGGCCGAGCTTACCGACGAGCACGTCACCGGGCAGCGTCTGCTGCGCGAGGACGTGCACGACACCCTGGCTTCGTTCATCTACCGGCACACCAAGCGCGAGCCGCTGATCCTGCCGGTCGTGGTCGAGGTCTAACGACGCCGACGCCTGGCGGCGGCGCGCGGTCGAGGTCTGACTAGGGTTCACGCCGCGGCCGTCGAATAGGCCACACATGGCAACAAACCGCAGCACCTCGTCTGCCACCCGCCGTCGGCGCGCGGGTGGCGCGTCGTCGTCCGGAAAGCCGCGCGGCGCGCCGTCCAGGCGTACCGCGCGACCCTCCGCCGCTTCACGGCGCAAGCGACCGTCAGGCGGCGGTCGCGGCCGTGAGATCGGCGCTCTGGCCTGTGTCGCGGTAGCGGCGTTTCTCGTCTTCGTCCTCTACTTCGGCTGGCATGGAGGGTTTTTCGGGGAGTGGCTGGTCGCCGGGCTGCGGGTGCTGGCAGGCGTGCTGGCTTTTGTGACGCCCGCCGTTCTGCTCTACGCGGCGATCCTGATCGGCGGCCGGCGAGGCCACCGACCGTCGGGCGAGATCACGGCCGGCGTGATCGTGCTCTGCCTGACGTTCACTCTGGCCGCCGCGGCCGACACCTTCGGTCTGTTTGGCGGTTCGCGACCCGCGCAGAGCTTCGTCGTCGAGTACATGAAGGCGCACGGGGGTCTGGTTGGGGAAGGCATGTGGGCCGGGCTCCACGCCGTGATCGGCGCCATCGGCATCACCGTCCTCGTGGCCGTCGCCACCGTGGCCGGTCTGCTGCTCATCACCGGCTCGTCGCTCGGCCTGTGGGCGAGCCGCTCCAAACGCGGTGTCGAGGCCGCCCGTGACGCGGCGCGCCGCTCCGCGCAACGTTCCGCGCAGACCATCGGCGCGCGGCGTGCCGCGGCCCACGAGTTCCGCGAGCTGGCCCAGCAGCGCGACACCGCCGCTGCCGCGGAGACGGCCGCCGAACGGGCGCACGCCGTGCGCGGCGTGGCGCTGATCGACGGCGCCCGTGACCTGCCCGACGTCTTCGAGACGAGCGGGCTCGCCGATGAGCCTGCGGCAGCGCCGCAAGCGCCGGCGCCGCACGCTCGCCGCCTCGACGAACCGCTGGCCGACGACGGATCAGAGGAACAGCTTTCGCTGGCCGGCGAAGCCGAGGATGCCGGCGACGATGCCGGCGCCGTGGCCTTCGACCTGCCCGGCGAGCGCCCCTGGCGGCTGCCCGAGGCGCTGGCGTTGCTGCGGCGGACCCCCGCCGGCGAGGGCGAGGCACGGGCGGTGATCGAGTCGGTGGCGGCCCAGCTCACCGAGACGCTCGGCCACTTCGGCGTCGAGGCCAGCGTGATCAACACTATCTCCGGGCCGCGCGTCACCCAGTACGAGCTGTCGCTGGCCCCCGGCACCAAGGTCAGCCGCGTGGCGGCGCTGCGAGACGACATCGCCTACTCCCTGGCGGCGACGGAGATCCGCATACAGGCGCCGATCCCCGGCAAGACGGCGGTGGGCGTCGAGGTGCCCAACCGCCAGCCCAACTGGGTCAGCCTCGGCGACATCTGGGGCGACCTGCCGGTGAACGCTTCGCCGCTGGCCATGTGGATCGGCAAGGATATCACCGGCAAGCCGGTGCTGGCCGACCTCACGCGCCTCATCCACCTGCTGGTCGCGGGCACCACCGGCTCGGGCAAGAGCGCCTGCCTGAACAGCATCGTGAGCTCCATCCTGCTGCGCGCCACGCCCGAGCAGGTGCGGTTCGTGATGATCGATCCCAAGAAGGTCGAGCTCTCGCACTTCGACGGCGTGCCGCACCTTCTGGCGCCGGTCGTGACCAACGTGCGCAACGCCGGCGGCGTGCTGGCCACCATCGTGCACGAGATGGAGCGTCGCTACGAGCTCATGATGCGCACTGAAAACGCTCGCGACTTGCGCGAGCTGAACCGGCGCCTGGCGGCGGCCGGCGAGAAGCCGCTGCCCTACATCGTCATCGTCATGGACGAGCTCGCCGACCTCATGATGGTCGCGCCGGCCGAGGTCGAGCACGCCGTCATCCGCCTGGGCCAGCTCGGCCGGGCGGTCGGCATGCACCTCGTGGTAGCCACCCAGAGGCCCTCGGTCGACGTCGTGACCGGCCTGATCAAGACCAACATCCCTTCGCGCATCGCCTTCAAGGTCGCGTCTCAGACCGACTCGCGCGTGATTCTCGACACCGGCGGCGCCGAAAGCCTGCTGGGCGACGGCGACATGCTGTTCCACCCCTACTCGAGCTCCAAGATGCTGCGCGTCCAGGGCGCCTTCATCTCGTCCGAGGAGATGGGCCTGATCACGGGCGCGTGGCGCGAGCAGGCCGCCCCGCAGTATCGCGAGGACCTTCTCGAGGTCGCCACCGGCGACACCGTCGAGGGCACGGCCGTCAGCGACGATGACACGCTGTTCTCCGAAGCCGTCACCACGGTCGTGCACACGGGCGCCGCTTCGGTCGCGCTCCTGCAGCGGCGGCTGCGGGTCGGCTACGCGCGGGCCGGCCGGCTGATCGACGTGATGGAGCAGCGCGGCATCATCTCGGGCTTCGACGGCAGCAAGGCGCGCAAGGTGCTGATCGAAGAAGACGACCTGCCGCGCGTGCTGGGCCAGCCCGTGGCGCCCGGCGCGCCCGCCGCCGATGTGCCGTCTGCTGCCGACGACAGTGTCGGCGAGGAGATCGTCGAATAGAAGCCGCGCGGGGACGGTCCGCGTTTGCGCGACGGGCCGCAAGACCGCCCGGGACGCCGTGTCGGCGGCGCCCCCCAAAATTGTGTTCTCGGCGAGCCGAACGTAGACTGAATGGTCGCTACGCCGGCGCGGTGCAGGCCGTCCCGGGGTCGCGCCGCCGCGCGCCCGCCAACGACGAGAAGAGAGTCTGAGTGTTCGAGATCGGCAGCACCTTGCGCGAGACCAGGGTCCGGCGCAAGACCACGCTCCAGCAGGCCGAGGACGACACCAAGATACGTGTCAAGTACATCCAGGCCATGGAAAACGACGACTTCGACCTCATGCCGTCCGCGGCCTACGTCAAAGGCTTCCTGCGGACCTACTCCGACTACCTCGGCCTCGATGGCGACGTCATGATCGAGGAATACCGCTCGCGCTTCGAGCCCAATGAGGAACACGAACCCTTCGGCGGCAACTCGGCTCTGGGCAGACCGCACGCCCACCGGCGGCGCAACACGCTGACCTTCATCGCCGTGATCTGCCTGCTCCTCATCGGCGTGCTCTATGTCATCGGGCGCGGCGGCACGACGGGCAAACAGGGCACTCCGCTGCCCGTGACCGTGATAAGTCCCACGCCCAAGACCACGCCGACGGCGCACCACACGAGCAGCGCCAGCCGGCGCTTCACGGTGCGCCTGGTGGCGACCGGCGGGGCCTGCTGGGTCCAGGTCCGCACGACCGGCCTCACCGGTCCGGTGGTCTACGAGTCGACCATGGCTCAGGGCCAGGCATACACCTTGAAGACACGCCAGCCGGTCTACGTGCGGCTCGGCGTACCCGCGTACGTCGCGATCACGGTCGGCGGCCGAAGCGCCTATACGCCGGCCGAGACCGCCTCGAACAACTACAAAGTCACAAAGAAAGGCGTGGTGAAGCTGTAGATGGCTCAGGACTTCTCGTTCGACGTGGTCTCAGAGGTCGATGGCAATGAGGTGCGCAACGCGGTCAACCTTGCCCAAAAGGAGATCGCTACGCGCTACGACTTCAAGAAGTCGGTGAGCAAGGTCGACTTCGACGGCGACGATCTCGTGCTGGTCTCCGACAACGAGGGCAAGCTGCGGAACGTGATCGACCTGCTCGAAGAGAAGCTTGCGCGCCGCAAGGTACCGCTCAAGGCGCTGCAGTTCGGCAAGCTCGAGCCGGCCCTCGGCGGCACGGTGCGTCAGCGGGTGACGATCACCCACGGCATCCCCGACGAGAAGGCCAAGGCCGTGAGCAAGCTCATCCGCCAGAGCTTCAAGAAGGTCAAGGTGCAGATCCAGGGCGATTCCGTGCGGGTCTTCTCGCCCAAGAAGGATGAGCTTCAGGCGGCCATGCAGGCGCTGCGTGACGAGGACTTCGGCATCCCCCTTCAGTTCACGAACTATCGCTGACGGCGACCGCGCACGGCGCCGGTCCTGACGTGAACGTGCCTACCGCGCCGTCGGCGTCGACGACCCCGTCGGCGACCTTCGCGGTCATCACCATGGGCTGCCCCAAGAACGAAGCCGACTCCGACCGGCTCGAGGCGCTTCTCAGGGGGGCGGGCCACAGGCCCGCCCCCCTGAGAAGCGCCGACCTCGTCCTGGTCAACACGTGCGGTTTCATCGACGCCGCCAAGCAGGAGTCGATAGACGTCCTGCTCGACGTCTGCGAGGCGGCCCACGCGCGCGGCGCGAAGGTGGCGGCGTACGGCTGCCTCGTGGCCCGCCACGAAGCCGAACTGCGCGCCGAACTGCCTGAGATCGACGTGTTCTCGGCGTTCGACACCGCGCCGCTGCTCGAGGTGCTGGCCCGCATCGGCGTGCCGGCCGCCGCCGGCACGCGAGCCGGCGGCGCGGGCGGCCGAGCGGCCGCGCCGCCTCGGCGGCAGCGTCCGACCCACGCCTACGTCAAGATCTCCGACGGCTGTGATCGTCGTTGCAGCTTCTGCGCCATCCCGCTCATCAAGGGCACCTACGAGACCGTGGCGCCGGCGCGGATCCTGGCGGCAGCCGAAGCCGATCTCGCGGCCGGCGCGCGCGAGCTCGTGCTGGTCGGCCAGGACACCTCGCGCTGGCAGTGGCCCGGGTATGGCGGCCTGGGACGGCTCCTGGGCGATCTGAGGGCCCTGGGGGCGGTCTGGCTGCGACTCCTCTACCTGCAGCCCGATGGGCTCTCTGAGGCCGTTCTCGACGCGGTGACGGCTTACGGGGTGCCCTACGTCGACCTTCCGTTGCAGCACGCCTCGCGGCCGGTCCTGCGAGCCATGGGCCGTGCCGGTGACGGCGAGTCGTATCTGGCGCTTCTCGACCACGTTCGGGCGCGCCTGCCGCGGGTCGCCGTACGCTCGACCTTCATCACGGGATTCCCGGGCGAGACCGACAACGATGTCGAGGAGCTCGTCGAGTTCATCGCCGCCGCCCGTCTCGCCGTAGCCGGCGTGTTCGTCTTCGATGCCCAGGAGGGCACCCCGGCGGCCGCCATGGCGGGTCAGGTGCCTGCAGCGGAGAGGCTGGAGCGTGCGGCGCGCGTGAGCGACGCCGCGACGCGTGCGGCGCGCTCCTACTGGGGCGGGTTCGTCGGCGAGACGGTCGACGTGCTGGTCGAACGGGGCTCGCGTGGCGTCTCGTCCGAGGTGACTGGTAGAATCGCCCAACAGGCCCCCGACGTCGACGGCCTCACCTGCGTGGCCGGAGCCAAGGCGCGACGCGGCCAGGTAGTCCGGGCGCTCGTGTCCGACATCGCCGGGTACCATCTCCTCGCCCAGGCCGTGACATGAGTGTCGACACCGAGAAGCGACCGACCACGCTGCGCTCGAGCATGAATGCCGCCAACGCCATCACCGTCGCGCGCATCCTGCTGATCCCGGTGTTCGTCGTGCTGCTCGTCTTGCACATCCCCTACGGCGCGTTTCTGGCGATCGCCGTCTTCGGCGTGGCGGCCTTCACCGACAAGCTCGACGGCTACGTCGCCCGCTCCCGCGGCCAGATCACCACGCTCGGGCAGTTTCTCGACCCGCTGGCCGACAAGCTGCTCATCTCGGCGGCGCTGATCGCCCTGGTGGGTCTCGGCAAGCTGCCGGCCTGGGTGGCGATGGTCATCATCGCTCGCGAGTTCGCCGTGACCGCCCTGCGGGTAGTCGGCATCGACCAGGGCGTGTCGATCCCGGCGGGAGCGCTGGGGAAGGCCAAGACGACCAGTCAGATCGTCTGCATCATCATCCTGATGTGGCCGCATGGGCATCTCTCGTGGGCGCCGTATGTTGAAGTGCCCGCCGTGGTGGTGATGGTCGCTCTCACGCTCGTCTCCGGCGTTCAGTACTTCGTCAGGGCGCGTGACAACCTGCACCTGCCCGGGAGCAGCCGATGAGCCGGCCCACGGCCGCCGTCCTGCTCACGGGCAGCGAACTGCTCGACGGTCGCACGCGCGACCGCAACGGCCACTATCTCGCGGGCACGCTCGCGGCCAGCGGCTTTCGCGTCGAGCACGTCGTGCTGGCCCCCGACGACGCCGGCGTGCTGCGCCGCGACCTGCGCTTTCTGCTCGACCAGCACCCCGCGCTCCTGGCGGTGTCGGGCGGCCTGGGGACGACTCATGACGATCTCACGGCCGCTACCCTCGCCGCGATCACTGGGAACGCGCTGGCGAGCGACCCCGAAGCCCTGCGCATGGTCACCGCGGCGACGCGGCGGGTGGCGCTGCGGCGCGGTCTGGCACTCGATGTGCTGCTGCCCGCGATGGCCCGTCAGGCGCTGCTGCCACGGGGCGGCCGGGCGATCGCCCCGGCCGGCGTGGCTCCGGGCTTCACCTTGCGTCACGACGACACCGCCATCGTGGCGCTGCCCGGGGTGCCGTGGGAGCTCGAGGCGATGTGGCCCGGCGTGCTTGCCGCCCTCGCCTCCGACGCCGGGGTGACACCGGCCCGCCGCCTCACGATGCGCGTCTACGGCTGGGGCGAGGTGCAGGTCTCCGCACTGCTCGACAGCGCCTCGACCGAGCGTCTGCTGCTCGCCATCACCGCCGCCGACGGCGAGGTCACGGTCACGGCCGCCTATGACGCCGACGACCCGACGGCAAGCGCGCAGGCCGACACCCTCGCGGCGGCGCTCAGCGCCGCCGCGCCGGTCTTCTCGAGCGACGGACGCAGCGTCGATCTCATCGTCGCCGACCTGCTGCGCGGCAGGGGCGCGACCGTCGCCCTCGCCGAATCGTGCACCGGCGGGCTGCTGGGCGGGCGTCTGACCGAGCTGCCGGGCAGCTCCGACTACGTGCTTGGCGGCGCCGTCGTCTACGCCGACGCCGCCAAGCGTGAGCTCCTCGGCGTGCCCGCCGACCTGCTGGCCGACCAGGGCGCGGTCTCCGAGCCGGTGGCCCGCGCCATGGCCGAGGGCGTGCGCGAGCGCCTGGGGGCCACCTACGGCCTCAGTGTGACCGGCATCGCAGGGCCGGGCGGGGCAGCGCCCGGCAAGCCGGTCGGCTTGGTGTTCACCGGCTGCGCCGGACCGGCCGGCACGATCGTCCGGCGCCACGAGTTTCCCGGCGACAGGGCCACGGTCAGAGCCTGGACCGTCACGAGCGCTCTGCATCAGCTGCGCCGGGCGCTCGCCGGTGGAACTCCGGCAGAGCCGCCCGATCGTGCTCTGACGACATGAGCGCGCCGGCAGGGCCCGAGCCCGTCCGGCGGCTCTTCGTGGCGTGCGACCTGCCCCCCGAGATAGCCGCGGCGGTCGGTCGCTGGCAGGAGCGCGAGCTGCGGCCCCACGACGACCTGCGCCTGGTGCGCACGCTGCACCTGACGCTGTGCTTCCTGGGCAGCGTCGCCGCGGACCGCCTCGACGACCTCACCGTGGCGCTCTCCGCGCTCAAGCTGCCGGCGCTGCCGGCCGCCATCGGCGAGCCGCTGTTCCTGCCGCAACGAGGCGCCAAACGCGTGGTCGCGCTGCGCCTCGACGACCCCGTCGGAGCGCTCGCCGAGACCCAGCGGGCGGCCGCTGCCGCGCTCGCGCGGCTGGGCGTCTACACGCCCGAGCGGCGACCCTGGCTGCCCCATCTGACGGTCGCCCGCTATCGCCGTGCCGGTCACCCTTTTCCGCTGCAAAACGTCACCATCGGGGGATTTGGACTGCCCTCGGTCATCCTGTATGCTAGCCTCCTGGAGAGGGCCGGGGCAGTGCACACTCCCCTGGCGTCGTTTCCCGCCAAAGTCGTACCCGAGAGGAGCGCGCCACGTGGATAGGGACAAAGCCCTCGAAGCCGCCGTCACCCAGATCGAGCGTCAGTTCGGCAAGGGCAGCATCATGCGCATGGGCGAGCATGCCGCCAGCAACGACATCCTCACCGTGCCGACGGGTTCGCTGGCCCTCGACATCGCGCTGGGCGTAGGCGGCATCCCACGCGGTCGCATCGTCGAGATCTACGGCCCCGAATCCTCAGGCAAGACGACGCTCGTCTATCACCTCATCGCCGAGGCGCAGCGCCTCGGTGGGGTGGCGGCCTTCATCGACACCGAGCACGCGATGGACCCCCCGTACGCCCGCAACATCGGCGTCAACGTCGACGATCTGCTGGTCTCCCAGCCCGACTACGGCGAGCAGGCCCTCGAGATCACCGAGATGCTCATCCGCAGCGGGGCGCTCGACATCGTCGCCATCGACTCGGTGGCGGCGCTCACGCCGCGCGCCGAGATCGAAGGCGAGATGGGCGACAGCTTCGTGGGTCTCCAGGCGCGCCTCATGAGCCAGGCGTTGCGCAAGCTGGCGGGAACACTCAGCAAGTCGGGCACCATCTGCGTCTTCACCAACCAGTTGCGCGAGAA
>PMKK01000016.1:0-740 GCA_003157715.1 Actinomycetota bacterium
GGCGCCTTCGTCTGCGGCGAGGAAACGGCCTTGCTGGCATCCATCGAGGGCCACCGCGGCATGCCACGCTCGCGGCCGCCATACCCGGCGGTCTCCGGCCTGTGGGGTTACCCCACCAACACCAACAATGTGGAGACATGGGCCAACGTCCCGTGGATCATCAACAACGGCGCCAAGGCCTACGATGCCATGGGCAGCGGCACGGCCAAGGGGACCAAGATCTTCTCGCTCACCGGCAAGGTGACCAACGGCGGTCTCGTCGAGTCGCCCATGGGCGCCACCCTGCGACACGTGATCTTCGACATAGGCGGCGGCATGCTGCCCGGCCGCCACTTCAAGGCGGTACAGCTGGGCGGCCCTTCGGGAGGCTGTCTGCCCGAGCACCTGCTCGACACGCCGATCGACTTCGAGAGTCTGCTCGCCTCGGGCTCGATGATGGGTTCGGGGGGCATGGTCGTGGTCGACGACACCACCTGCATGGTCGACTTCGCCCGCTACTTCCTGAAGCTCACGTCCGAGGAGAGCTGCGGCAAATGCGTGCCGTGTCGTGTCGGCACGACGCGCATGCTTGAGATCCTCGACCGCATCTGCGCGGGTCAGGCCGAGATGGATGATCTGGAGCGCCTCGAGAGCCTGGCCGACGACGTCATCGAGGGCTCACTCTGCGCCCTCGGCGGCACAGCCCCCAACCCCGTACTCACCACGCTGCGGTACTTCCGCGACGAGTACGAGGCGCACGT
>PMKK01000016.1:756-2804 GCA_003157715.1 Actinomycetota bacterium
ACTCTGTACCCAGTGCGATACCTGTCGCCAGGTCTGCAAGTTCGACGCTGTCGAGATCGAGACCGGCGTACTCGCGGTGGCCGAAGGGAGGTCAGCATGAGCCCCACGACCAAGACCGCCGTCAAACTGACGATCGACGGCAAGACGGTCACAGCCAAGACCGGCGAGACCGTGCTCTCGACAGCCTGGCGCGCCGGCATCGAGATCCCGGCCCTATGTCACCAGGAGGGCATGACCGCCTGGGGCGCCTGCCGGTTGTGCATGATCGAGATCGAAGGCCAGAGCAAGATGATGGCCGCCTGCACGACCGAGGTCGCCGAAGGCCAGGTCATACATACCGACACCAAGCGCGTGCGCGCCAAGCGCGAGAGCTACCTCAAGATGTACCTCTCGGATCACAACTCCTACTGCGAGGCGCCCTGCACCACCGCCTGCCCGACACACATCGACATACCGGCCTACCTTGCCGAGATCATCAAAGGCGACATGCCGGGCGCCGCGGCGATCGTGCGCGACGAGCTGCCTTTCCCGGGCATCCTCGGCCGCGTGTGTCCGCGTTACTGCGAACCGGTCTGCCGGCGCGGCGACGTTGACGACCCGATCGCCATCTGCGCCCTGCACCGCGCCGCCGGTGACCACACTCCGGCGGCCCTGCAGGTCGGCGCCCCGACCGGCCGCAGGGTGGCCGTGATCGGCGCCGGTCCGGCCAGCCTCAGCTGCGCCTGGTTCCTGGCGCAAGCCGGTCACGAGGTGACGATCTACGACACCAACGACAAGCCCGGCGGCATGTTGCGCTACAGCATCCCCGAGTTCAGGCTGCCCGAGCACGTGCTCGAACGTGAGCTCGAGCCGCTCTGGAAGGCCGGCGTGCGCTTCGTCGACGGCGTCGCCCTGGGCCACGAGGTCACCCTCGAGGGCCTGCACGACGCCGGCTTCGATGCCATCTTCATCGGCGTCGGCGCCTGGCAGACAGCCAAGAGCCGTATCCCCGGCAGCGAGGCAGTAGTCGAGTCGATCGACATGCTGCGCGGCGTGCGCGAGGGCCGCAAGGTGCGCGTCACCAGCGACGTCATCGTGATCGGCGACGGCACGGCAGCGCTCGACGCGGCGCGCACGGCGCGCCGTCTGGGCGCCGCCAAAGTCACCGTGCTGGCCCGCCACGACGCCAACGGCATAGAGGCCGGCGACCGCGACCATGTGGCCGCGGTCGAAGAGGGCGTCACCTTCGAGTACCTCGTCGACGTCAAGCGCGTCAAGGCGACCAAGGCCGGCAGGCCCAGCGGCGTCGAGTGCGTACGCCTGGTCGCCGGCGCCAGGGGCAAGCTCAAAGAGATCAAGGGTTCACGCTTCGACCTGGCGGCTACCACCGTCATCTCGGCCGTGAGCTACGTGCCCGACCTGGGCGACAGCAGCGAAGAGCTCAATCTCTCAAGCTGGGAGATGCTCGAAGCCAACTACTATACTGGCCGCACCAGCAACGCCGGCGTGTTCGCTGCCGGCGACGCCGTCACCGGCGCCAAGTCGGCGATCCATGCGGTGGCCGGCGGCAAGCGCGCAGCCCTGGCGATCAGCGCCTACCTGAACGGCGTCGACCTGGTCGAGGTCGAGGACAAACTCGCCCTGTATAACGGCCTGCCCTACCTCGACCAGCTCAAGGACGCCGAGCAGCTCGACGACCTGGGTCGTCGCCTGGCCGAGCGTTCGCCGGTCTGGCTCAAGATGGGCATCGGCGTCGATGCGGCCAAGCGGGTCACCATGCCGGCCGTCGCTCGCTCCAAGCGCACAGAGGGCTTCGGCGAGGTCGAAAAGGGCTTCTCGGCAGCCGCCGCGCAGGCCGAGGCGAAGCGCTGTCTGCAGTGCACCTGCCCCAGTTTGGGCGAATGCGACCTGCAGAAGCTCGGCGTCAAGTACGAGATCACCAGCAACGAACTGGTCGTGCCCGGCGCCCGTGTGCGCAACGTCAAGCCGGCGCACGAGCACCCGTTCATCGAACGCGACATGAACCGCTGCATCGCCTGCGGTCGTTGCGTGCGCGTCTGCCGCGACGT
>PMKK01000016.1:2870-3029 GCA_003157715.1 Actinomycetota bacterium
CAACCACTTCGACGAGGCGCGCAAGCAGTGGCACGACCTCGTAGAGCAGGGGAGCAAGCTGGCCGGCGGGCATCGCATGTGCGCCGGCTGTGGCGCGCCGATCGTCGTGCGCCAGGTGCTCATGGGCACCAGCGACCCGGTCGTGGTCGCCGGCGCCAC
>PMKK01000179.1 GCA_003157715.1 Actinomycetota bacterium
GAGCTCGCCGCTGCCCGGCTCGGTCGGGGTCGTCTTCGAAAAGCTCGCCGCCACGCCCGAACGTTTCCCCCGGCGGCCCGGCATCGCGGCCAAGCGGCCGCTCGCCTGACGCGGCTGCCGTCGCCGGCCGCGGCCGCTTCGCCCCGCGCGGCCCCGCTTCGTCGCGCGCGACCAAAAGCTTCGCCCCGCGCGGTCCCGTTTCGCCCTCACGCAAGCAGGCCGCCCCGCGTCACCGCTCGGGTGATCGTCTGGCGGCGCCGCGGGGCGGTCGGTAAGATGACTGGCGAGATGGTAGCCCTCCGAAACTCCCATGCTGGTCGTCGTGCGGTCGTCGCCGAGGTCACGCCGTGACCCGGGTGATCGCCATCGCCAACCAGAAGGGCGGGGTGGGCAAGACCACGACGTCGATCAACGTCGCCGCCTGTCTTGCCGAGGCGGGCTTCGCCACGCTGCTCATCGATCTCGACCCGCAGTGCAACGCCAGCAGCGGGCTCGGTCTGACGGCGGCGACCGGCGAACGCTCTGTCTACGGTCTGCTCGGTGGTCAGGCGGCGCTGGCCGACATCGCGTTGCCGACCGTCGTCGAGTCGCTGTCGGTGGTGCCGGCCTGCCCCGACCTGGCTGGCGCCGAGGTCGAGCTTGCCGTCGCCGACGATCGCGATTTCGTGCTGCGCGACGCGCTGCAGGGTGCGCTCGGCGCCTACGAGTTCGTGTTCATCGACTGTCCGCCCTCGCTCGGTCTGCTGACCGTCAACGGGCTGACCACGGCCCGCGAGGCACTCGTGCCGGTGCAGGCCGAGTACTACGCCCTCGAGGGCCTTGCCCAGTTGCTGGGCACCATCGACCTGGTGCGCGAGCGCGCTAATCCCGGCCTGCTGTTGCTGGGTATCGTGATCACCATGCTCGATGCTCGCACGCGGCTGGGCAGGGAGGTCGCGACAGAGGTGCGCACGCACCTTGGCGGCGACGTCTTTGCCACGGCCGTGCCGCGCAACGTGCGTCTCGGAGAAGCCCCCAGCCACTGCCTTCCGATCTCGCGGTACGATCCCACGTGTGCCGGTTCAGACGCTTACTTCGATCTGGCCAAGGAGATCGTGGAACGCGCACCGGCCGGCGGCCGGCGGGCTGCGGGAGCATGACCATGGACGACGCGACAAGAAAGTCAGGCAAGGCTGGCAAGGCCGGCAAGGCTCGGCTGGGTCGCGGGCTCGCGGCGCTCATTGCCGAGCGGGCGGCCGCCGAGGGCGGCGCGCCTTCACCCGGCTCGCCGGCGGACGCCGCTGCGCCCGCCGTCACGCCCGGGGCCTCGCCCGGCGTCGCCGGCGAGAGGCACCTGCGCGAGCTGCCGCTCTGCGACATCGCCGCCTCGAGTCGCCAGCCGCGCCGGGTGTTTGCCGCCGACGAGCTGGCCGAGCTGGCCGCCTCGATCAGGAGCCTCGGCGTGGTGCAGCCGATCGTGGTGCGCCCGGCGCCCGACGACGCCGAAGCGCCGTGGGAGCTGATCGCCGGCGAGCGCCGCCTGCGGGCCGCTCGTCTGGCAGGTGTCGAGACCATCCCGGCGCTCGTGCGGCCGGCGAGCGAGGCGGCTTCGCTCGAGATCGCTCTGGCCGAGAACGTCGCTCGCGAAGACCTGAACGCCATCGAAGAGGCGCTGGCCTTCGCCGCGCTCGCCGACGAGTTCGGCCTCACTCACGAACGCATCGGCGAGCTTGTCGGCAAGAGCCGCGTCGCGGTGACCAACGTGCTGCGCCTGCTCGATCTGCCCGACGAAGTCCGCGAGCTGATCGAGCGCGGCGAGCTGTCGGAAGGGCACGGGCGCGCGCTGCTGGGACTCGCCGACCACCTCGAGCGGCGGCGTATCGCTCGGCTCGTGGTCGCGCGCGGCCTGACCGTGCGTCAGACCGAGACTCTGGTGCGCGCCGCCCAGGAGGCGGCCGGCGGCGAGGCGCGCCCGCCGGCGCGCCCGCCGGCTCACGACGACGCGGCCTATGACGATCTCATCGAAGAGCTCTTCGGGCTGCTCGACGTGCCCGTGCGGATCCGCACGGGCAAGCGGGGCGGCAGTCTTGAGCTGCGCTTTCGCGATCGCGACGAGCTCGATCGGCTCGTGGCGCTGCTGCGTTCGCTGGAGTAGCCGGCAGGCGATCGGCGGGCGGCAGGCGATCGGCGGCGGCCGGTCGGTCGGCCTCGTGACGCTTCGTGACGCTTACTGACCGGTGGTGCCGCTGCTGGCGCCGGGCGCCGGCGTGGTGGCGGCGCCCGGCGCGCCGGTGGGAAGCGGGGTGGCCGTCGGCGTGATCACTACGCCGGGTGGCGTGGGCGTGGCGGTAACGCCCGGGGTAGTCGTGCTCGACGAGCTCGGCGTCTGGCCTGTCGTCGAGCTGCCTGACGGCACGTAGACCGTCGTTCCGTCGGGCAGCTTGTAGAACTGGCCGATCAGCGTGCCGAGGCCGGAGACCTGCTGTCCCGCGGTCAGGTTGAGCTTGGTGATCTGCGAGCCCTGCTTGGTGACGATCTGCATGTCGGACTGGCCGGGGTTGGTGACGATGGTCACGTTCTTCGATGTGAGGATGCCGGTGAGACCGATGCCGGTGAGCGCGGCGAGCAGAAAGCCGACTGCCAGGATGATGGCGACGTCGAACAGGTTGACGACACCGTCGAGCGGATCGCCGTTGCGGTCGGTCCGGTTGATGCGCCGCCGGCCCATGTAGCGCAGCCGTCGCCCGCTGCCCGGCTCGCGGTCGAGAGGGGCTTCGGAGTGCTGAGGGGGATCGATAGTGGTGCTCAAGGTGTCGCCGGTCGGCCTTAGGCCGGGTCTTCGTCGGAAAACAGCGGCGCCGGCGGCGGATCGTCGCTCGGGGCCTCACCGGGCGCCGGAGTATCGCTCGCCAGCGAGGCCTCGGGGGACGACGGCGATTCGCTGGGCCAGAGGAATGCACCGGGCATCGGGCTCTCGCCGGGTATAGGGCTCTCGCCGGGTATCGGAGACTCGCCGGGTATCGGGCTCACACGGGGCGTCAGCGGACGCCACGAGATGATCTCGGTCGGCTCGTCGACCTCGACCGGCTCGACGGCCTCACGCGGGCCGTCGTGAGACCCGGACTGAGTGGGAATCGGTGCCGCGGTTGCTGCGAGCGCCGCGACAGCCGCGACCGGCGCGGTCGCGGCGACCGGTGCGAACGGCATCGACGGCGCCGCAACGGGTATCGCCTCGCCGTCGCCGTTGGGCGCCGCCTCGGCGCCTGCCAGGGGCGCGATCGTCAGATCGGGAAGATCGTCGTCGGCGGTGTCGTAGTCGGCACGTTGCCGGCGCGGCGGGCCGAGCCGCAGACGTCCGCCGCCGCCTTCGAGCAGTTCGAGCATGTACTCGAGGTCGGAGATGTCCTGCTGGTAGAAGCGGTCGCGCACGATGCTGACGATGAACCCCAGGCCGCCGATGAGCAGGCCGATCACGGTGACCGAGAAGGCGATCTCGAGGTTGGCGGCAAGGACGGCGGTGTTGCCGCTGGCGAGCCCGGCGAGGGCGGGCGCCAGCGGGATGAGGGTGCCCATGAGTCCGAGCATCGGCCCGATACGCACCAGGATCCGCGTCTTCTCGAGGCGTTTGATCGTGTAGAACTCGTACTCCTGAAGGAGCTTGAGCGGCTTTTCGGCGATGCGCTCGGTCTGATAGTTGCGGATGAGATCGAACAGAAAGCGCGCCACGACCGTCGAGTAGTTGCTTTCCTGGAGGTACTTGTAGGCGCGCCGTGGCTGGCCCTTGGCGAACGCGTCACGCGCCTTGAGCGTGCGGATCTCGAGCGCTTCGAGGTCGCGATAGCGCACGCGCAGATAGAGCTCGTAGAGAAACCAGCCGACCTCGACGATCGCCCAGCCCAGGCAGAACAGGGCGGAGACCAGCACGGGATAGAGCAGGATCTTCGAGACGTCGTAGATCGAGCGCTCGATGTTGTGAGCAAGAGTTGCCGCGATGACTGGATGCACGCTCGTCACTCCCCGCCTTGGGCCGGCGGTGAGCCGCCGGATTTCCAGAAACGCTGCCAGACCGACGAGCCGCCGTGCAGGATCTCGCCCCTGCTGGCGCCCGCCATGGCTCCCATGAGGTTGCGGCGCACGATCCAGGAGGCGGCAAAGCCGAGCGGCACGAGCGCTACGAGGGCGGTGCCCACTATGGCCGCCGTGTGCCCGCCACCGCCGCCCCCACCGCCGGAGCCGGTGACCTGGCCGGTGACCGCCGAGGCGCTCGGCGACGTCGACAGGCCGCTAGCCGGCAACGAGCTCGACGCCGTGGGGGTCAGGGTCACGCCGGGACTCACGCCCTGGCTCGGCGAGATCGTGGCCGTGGGCGTCGGTGTCGAGCTGGCCCTGGTCCCGGTGCCCGAGCTTGTGCTCGAGCTGCTGCTGCCCGTGGTGGTGCCGGGATGAGTACCGCCGCCGGTGCTGCCGCCGCCGGCCGGCACGGCGATGGTGAAGCTGTGCTGGGTGTAGGTGTCGTTGCCGGCCCTGTCGCGGATGCGGATGACGAACGTGTGGGAGCCGTTCTTGAGCTTGGTCAGCTGCAGGTAGAGATGTGACGCATAGATGTGTGCCGAGCTGGTCTTCGATTTGCCGTCGACGGACATCGTGATGGCCGAGGGATTGATCCCGGTGCCGTTTGCATTGTCGTGGTAGGAGGCCCTTACCTCGACGCTGCGTCCGGCAAAACGGGCGCCTCGCTTGGGCACGACCGAACCTGAGGTGAAGCTTGGGTCGAACCGGGTGGCAACGTTGTATTTGGAGGCGAGGGTGATGGGCAGCGTCTTGCCGCTCAAGGCGATGGTCGCTTGCGTGGTCGCGTTCAGAACGTCGCCGATGTCGCCGGGGAACTCGTAGGTGGACCCGTTCGTCTGGCGCAGCGACCGCAGGAACGTGTAGGGCGAGTGGCCGAGGTCGGCGGGGTGGAACCCGGCGGCGTTCAAGCCCTCGATCGCCCAGGCGGTCGAGGGCGCGTTGACGAAGCCCTGCGCCGTGTCCTCGAAGCCGCCGTCGCTCTTTTGCATGGTCTCGATGAAGTCGGCCGCGTTCTTGACGACCTGGTCGGCCTGCCCGGCCTTGGTTCCTTCCGCCGCGACGAGCGCCTGTATGGCCAGTGAAGTGACCGTCGTACTCGACAGGGTGCTCGGCGACGAGCCGAAGCCGCCCGCGCCCAGTGTGGAGTCCGTATTGGGTTCGCCTCCGAGCCAGTCGACGGCATCGCTCAGGGACGGCCCGCTCTGGTGAGCCGCGACGAGTCCGAGAATCGCGAAGGCGGTGGTCTCGGTGGCCGCGTCGGTGGTGGCCGGCGTCGCGGGCGAGTAGTAGCCGTCGGTGGCGGACTGGTAGGACTCGAGCTTGCTGATCAGGTCGATCTGCGTGCTGCCGGCGGTCGTGAGCAGATCGGTGCGGCCGGCCGCCCGATAGGCGAGGATGCAGAGCGCGTAGTACTCGGGCGCGTTGCCGCTGTTCTTGGCGGCGGTGTCCAGGGCGATGCCCTGCAGGAAGGTGACGGGACTGTGGCCGTTGATGGTCCAGCGGCTCGGTCCGTTGTGGCCGGCGGCGATGGCGAGCATGACCCAGGGCGTGTCGTAGGGGTTGCCACTCGAGCTGGTGTACGAGAGACCGCCGCCGCTGCGCTGCCGCGTGTGCAGCCAGTCGAGTCCCTTGGTGACGCTGGAAGGCACGGCGGCCGCGGCAGCCGACGGCGCGAGCAGTCCGATGACCAGGGCGAGCAGCAGAGCTCCCCGGTATGTCTTGGTCACAACGTGCCTCCCCCAGGTCAGTGTGACCTGGCGCGATCGGGTCGCGAACCGGCCTTCATTGTAGCAGCCCGCCGCATCGTGCGGCGGTTGGCGCGGTAGCTCGTGCGGCGACCCGTGGTTTGTCGCGCCCGCGAGGACGGCGCAACGGACCGTCATCCAGGCCTTTCGCAAGGAGACGCCACGCAACGCCGCGGGGTTCGCCGTCGCGCTGCTCTTGCGTCGCGGCGGGGTCGCGGGCGGTGGCGGGATCGCGGCGGGGTCGCACAAGTCCTCCCCCATCATAGAAGTCGACGGTCCGACGCATGGCTATTCGTCCAGGACGGCCCCAAAACCGTGCAGCCGACGCAGGAGAACGCCGACAAACACAGTATCCCTGGCAAACGGCGCAGCGGTGTGAGATGGGCGACGACGCAGAGATCGATTTCTTCGGGGCACACATCAAGGTCAGGAGCGCCAAACTGGCGGCCTTGCTGAACAGCGCCGTCACCGAGGACGTGCGCGTCGTCGGCAGGCGGGCGATCGATCTGGTGGGAGCCGAGCCGCGCGGCGCGAACCTCCGCGACGAGGACCAGCGCGACGAAGAGCTGAACGCCGCCCTCGACGGTGACGCGGCGCACAGCGACAAGCTCACCGTGGCAGACGAGCCTCACGAATCCCTCGACCGGATGCTCGCCCGGCAGTGGGTGCCGCCCGCGCAACGCTGACCCGGCCGACCCGCGCAACGCTGACCCGCCCGACGCACGCGATGCTGACCCGACTGGCCCGCGGCGCGGTCTGCGAGCCGACTCGGCGACCGACGGGCGTCCAGAAGATGTATCCTGTGTAGCGCCATGACCTCGCTGCTCTCGATCGTCGTGCCCGTCTTCAACGAGGCCGGCAGCGTCGAACCGCTCTACCAGGAGATCGTCGAAGCGCTCACGCCGCTCGGCGCGTTCGAGGTCGTCTTCGTCGACGACGGCTCGACCGACGGTTCCGGCGCCGCGATCGAACGGCTGGTGGCCGCGCACAACCGCGTGCGTCTCGTCAAGCTGCGGCGCAACTTCGGCAAGGCGGCGGCGCTCACTCACGGCTTCGCCGAGGCGCGTGGCGACATGATCGTGACCATGGACGGCGATCGTCAGGACGATCCGGCCGAGATCCCCAAATTGCTCGCCAAGCTCGACCAGGGCTACGACCTCGTGTCAGGCTGGAAACAGAGCCGTCAGGACCCGGTGAGCAAGACGCTGCCCTCGAAGTTCTTCAACTGGACGGTGCGCAAGTCGACCGGCGTCGCGCTGCACGATTTCAACTGCGGCCTCAAGGCCTACCGCCGCGAGGTGACCCGGGACGTCACCGTCTACGGCGAGCTGCATCGCTACATCCCGGTCCTGGCGAGCGATCTCGGCTTTCGCGTGGCCGAAGAGAAGGTCTCGCACCGCCGCCGCACCAGCGGCCAGTCCAAGTACGGCTGGCGGCGGTACGCGCGAGGCTATCTCGACCTGCTCACCGTGTTGTTTCTGGGCCGCTACCGGCAGCGGCCGCAGCATCTGTTCGGCGGCATCGGCACGATGATGGTCCTGGCCGGCGTGCTGGTCGATCTCTACCTGACGATCGACAAGCTCTTCGGACACCCGATCGGTCAGCGGCCGCTGCTGGTGTTCGGCACGCTGCTCATCATCGTCGGTATCCAGCTCCTTTCGCTGGGCCTGGTGGGCGAGCTCATCACCCAGGCGCGGGCTCGCGACAAGCCCGACGACTACGAAGTCGAGCGCGTGGTCGAAGCCGCCGCCTCAGCCGCCGGCCATGCTGCCGACTCGACCCGGCTCGTCGCGCCGCCCGCATCCCCCGGCCCGGATGTGATCGAACGGACGACGCCCGCGCCGGCGCGAGCGCCGGCGCCTACGCGGCCGCCGCTATGAGGGTCGCGGCAAGCCGTGCACCCGCGATCTTCTAGCGCATGAGCCTGCGGATCGCCTACTTCGGCACCTACGACCCGGGCTACGCGCGCAACCGCGTGCTGATCGACGGCCTGCGTGCCGCGGGCGCCGAGGTGGTGGAGTACGCCGCTCCGCTCGACTCGAGCCTGAGCGCGGCGCAGATGGCCACGAAAGCCGGGGCGGGCAAGCTCGCCGGCGACCTGGCGCGCGCTCACCTCTCGCTGCTGGCCCGCCACCAGCGAGGCGTCTCGTTCGACGTCGTCATCGTCGGTTATCCGGGTCATCTGCTGGTGCCGCTGGCCTGGACGGTGGCGCGCTACCAGCACGCGATGCTGGTGTTCGACCCGCTGGTCTCGCTGTTCGACACGTTCGCCGGCGACCGCGAGCTGGTGTCCGGCGACAGCGCCGCCGGACATCTGACGAATGTGGTCGATCGTGTGGCCTTCGGTCTGCCCGACCTGGTGCTGGCCGACACCCAGGCGCATGCCTCTTATTACGCCACCGCTCTCGACGTGCCGCCCGCCAAGCTGGCCGTGGTGCCGGTCGGCGCCCTGCCGCTGCCCGGTGCTCGTGGCGCCGCCCGCGAGCTTGCCCCCGAGACGCCGCTGCGTGTGGTGCAGTACGGGCGCTGGAGCCCGCTGCACGGCCTGCCGATCGTGCTCGAGGCCGCCGACGAGCTGCGCGACGAGCCGTTTCGGTTCGAGCTTATCGGCGACGGTCAACTTGCCTCCTGGCTCGCCGATGAGGTCTGGCGTCTGCGCCTCGAGGCGGTCGATCTCGTCGAGTCGCTGCCGCCCTGGCGCCTGCGCGCGCGCATCGTCGAAGCCGACGTCTGTCTCGGTGTCTTCGGGACCTCGGGCAAGGCGGCGAGAGTGCTGCCCAACAAGGTGTACGACGCGCTCGCCGCCGGCCGGCCGCTGGTCACCGAGGACTCGCCGGCCGCCCGTGAGCTGCTCACGCACGGCCGCGACGCGCTGCTCGTGCCGGCCGGCGACGGCCGGGCGCTGGCCGCCGCCCTGCGACGCCTGCGCGACGACGGCGAGCGTGCCAGACTGGGTGCCGCCGCTCTGGGTCTCTACCGGGCGCGTTGCACGCCCGAGGCGGTCGCCGCGACGCTGCTGGCGGCACTCGAGGATCGCGTGTGAACGAGGAGCAGCCGCTGCCCGCGCCTCCTCCTTCGTCCGCCGGCGAGACGCCTTCGTCCGCCGGCCGGCGGCGCTCCATCGTATGGCGTGTCGCGCAGGCGGTGTTCATCGTCGCCATCGTACTGTTCCTGGCTCGCTACCTGCGCCACGCCTGGCCCGCGGTCGACGCATATCACTGGCGGCTGCGGCCCGGCTTGCTCGTCGTCTCGGCGGTCCTCGTGCTGGTCTACTACGTGCTGAGCGCGCTGGTCTGGTGGCTGATACTGCGCGGCTCCGGGCTGCGCCCGCAGCCGACCTTGACCGTGGCCACGTGGGCCAAATCGATCCTCGCTCGCTACCTGCCGGGCAACGTCTTCATGTTCGTGAGCCGCGGCGTGATGAGCTACCGCCAGGGCCTCGACGTCGACCGGGTAAGCGCCGGGATGGTCTACGAACAGGTCCTGAACGTCGCCGGCGCACTCGTCGTGACCGCCGCGCTGTTTCCGTTCTGGCGCTACGAGCGCCGCGTGACGGCCTGGTCGCTGCTGGCCATTCCTGTGATCGTGATCGTCCTGCACCCGCGGGTCTTCGCGCCGCTTGCCGCGCTGCTTCTGCGGCTGTTACACCGGCCGCCGCTTACGCGGGTCCTGTCCCTGCGCGTCGTACTGGGCCTGCTGGCGGCGTTTGCCGGCCTCTGGCTCGTGGCCGGGCTCGCTCTGTGGATGTTCGCGGCGGCGGTCACGAATGTGACCGCCGCCGCCTTTCCCCAGATCACGGCGGGTTTCGCGGTCGCCTTCGTGGTCGGCATGGTCGTCTTCTTCGTGCCCAGCGGCATCGGCGTGCGCGAAGGCGTGCTGGCCGCCGCCACTGCCGGCGTGTTCGCCGGCGGCGGCATCGCGCTGGCGTGGGCGCTCCTGGCCAGACTGTGGCAGACTGCACTGGAGATAGGGTTTGTGGCGGCCGCCACGCTTGCCGACCGTCTGCGCCGGCGGGCGGCTCGGACCCACGAGACCGAGACCGCAACAGCCGGGCGCGCGCGGCAGGCCGCCGCGCCGCGCCGGGACGGAGACGACACATGACCTCACTGCCGGCCGGGCGATGAGCGCGCGGCACACCAAGGCCGCCAAACGGCGCGCCAGAAACGCTTCGCGCCAGGCTGCTCGTCAGGCTGCGCGTCAGGCCACCACAACGCGCTCCGGCTCGTCAGGCGCGCCAGCTGCCCCAGACCCCGATATGGCGCGGCGTTTCTTCGTCTATGTGGTGATCGCCATGGTGGCGGCCGCGACGATCCTCAGCATCCTCGCCGTGCAGCGTTACCGCAACTACTACGGTGGCCGCTTCGATCTGGGCAATATGGTCCAGGCGGTCTACAACACCGCCCATGGTCACTTTCTGCAGGTCACCACCGCCACGGGCAAGCAGACCTCGCGGCTCGGATCGCACGTCGATCCGATCCTGGCCGTCTTCGCTTTGCCCTGGCTCGTCTGGCCGAGCCCCGCGATGCTGCTCGTGGCGCAGGCCGCGATCGTGTCCCTCGCCGCCTGGCCCGCCTACCGGCTCGGCCTGCGGGTCCTGCGAGATCCTCGAGCGGCCTTCCTGCTGTCGTGCGCGCTGCTGCTCTATCCGCCGCTCGAGTTCGCCGTCCTGAACGAGTTCCACCCCGTGACCCTGGCCATCCCCCTGCTGCTGTTCGCCTTCGTTCTCGCCGACGAGGGGCACTGGTGGCGAGCGGTACCGTTCCTTGTACTGGCGGCCCTGTGCAAAGAGGAGATACCGGCCGTGATCGCCGTCATGGGGGCGTACTTCGCGCTGCGCAAGCGCAGCTTCCGGCCGCTCATCCTGACCGCTTGCGCCGCCGCTTACTTCTTGATCGCCGTCAAAGTGGTGCTGCCCCACTACAGCGCCGGCGGCAGTCCCTTTCTGGACCGCTATGCCGACCTCGGCTCGAGCGCGACCAGCATCGGCGTGAACGTCATCCTCAAACCCGGCGTCACGTTCGGGCACCTCTTTGCCTGGTCGAACCTGCGCTATTGGTTCCATCTGTTGTGGCCCTTCGGCTTTACCTCGCTGCTGAGCCCCTTGACCGCCCTGATCGCCGCCCCCGAGTACGTCCTGAACGCGCTTGCCAGCAACGGTTTTCAGCGCTCCTATGAGTTCCACTACACGGCCGGCGAGGTGCCGTTCCTGTTTGCCGCCGCCGTGCTCGGCGTCGCCCGCCTGCGCGACTTCCTGGCCCGCGGGGGACGGCGCACGCGGCTGCCGGCGGCCCGCCGGACGCCGGTCTCGGTCGCTTCGCTTGCGATCGCCGTCCTGGGGGCGGTCGTGCTGGCCAACTTCCTCCTTGGGCCGTTGCCCTTCTCGCTGCCCGGGGCCCACTTCACCGGGCGTGACTACGCCGTGAGCGGGCATGCCAGGGTGCTCGACCTGGCCCTCAAGACGATCCCGACCGCCGGCAACGTGACGGTGAGCACCGAAAACGACGCCGGCTCGCATCTCTCGGCGCGGCGCGTCGTCTACACGTTCCCCGACATTCACAACGCGCAGTGGGTGGTGGTCGACCAGAAGAACCCCTTCTGGTTCGATCACCCCGACGCCGTGCGTCACTCCCAGGCCGTGGGGTCGCTGGTGCTCAACCAGACCTACCAGTCGGTCTACGCGCGCGACGGCGTGTACGTGTTCAAACGGGTCGCCACTACCCCGAAGTCGTCCGGCAAGGGGACGGTGCCGATCGTCTCGCCGAGCGCTACGGCGAGTCCCGTGGCGTCTCCGACGTCCGGCCCTTAGCCTTTCGTCGGCGGCGACGCATGGCCGACGGGAACGAAGCGAGAGCGGGCCGGCACACGGCCGGCCGGCCGAGCCGTCCCATGCTGGCGCTCGCCGTGGCACCCGTCGTCGCGGTGGCCGTCGCGCTGGCCGTCATGCACGTCGTGGGGCTGACCGGGGTCGACACGGCCGCGCACGTCTACAAGACGGCGCTCGTGGCCCACGGCCGGTCGCTCACCTGGGACGACCTCTGGTACGGCGGCTCGTACGGCGTGGCCGGGTACGGCGTCGTGTACTACGAGCTGGCGCGCTTCTTCGGTGAGACGCCGATCATAGTGGCGGCCGCGGGTCTGCTGCCGCTGCTGTTCCACCTCTACGTGCGCCGTGCCTGGCGCGTGTCGAGCCTGCTGCCGGCGGTCGCCCTGGCGGTGGTCGCCGTGCTCTACCTGGCCAACGGCCAGGACCCGTTCCTGCTTGCCATGGCGCTCACCATGGCCGGCCTCGCGCTGCTGGCCGCCGACCACCCTCTGTGGGCGGCGCTGCCGGTGGGCGTGGCGGCCTTCACTAACCCGGTGGCCGTCGTGGCCGGGGCGGTCTTCGTGGCGGCCGAGGTCGTAGCTCGGCCCGCGGTCCGGCGCCGGGCCGCGCTGTTTGCCGCCGCGCTCTGTCCGTTCGGGCTGGTCTGGTTTGGGGCGCTGCTTGCCTTCCGCGGCCGCGCCTCGTACCTGGCCCAGCCGGCCGAGCTGCTCAAGTGGACCGTGGTGGCCGCCGCCGGCGTTCTGCTGGCCCGGCTGTCGGACGACCCGGACCGCCGCGCCAAGCAGATCCTTTTCGCGGTGGCCGGAGCGGTGTGTCTGGCGGCCATCGTCGTGTCGACCCAGCTCGGCAACAACGCGGCCCGCTTTCTTGCGCTCTTCGGTCTCCCGGCGCTGCTCATGGTCCGCGGCGTGCGGCTGCCGCGGGCGGCGACGGCGGCCTTGCTGGCCGCCGTCGCCGCCGTCCAGCTCGCCGCGCCGGTGGGCGAGCTGCTGCGAGTCGGCGATGCCGCCCAGACGCGCCGCGCGTTCTTTGCCCCGGCGCTCGCCTTCGCGGCCCGCGACTACGATCCCGACTTTCGCTACCACGTGGTCGCCCTGCGCCTGCACTGGGAGGCCTGCTACTTCCCGCAGGCAGGGCTGCCGATCACGCGCGGCTGGTTTCGCCAGTACGACTGGCAGCACAACGCGTTTCTCTACCACCGGCCGGGACCGGCGGCCTACGTCGCCTGGCTGCGCGGCCTCGGCGTGAGCGATGTCTTCGTGCCCCACGCGGCGCTCGACATGAGCAGCACGACGGAGTCCTCGCTGATCGCGCGCTCGGGGGCGTTCGTGCAGGTCTTCGCCGACGCCGACTGGACCGTCTACCGGCTGCGTCGTCCGGCGCCGCTCGTCGTCGCCTACGGCTCGGCGGATCCGACGCCGCCGGCCACGACGGTCCCGGCGCCGGGCGCCGCCGTCGCCGCGGTGACACACGACACCGTCACGGTGACCGTGCGGCGGGCGGGCAGCTACGTGGTCAAGTTCACCTGGACGCCCTACTGGCGACTCGACACCCCCACGGGGCCGGGCGGCGTTCCGGCGGGCAGCGTGGCGCCGGCGCCGGGCGACTGGACGCTGCTGCGTGCCGGGCGCGCCGGCACCTACACGCTGCGGGCGCGGGTGACGCTGCGGGCGGCGCTCAGGCGGATCTTCTGAAACCCCACGCGGCGGAGAGCGCGGCGGTTCGTGTGGGCGGCGCGGCCGTTCGCGCAGGCGGCGCGACGGTTCGCGCGCGCGGCGCGGCGGGCACAAGGTGTCTATGCGGCGCCTGAACATACGCTCGCCTCGGTTCGACTACGAGGCCGACGACCCGGCCGGTTTTCGCGCGGGCATGATGCGGCTGGGCCCGCTACTTTCGGCTTCGCAGCTGGGCCTGAGTGTGTACGAGCTGCCGCCGGGGCAGGCCATCTGTCCGTATCACTACGAATACGCCGAAGAGGAGTGGCTCGTCGTGCTGGAGGGGCGCCCGACACTGCGCCACGCCGAGGGCAGCGACGTGCTCGAGCCGTGGGACGTGGTGTGTTTTCCGCGGGGTCCCGAGGGTGCTCACGGCGTGCGCAACGAGACGGACGAGACGGTCCGCGTCCTGATGTTCTCCACGGTGATGCTGCCGGCCGCGACGGTCTACCCCGACAGCGACAAGATCGCGGTGTGGACCGGCAACGGCGCCGACGATGTCATCGTGCGGCGGGCCGACGGGGTGGACTACTGGGAGGGCGAGACCGTCAGGCCACCCAGCTGAAGATCGCGAACTTGCTCGTGAGGGCGACGCACAAGACGATCGACACTCCGCAGATGATGAGATGCGCTCGCGGCCGACGCTCGGTGAAGAGCGCCGTGCTCATGAAGATGGGAAAGGCCGCCAGCACGAAGCGCGGCATCGACATGAGCGGCATCGAGGTGGCCGGGAACAGCAGGGGGTAGCCGATCGTGACGATGGCGTAGACCGAGAGCGCGACCGGCAGACGGCGCAGGCCGTAGGCGATCGCCAGCCCGGCGGCGACGAACGATCCGAGGTTGAGGATGTTGGCCACCGCCAGCGGGACGACCGCGCCAGGGTTGGACGCCGGCCAGTAGAGGTGGCTCGTCTGGCCCGAAATGAGCTGGCGAGCACCCTGGAAAGCGGCCTCGAGCGACTTCCACAGCGCGAAAGTCGGCACGGCCACGTAGCGCCGCCACTGATCCTGGACCTGGGCGAACAGCAGGGGCTTGCCGAAACCGAGGCTCAGGTAGGCCATCCACACCATGAGCCCCTCGGGGATCATCAGCAGCGAGGCCACCGAGGAGTCGGTGCGGCGCAGTTTCCAGCCACGCTGCTCGTAGTAGCTGAGCGCCATCGGCACGATCAGAAGAAAGCCGGCGCTGCGGGTGAGGGCGGCGGCCAGGCCGGCCAGGCCGGCGAGCTTCCAGCGCGCCTCGGTCGACCAGAGTATGCAGGCCGCCGAGAGCATCAGGAACATCGACTCGGAATACACCGCCTGCCAGAAGAACGCGGTCGGGAAGATCGAGAGGTAGAGGCAGGTGCGGTAAGCGATCCTGCCACCGTAGCGGGCCGCGACCAGCCGGTACAGGAAGTAGACGGCGGCGAAGTAGCAGACCAGCGAGACGAGAATGCCGGCGATCACGAGGTTGTTGTCGAAGACGATCCCCACCCAGCGCACCATCAGCGGGTAGAGCGGGAAGAAGGCCACGCTGCCGTCGTTGCCGGCATAGCCGTTGGCGGCGATCTTCACGAACCAGACGCCGTCCCAATGAGCCCAGGGGTTGAAGAGGTGGGCAAGGACGCCGTGAAACGGCTCGGCCAGGCGCGGCAGACGCTGGGCCCAGGGCGCCGGCTTCACGCCGAGCACGTACGTGGCGAGGGTGGCCACCAGGGCGATGAGCAGCCGTGAGATGGCCGCCATAGCCATGGTGGGCCGCAGATACCGGGTCTCGCTTGCCGCGAGGACCTTGGGCGCGGGTTCGGCGACCGCGACCGCGGACTTCGGCGCGCGCGCGACTACCGCGGCTGCCGGCCTTGGTCCGATGGTCTGCTCGAGATCGATGTGCGGCGATGTGTCCGTGCGGCCTCCCGCGGACAGGCGTCGACCGGCTGGAAGGCGCCTAGTATCTCACGCGCCCGGCGGCAGGGCGTCCTTTGCCGGCGCAAGAGCGGTAGACGCGCCGGGAGCGGCAGACGCGCCGGGAGCGGCAGGAATCTCACGATCGGCCCGTGTTTCGGGATCGGTCCGCGCTCCGGGGTCGGGCGGTGCTGCGGGACCGGCAGGCGTTTCGCTCTCGGCTCGCGCGTCGGGGGCAGGTTCGCCGGCTCTCGGTTTGAGAGCGACGGTCGTGAGCCGCTCCTCGAGGGCGAACCGCAGGCCCGCCGCGGCGCGGTCGGCGTCGAGCTTGGACTCCTGCCATATCATGAGGCGCAAGCGCACCGTGTCGGCGGCGAGCTCGGCCACGGCGAGGGTCGGCTGGCGCTCGAGAGAACGTCCGCGGCTGAAAGCCGCGGCCACGTCGAGCGCCTCGCGGCGCACTACGTCGAGTGCGGCGGTGGCCGGCACGACGAACTCGACGATCGCCGCGCTGGTCTCGTCCACGATCGTGAAGTTGCGGATCACCTTNNCTGTTGTCGTCGGCGCGGATGTACGAGTAGGTCAGTCGCACCTCTTCGACCGTGCCCTGCCACTCGTCGATAGTCACGTAGTCGCCGATCCGCACCGGCTGGGCCAGCGCGACGATGATGCCCGAGACGAGGTTGGCCAGCACGGAGCGCGCCGCGAAGCCGACGACCAGGGCGGTGACGCCGGCCGAGGCCAGCAGCCCGCTGGCCACGTTGCCGACCTCGGGAAGCCTTGCGAGCGCGGTCATGACGCCGACGAAGACGATGGCCGCCACGACCAGGCGCCGCGCCATCCGCAGGCGCGTCTCGTCGGCGGCGGGGAGCTTGCCCGAAAGCAGGCGCGAGACGCCGCCGCCGTGTCGTTCCATGAGGCGGTTGACAAGCTCCGCCACCGTGAAGGTGACGGCCAGGATCAGAAGACAACGGATGACGGCGCTCGTGGTGATGCCGGCGGCGAGCGTGATCACGGGCGCGCTCAGGGTGTCGGGAGCGGGCTGGTCGAGGTAGCCGTGGCACTCGGCGACGGTTCCGCCGAAGAGGTGTCGGGCTCGGTCGCGCCCTGGCTCTGGGACAGGTCGTCACGCACATCGTAGAGCAGCTTGCCGGTGCGGTAGTCGAGCATCGCGACGACGGTGTCCGGGCCGCTCAGGGTGTCGATGTGGCCGCTGACCTGCCAGACGAAACGGTAGGGCGGCGTGATCGTGGTCGTCACCGTGCGGGCGCCCAGCGGGTGCGTGAACGTGTAGGGCATGCCCTCGGGCAGGAACAGCAGGCGCACCTCGTGCGGGTCGATCGCCGAGCCGTGGAACCGGCTGTCGGCGGCGCGCAGGGCGTTACCCGACGTCTTGAGGCGCGAGTCGCCCGGCACGGTAAGGGCGGTGGCGATGAACGACCAGCTCCGCCAGGGGTGAGTAAGAAAGCCGGTGCTCTGGGCCGCGGCGGTGTAGCGGAAGGCGACGAGCGACGGCAGGTAGAAGGCGCCGACCCCGACGACCAGGGCGAGCAGGATCCAGAAGCGCTTGTGGCGATTCCTGAACAGGGGCGCGCGCTTGACCTGACCGGAGTCGGGCTGGGCTTCAGACATGATGATCGATCGCCGGCCGGTGCTTCCGGCCGGCCTCAGCCGCCGAGCGCACGCTCATGAAGGTCGGGGTAGACGAAGGTCGGCGCGAAGATCTCGCGCGCCGAGGCCTGCATCTGGGCGTAGTACTGCTCGCCGCGTAGCGGGTTCAGGTGCATGAGGACGAGTTCACCGACACCGGCCTGAGCCGCCAGCGAGGCGGCCTGACGAGCCGAGCTGTGGGCGAGGTAAGTCGCGCGCACCAGGTCCGCGGAGCCGGGGTCGTCCTCTTCGATGCCGTCGATCCAGGACTCGTGCAGGAGCATGTCGACGCCACGGGCGAACGTCGCCGTCTGGGGATCGGCCACCGTGTCGGTGGCCAGCACGAGCAGGTCGTCGAGGCGGTAGGCGACCGTCGTGTCGGGGTGGCACTGGGCACGCAGTCGCAGCTCGTGACCGGCGACCTCGTTCGCGCCCTCGTGCAGAGTCTGCAGCACGAGGCCCGGCTGTTCGCTCCAGGCGTGCGGGTTGTAGGGCTTGCGGATGAGCTCAGGCACGCCACGCCGCGGGTCGACGCCGTTCAGCGAGGCGTCGGGCACGTGGACCGTCAGGGTGCGTCCGGCGAAGATACCCGGCAGGTAGGCGAGCCCGCAGACGTGGTCGAGGTGGTAGTGGGTGAGGAACAAGTGGATCTCGTCAGCGCCGGCAAGGAGCTGTGACGCCGGCGGGCGCAGCAGCCGGCCAAGGCCGGTGCCGGCGTCGAAGATGAACAGCAGGCGTCCTTCGCCGACCGCGAAACAGGTCGTTTCGCGTTCGGCCGTGGGGATCCAGCCCTGGGTGCCGAGCGTCGTCAGCCGCACGATGGCGGCTCCCTGCGCTGTGTAGAAACTCCGTTCATCGGTTGTATGCTACCCCGTACCGGCATTCGGTGGAGAGCTGGCGTTCATGCGATCCGTACTGGTGGCAGCCGCCCAGGCAGTAACGCTGGATAGTCCCTACGACTCGGTCTTCCAGCCGCTGGTCGACGACCTGGTCGAAGCCCTCTTCGCCGACGACCCCGCCGTCTTTCTTGCCGCCGTCGAGGGTCGCGCCCGTCTGGTCGGCGCCGAGCGCGCGCTGCGCATGGCCGACGTCTTTACCGCCCTCCAGCTCGGACTCGGGGCGTTTCACGACGAGCTGGCTGCGGCCGCGCCGCGCGACGCGCTCCTCGCGAAGCGGCTCGGATCCCTCGAAAGCGAGGCGCTGCTGCGCGCCGGCGTGGGCTATGCGGAGGGCCTCGAGGTGGTCGTCGACCGGCTCGACCGCGCCGTAGCCGGACTGGCCACCACCGACAAGCTGACCGGTCTTCTGAGCACCGACGAGATCGTCCGGCGCCTGGCCGTTGAACTCGAGCGCTGCCGGCGCACCGCCGTCGGCCTGGGGGCGATCCTCGTCGCCGTCGTGGCCGAGGGCGCCGTGCGCGCCGCCGACCTCAACGAGTTCCTGCGCTGCTCCGCCCGGACCCTCGCCGCCGGCCTGCGGCGCTACGACGTACTGGGACGCACCGGCGATGCCGAGTTCGTCGCCCTGCTGCCCGACACCAGCCGGCACGGGGTGCAGGCAGTACTCGAGCGGCTGCGGCCGGGGCTGGCCGACGAATGCCCGGCGGCCCAGAGGATCGCCCTCTGCTACGCGGTCACTCACCTCGACGTGGTCGACATGGGGGCCACCGATCTCCTGGCGCTGCTGGCCGCCGGAACGACCGAGGCGCGCGCCGGCGCCGAGACCGTCGTGTGGGTCTAGGGCGCCAGCAAGGTCATCGCCTTGCGCACGATCTGACGCTCGTTCGGGTAGGTCATGCGGTCGAGGGCGGCCTCAAGGCCGAACCAGGCCGCCTCGGCCACCTCGTGATCGTGGCGCGCTGTGTCGCCCGAGACGAAGCGCACCAGGAAATAGTGCACTACCTTGTGGATGCGCACCTTGTCGTCGCGCGAGAAGAACCAGTACTCGATGCTGTCGAGGTCGGAGTCGATGACGCCCTCGATGCCGGTCTCTTCGCGGATCTCGCGCAGGGCCGCCATCTCGTGGGTCTCGCCGGACTCGACCCAGCCTTTCGGCAGGGCCCAGACGCTGCGCCCGGTGGGCTTGATCAGACACAGTTCGACGGTCTCGCCGGAGCGCACCACGACGCCGCCCGCCGAAAGCTGGTGTCTGACCTCCACGCCCGTCTCCCCTCCGAGTAGGCGCCCGCCGCACGCGGCGGCTTGTTGCGGTCTAGTATATCCTCGAAGGTCTTCCTGGCACGGCCCGCCTTCTGCTCGTGCCGGCCACCATGCGGCTCGTGGGGGCCGATCAACTGGTGGCTGTTCTCAAGTCTGGACAGGGTGCTGCCGAAGACGGGGGAAGGGTAGCGGCGCTGCCAGCGGCGCCGTGCGAAGCAGAGGGAGGCCCGGCGTAGGCGCTTCTCGTCCGAGCATGTTCGGGGCTTTGCGCGAGCGCGACTTCCGGCTGCTGTTCACCGGCCAGACGTTCTCGCTCATCGGCAGCTCGATCACCACGGTCGCGCTGGCTTTTGCCGTGCTCGAGATCAGCCACAACTCGGCCACCGACGTCGGCATCGTCGTGGCCGCCGGTCTCGTTCCGCTCGTCGCCTTCCTGGTGATCGGCGGCGTCTGGGCCGACCGACTCCCCAGGCAGTGGGTGATGCTGGTCTCCGACGTGATCCGCTTCGCCTGTCAGGCGGTCATGGCCTGGCTGCTGCTGACTCACAGGGCGACCATCGTCGATCTCGTTGTCCTGCAATTCGTGCGCGGCTCAGCCGAGGCGTTCTTCCGCCCGGCCCAGTCAGGGCTCATGCCGCACACGGTCAGCGCCGAGCACCTGCAGCAGGCCAACGCCCTGCGCGGTCTGACCGAGAGCCTCGGCGTGACCCTGGGCGCGGCCCTGGGCGGCGTGCTGGTGGCCGTCATCGGGTCGGGCTGGGCGATCGGCATAGACAGCGTCACCTACCTGATCAGCGCCTGTTTTCTGTGGGGCCTGCGGGGGCTCGTCGTGCCTGCGCTCCACGCGCCGGGGTCGCTTGCGGCCGCCGAAAGCGGCCTTACGGCTGGTCTCACAGATGGGTCGTTCGGCCTCTCCGCCGGCGCGCCGGCCGAAGTGTCCGTCGAGTCCTCCGCTGGCGCGCCGGCCGAAGCACCGCCTGAGTCCGGCAGCTTTCTGGCCGATCTGCGCGACGGCTGGCAGGAGTTTCGCTCGCGCACCTGGCTGTGGGTCGTGGTCTGCGAGGCCGCCCTGTTTCACCTGCTGATCATCGCGCCGCTCATGGTGCTGGGCCCGCTCGTGGCGCGACACTCGTTGGGCGGGGCCGCGGCCTGGGGCGCGATCCTGGCGGCGCACGGCGTGGGTCAGGTGCTCGGCGGCGTGAGTGGTTTGCGCCTGCGCCCGGCGCGGCCGCTGCTGCTGTGCGGCTGGCTTACGCTCCTTGAGGTGCCGCTCTTTGCCTTCTTCGCGCTGGGTTATGGCACCACTGCCCTGGTGCCGGCCGCCGCCCTGTGCGGCATCTCGGCGGCTCTCGTGAACGTGCTTTGGGAGACCACGTTGCAGGAGCAGATCCCGTCCGAAGCGCTGTCGCGCGTCTCGGCCTTCGACTACATGGGCTCGCTGGCCTTCTTCCCCCTCGGCATGGTCATCGCAGGGCCGATCGAGCGGGTCATCGGCGTGGGCGGCTCGTTCACCGTGGCGACCGTGGCGACGGTGGCGTCGGCCGTGCTGCAGATCTCGCTGCCCGACATACGGCGGGTGCGCCGCCGCGTCGACGCGCCCTCCGCAGGGCGGCGACCCGCGGAGCCTGTCGGCGATGACGCCGTCCTGGTGCGCGACTCTTAGTCAGAGCGGCCGCGCCGGCACAGTCGGGTGCCTTGGGCGGAGGCCCAGCCCGACAACCCTCAGACCGGTCTGCCGGTCTGCTCCCACTCGCGGTACAGGCCCGAGTAGCGGCCGCCGGCCACCACGAGCTCGTCGTGGTTGCCGCGTTCGGCGATGCGACCGTCTTCGATCACCAGGATCTGGTCGGCGTAACGCACGGTGCTCAGGCGGTGCGCGACGACCACCGAGGTGCGGCCGCTGAAGAGCACGTCC